>CBFIFN010000086.1:0-5744 GCA_965661885.1 uncultured Burkholderiales bacterium | reverse complement strand
CCATAATACGCGTGCAAATTTGAGACTCGGAGCATGCTCTCACTCATGCTGGCACCCCTCCGTCCTCATCGGATTCTGAACCTAGGTAAGCTTCCTGTACTTTTTTATTCATCCTAATTTCATTAGGCGTACCTGTTGCAATTACTTGGCCATAAACAAGCACCGATATTCGGTCAGCAATATTGAAAACAACCCCCATATCATGCTCCACCATAAGCAGCGTCTTTCCCTCTGTCACCCGATGAATTAAAGCAACAGCGGCGTCCGTCTCGGATCGACTCATGCCTGCAGTGGGTTCATCCAACAAGATGACACTAGCTCCAGATGCAATGGTAATTCCTATCTCGAGAGCCCGTTGCTCTGCATAGGTCAACTCACCAGCCATTTTTTCCCTACGGTTCTCTAGCCCGATCATTGTTAGAGTTTTCTCGGCACTCTCTCTGACGTCATTCAAGGCTGACATTCTTCGGAAAAATGAGTAGCGATATCCTAAAGCCCATAAAACAGAACATCTCAAATTTTCGAATACTGAAAGCTTTGGGAATATGTTAGTGATTTGAAAACTTCTTGAAAGCCCCAACCGGTTAATAACTTGCGGCTCT
The DNA here is from genome assembly GCA_965661885.1 of uncultured Burkholderiales bacterium. Taxonomy (GTDB): domain Bacteria; phylum Pseudomonadota; class Gammaproteobacteria; order Burkholderiales; family Eutrophovitaceae; genus Eutrophovita. The sequence continues at coordinate 5,142 of CBFIFN010000086.1, read as the reverse complement.
TTATTTGTGATGTCTGACCCGTTTAGCGATATGGAGCCCGCCGAAACCGGGAAACGCCCACTAATTAAATTGAACGTAGTTGACTTACCCGCTCCATTTGGACCAATCAACGCATGTCGCTCCCCAGCAACAATCTCGAGATTCACGCCATTGATGATGTCAGTTTGGCCGAATCGCTTACGGACGTCTCGCAGAACTAGTGCTTGCTGATTCATCTCATCACCTAAACCCACCTAGCGAGATCTGGAGACATATCCTCCCAAACTCGCCGCACAGAAACAATTGCTCGCCTTAAGAAAAACCCACCAACGCAAATCAGCAGTGCCGCGACAGCCCAAGTTATCCCAACGTTGATACCACCAAAAAGAGTTCCTCGATATAGCATCTCGATACCCCCAACGACTCCGAGCAACGTCACAAATCCAGTCAGCAAGGCATAACCGTATGACGGCAATAACTTTTTGATGAGACCCGCTCGCCAAACTGGAACATGAATGGAGATTAAGTTGGAAATTCCTCCGGGGGAATAAAGGATAATTAATAAAAAAAGTAGACCAAAATAAAGAAGCCACGCTTGCGTGAAGTTTGACAATGCGGACTGTAGGAGTGTCACCAAAACCGCACCAACCATTGGTCCCCAGAACTGACCAATACCCCCGATGAACGCCATCAACACCACATTACCTGAGGCCATGAGCCCAAGCGCTTCGGCGGTAATAATCTCGTAATTAATCGTAGCGAGGGCCCCACCAATTCCAGCAAAGAAACCAGCCAGACTCATCATCAACCAACGAACTCGAGTTGGATTGTATCCAACGAACTGCGCACGCTCGGGATTATCCCGAACAGCATTCGCAATCCGACCCAAAGGGGTCCGCGTAATGGCAAACATTAATGCCATAGACAAGAAACACCAAACCGCAATAAGGTAATACACTTGAATCTGAGGGCCATAAGACACACCCAACACTGCCCCTCCGGCCGTTCTGTTGGTCACAATACCGCCTTCGCCGCCAAAAAATGTCGTAAACATCAATGCGCTGGCAGCTACCATTTCCGCAATACCCAACGAGATCATGGCGAACGGCGTACCCGGCCTTCGTGTTGTCACAAAACCGAGTAAAAGACCAAAACATAGACCCGTTAGGCCTCCAATCAGAGGCATCAACGATATTGGTAGGCCGAGCGTTCCTGCTTCAACAAAATTAATCGCATGCGCGGTCATGAATGCTCCCAGACCAAAATAAACTGCGTGGCCGAAGGATAGAAGACCAGTTTGGCCAAGCAACATATTGTAGGACAGCACGAAAATGATCATGATCCCCATTTGCGAGAGCATGGATAGCGAGAATCCGCCTGAGAATATAAATGGCAGAACAATAAAAACCAAAGCAACGAAGCTCCAGAGTACCAAACGTCCTTTGTTGAAGATATCGTTCATGCTAAGTCTCTCTTGTCCCCATAAGGCCCCTTGGGCGGACAATCAACATCAACACCATGAGAAGGTAAGGTAATACCGGAGCGGTTTGAGAAATCGTGATGGATAGTCCTCCATACCAACCCGAGTCAGGGTCGATAGTCACACCCAATGCAGCCATTAGATCGATAAACGACAAATCCAAAGCGACTGAAAACGTTTGGATAGCACCGATCAAAAGCGACGCGATAAATGCCCCAACGAGAGACCCCATACCGCCCAAGACGACGACCACAAAAACAATCGACCCCACCGCAAAAGCCATACCCGGCTCGGTGATAAACAGATTTCCACCCAACACTCCCGCTAAACCAGCCAAAGCGCAACCCCCAGCAAATACGAGCATAAAAACTCGGGGAACATTATGCCCAAGTGCTTGCACCATGTGCGGATGGGTAAGCGAGGCTTGGACAATCATTCCAATACGCGTTTTTGTCAGGACTAAAAATAATGAGATGAGCATTCCGACGGACACAATCATCATGAACGCTCTGTAGGCGGGATATTGCGTGTTATAAAGTGTGAACAGCGTGAAATTTAATGACTCGGGGATACGATAGTCGACCGGTGCTCTCCCCCAGATAATATGGACAATCTCTTCAATGACATAGGCTAGCCCAAAAGTGAACAATAACTCCGCGACATGGCCGAATTGGTGAACCTTGCGAAGTCCGTAGCGCTCGGTCACGGCCCCCACAATACCCACTAATAAGGGGGCAAGAAAGAGTGCCGGCCAAAAACCGACGACCAAGCCAGTTTGATACGCAAAGTAAGCTCCCAACATGTAAAAGCTAGCGTGTGCAAAATTCAACACACCCATCATGCTAAAAATCAACGTCAAGCCGGACGACAGCATGAACAGTAACAAGCCATACGACAGGCTATTTAACAAAGTAATTAAAAAGAACTCCAAATCCAGATTCCCTCTTTAAACTCGAAACATTCCCTCACCGCAACTCTATGGTTGCGTATGCACTGCAGCAGATTTTCCACACAGAATGTTCCCGAATGTTGCAAAAATTGCAACCACATTTCAGAACTCACTCATAAGTCACCTTTGAAACAACTTATGACGGAACCAAAAAACAACTGAAAATTATTCTACCACCGCGCCGATGAACATTCTCACGATGCGTCAAAACGAAACGAAGTGGACACCGTTTGACATATGAGTATTACTATTTGACGCTTTCGTGTCATTAACTATTTATATATGATACTGGCATTCGAAAAAATTATGATGAGGACGAATTATGCAAGGCCAAATGATGGATATGCCACTCCTAATTTCGCAACTTCTAAAGCACGCGGATCGCTACCATGGAGATACCGAAATCGTCAGTCGATTAGTCAATGGTGATATCCATCGATACACGTATCGTGATGCACATAGAAGGACTCGGCAATTTGCCAACGCCCTTCGAAAGCTCGGGGTAACCCCTGGCCAACGGCTGGGAACATTGGCCTGGAATACGCATCGTCACTTCGAAGCTTACTTCGGGATTGCAGGTGTCGGCGCTATTAGTCACACTATCAATCCGCGCTTATTTCCTGAACAAATTGCCTATATTATTAACCATGCTGAGAATAAACTATTATTCGTCGACGAGAGTTTTGTTCCGCTCGTTGAGCAGTTAGCGTCACAGCTTCCAACTGTTGAGAAAGTCATCATTTTTACGGATAAACCTGACTTCGATACCTCCTTGGAAAACTGGGCCAGCTATGAGACGCTCATTTCGGAGGAATCAGATCAATTTGAATGGCCCACATTTGACGAGCGCGAAGCGTCTTCATTGTGTTACACCTCCGGAACAACCGGCAATCCCAAAGGTGTTCTCTATTCTCACCGATCCACATTGATACATACCTACACAGCGGCCATGCCGGATGCACTCAATGTCTCGGCTCGCGACGTAGTTATGCCGGTGGTGCCAATGTTTCACGTAAACGCTTGGGGCCTACCCTACATATGCTCTATGGTCGGAGCCAAATTAGTCTTTCCAGGCCCAGCGATGGACGGCAAAAGCTTGTGTGATTTAGCACTGACTGAGAAGGTGACCCTATCGGCAGGCGTGCCAACAATTTGGGCTGGAGTAGATGCCTATTTGTTAGATAACGAAATAAAATTACCCGATCTCAACCGCATCATTATCGGTGGATCTGCGTGTCCTAGCTCGATGATTCGCTCTTTCGAAGTGAATCACAACATTGAAGTTGCACACGCTTGGGGAATGACTGAATTAAGCCCATTAGGTACGTTTAACTCCTTCAAGGCAAAGCATTCGAAACTAGACAACGAAGCGAAATTAACTTTTAAAGAAAATCAAGGGCGTGTTTTATTTGGGATTGACATGAAAATCACTAATGAAGCAGGTGAAGATTTACCGTGGGACGGAAAAACGTTTGGTGATCTTTTAGTTAGAGGTCCTAACGTCTTAACTAATTACTACAAACAAACTGACCCCCTACTTATAGAGGACCAAGAACAGAACGGTTGGTTTATGACGGGCGACGTCGCGACGATTAATCCGGACGGCTATATGCAAATCACCGATCGATCTAAAGATGTCATCAAATCTGGGGGAGAGTGGATCAGTTCTATTGATATTGAAAATGCGGCGGTATCACATCCCGAAATCGTCGAGGCTGGCGTGATTGCAATACCTCACCCCAAATGGGACGAGCGACCGCTACTGGTCGTAGTTAAAAAAGTTGATTCTCATGTTACTAAAGAAGCGATTCTAGAATTTTTCATTGGTAAAATCGCCAAATGGTGGATTCCCGACGACGTTGTTTTCGTCGATGAAATTCCTCACACCGCTACGGGAAAAATACTAAAGACCAAATTAAGAGAGGATTTCGCAGACTACCAAGCAGGGTGATTGCACGCATTGGCAACTTTAATAACCGCGATCCAGATCTACCAGCGAACGAGGAGCCTCACCAATCTCTATTAGCTGGATATTTTTGACGATTTGATCCAAGGCGATCTGGGGCATGGTGATACCAGACACATGAGGCGTAATGAGGAGGTTCGGGTGGTGCCATAAAGGGCTCTTGTTTGGAAGAGGCTCTTCATCAAACACATCAAGCATCGCACCTGATAGTAACCCTTCCTCTAGTGATTCTAAAAGATCGCCTTCACGAACATGCCTGCCGCGCCCGATGTTAATTAGAAACGCGCCTGGGCGCATACGCTTTATGAAACTTCTGTCGATTAAATTCTCAGTTTTGTGAGTCAAAGGCAACAAATTGACCAAAACACGCGACTCGCGCAATAACTCCGCTAAGTCATCCTCGCCAACATAAGTGCGGACCCCATCAATTTGCTTAGGTGAGTTACTCCAACCAAGCACAGGAAAGCCCAAGCGAGCGATCTGTCTGGCAACGACCGAGCCTATCGCGCCCAAACCCAGGACGCCGATGGGAAATTGCCCTACTGGGCTGATGTCCAGAATCGGAGACCAACGTTGTTCCATTTGGAATTGTCTATATTCACCAAACCTCCGATGGAAATGAAGCACGCCGTAAGTCACATAGTGGGCCATTTGATTTGCCATACCCGCATCAGACAGTTTGACAATAGGCACTGGTGGTAACGTTTTATCTCGAAGTAGCGAGTCCACGCCCGCACCCAAAACGAAAACCGCCTTTAAATTGACGAA
>CBFIFN010000085.1:0-5865 GCA_965661885.1 uncultured Burkholderiales bacterium | reverse complement strand
GGATTAATTCGATGTGTACCCGGAAATAGTGACCGTGTATCGTTTTGTTTAATGTGTTTTGCTCAATTTATCACTTAAATGATTGTTTAATATATGATTAATTAAATGAGGATGGCTAATTGTTCGCTGTGCTAATTAAGCAAATTGTTAACATTACACCCAATATACAAGTTAAACCTAACACTAGGTGGTAACTTCATCATAGTAGTTCATTTTTTTCTTTTGCTAGCAGAGAAAAAGATATGAGAAATAGATTAAAAAATGAGCTATTATCTGCCGTGTCGCGATGGTTTCGCAGGCTGACTACAAACGGCTATAAAAATAACAATAGCGTGATTTGAGCGAAAATTAAAACTAAACAATTTAATTTGGAGATCAAACTTATGAACGTGAAACAACAAATAGGAGCAGGGGTAGTTGGTCTATTTTCGGCTCAGTCTGCGTTTGCCGAGACCATGATGTTGGAATCCGGTGATTTCGTCGGTTATTCATTCTGGTTAATTTCAATGGCACTGGCAGCAGCTACAATTTTCTTCCTAATGGAAGCTTTGAAGATGGGTGGCAAATGGGCAACGTCGCTAACGGTTAGTGCGTTAGTTACTTTCATTGCTGCCTTCCATTACATGTACATGCGTGAGGTTTGGGTCGCGACTGGAGATACCCCAACAGATTTCAGGTACATAGATTGGCTTCTAACAGTTCCGCTTCTTATGATTGAGTTCTACTTGATCTTAGCTGCTATCACCAAGGTGTCTGGTGGAATTTTCTGGCGTCTATTGATTGGTACACTGGTCATGTTGGTCCCAGGTTACATGGGTGAAGCAGGTTACATGAACGTAATGTGGGGCTTCATCATTGGAATGATCGGATGGGCGTACATTCTCTATGAAATTTTCGCTGGAGAAGCAAGCAAGGTAGCTGCGGCACAAGCGTCAGTAGCAGTTAAGAAGGCCTACGGCTTGATGAAATGGACTGTTACGCTTGGTTGGGCAATTTATCCAATTGGTTACTATTTAGGATACCTAGCTGGTGGAACGGATGTCGGTACTCTAAACATCATTTACAACCTTGCTGACGTTCTTAATAAGATCGCATTTGGTTTGTTCATATGGTGGGCAGCTAATGAAGAGTACACAGCAAGAAACTAGAGTGAGCTAGTATCGTGCGCATGGATGTGCGCGCGATACCACGTATTATCGAGCCAGGTCAGTGTTTTCATCTGATCTGGCTTTTTTCATCTTAGACCTACATTTTTTAGAAAAAAATAAGAATGAGAAATGCATTGCTGCACTAGTATGAGCGGATCGTTTAATCTAATTTAGTATTGATTAGAAAGTGACACTCACAAATTAGTTAGAGTTATTCCTATGTCCAAAAGAAATCAAGTAATCGAGCTACCTTCAGATCGAGCCTTCGGTTTATTTTTTTCCGTTTTATTAGGGGCGATCTCGATTTATTTATACACGTCAGCATTGATTATTTACGCGCAGGGTATGGCTATCGTGACAGGCGTGATGTTTATCAGTGCTATGTTAAAACCGAGCGCTTTAAGATCGCTTAACCGCAATTGGATGCGTTTCGGGTTAATGTTGGGGAAAATCGTTAGTCCGATTGTGATGGGGCTTATATTTTTTGCTATCTTTTCACCAACAGCCATTATCATGCGAATATTTAAACGGGATGAGCTCAGGCTTAGAATGCAATCTAGGCTCACTCATTGGAAGATGAAAGATCATTCATCTAACGGTGCGGATGATTTTAAGAATCAATTTTAGGTGATGTTTCGATGTTGAGCATTTTGAAAGAATTGTGGCGTTTTTTACGTGTTCGAAAAAAACTCTGGCTGGCTCCCATTATTATAATAATGGTGATTTTCGGAGGACTTTTAGTCCTCGCCCAAGGGTCAGTTGTAGCTCCGTTCATCTACACGCTTTTCTGAATTAAGGCGGTTTATTAAGTATGTATATTCTCGGAATATCAGCTTTCTATCACGATAGCGCCGCCTGCTTATTAAAGAATGGGAGCATAGTTGCCGCCGCGCAGGAGGAACGGTTTACTCGAAGAAAACACGATGCTGCATTTCCACGCCATGCGATCAATTACTGTCTCAGTGAGGCCGGTGTGTCTGCTGATGACATAGTCAATGTAGTTTTCTATGAAAAGCCATTTCTTAAATTTGAACGACTTTTGGAGACTTATCTTGCCTTCGCACCCCGAGGGTTTCGAAGTTTTCTCTCGGCTATGCCCCTGTGGATCAAAGATAAGCTATTTCAAAAAGCTCATTTACTTAGGGAGCTTAAGCAAATCCTCGGCACGACGGTCAATTGGAGTGATCGCTTGTTGTTTTCCGAACACCATTTATCCCATGCTGCCAGTGCTTTTTACCCATCGCCCTTCGAGAAAGCTGCAATTTTAACCATTGACGGTGTAGGAGAGTGGACAACGACCTCATTGGCTGAGGGGATGGGGTCTGACATTAAAGTGGTTAAGGAAATTCATTTTCCTCATTCACTGGGTTTGCTCTACTCAGCATTTACTTATTACACAGGCTTTAAGGTCAATTCCGGTGAATATAAGGTGATGGGTCTAGCTCCCTACGGTAAGCCGATTTATGCAGACTTGATTAAAGAAAATCTTATGAATATCGCTGCTGATGGTAGCTTTCAAATTGACATGAGTTATTTCGATTACGCCTGTGGCTTAACTATGACCACCAAAAAATTTGAAAAACTTTTTGGTGGTCCCCCTCGACGACCTGAGAGTGACTTAACGCAACGTGAGATGGACCTTGCTGCATCTGTTCAAAAAGTCACTGAAGACGTGCTATTACTTCTTGCGAAGGATATCGCGGAGTCGACAAACCATCGAAACTTATGTTTAGCGGGTGGTGTCGCGTTAAATTGCGTGGCTAATGGCATCTTAGAAAGATCGAAGATATTTGATAACGTTTGGATTCAACCTGCTGCAGGTGACGCTGGTGGCGCGTTAGGTGCTGCGCTTTGTGGTTGGTACAAACACCATTCGGGTGAGCGGAAAATTACGACAAACTTGGATAGCATGAAGGGGGCTTATCTCGGGCCAAGCTATAGCACGGCGGAGGTTGAAGCTGAGTTGCTCTCGTGCGACGCTAAATTTCAAACATATAAACAGGATGAAATGCTTCAGATTGTTGTCGAAGCCTTGATCGAGAATAAGGCGGTTGGATGGATGCAAGGGAGAATGGAGTTTGGTCCGCGGTCGCTGGGAGCGCGTAGCATCATTGCTGATCCCAGATCGCCTTTGATGCAGAAAAAATTAAATTTAAAGGTGAAATATCGGGAGAGCTTCCGACCGTTTGCGCCTAGCATACTCCGGGAGTACGTTAATGATTGGTTTGAGTTTGACGGTGACAGTCCGTATATGATGTTGGTTTCAGGTGTATCACACAGTAAACGGCGAGTAATGAATGACGACGAGGAATCGCTATTTGGTATTGAAAAATTAAACGTATCTAGATCTGATGTGCCGGCGATTACCCATGTTGACTATTCTGCAAGACTACAGACAGTTCACGCTGAGACTAACCCTTTATTTCATTCTTTGATTTCCCAATTTAATGAAAAGACCCAATGTCCTATGTTGGTCAATACGTCATTTAATGTTCGCGGAGAACCGATTGTGTGCTCTCCTAGGGATGCATTTAAGTGTTTTATGGGAACCGAGCTTGATATGCTGGTGGTAGGAAGTGTGGTGCTCCGAAAGGAAGATCAAAAAGATTCATCCCGTTCAGTGTATGTCGGCGACTACGCATTAGATTGAGTTTGTAGGGTAATGGCCGTTGATTGCTGCTCGACTAAAACGGAATTAAACTCATCAAATAGCGAAATTAATAGTGGTTTCTTGTTAATAAAATACCTTTATCGTGGTTTTGAGACCGCCTAATGTGGTATCTTTCGTGCGCCTTTTAAGCTATTTTTTGTTAAAAAGACTTTAATTCGAAATTTCATAAGCCCTGGCGGAAGACTTTCATCGTTAAGTCGATCATACGAAATTGCGTTTTTATTTCCATAATCAAAAATTCAGGCTCGATCTAGATTCTTCGCCGAGATCCCATGAATATGAGCCGTGCTCAATTGTTTGTGCGAGTTTAGCTACAAGTTTGAGGCAATAGGTTTAGTAAGCGCCGTGAGTTTTGAGATACCTCAGGTCGTGTTTGATTTTTATGGCACATCAGGGAATTCAATAAATAGCATCAGTCTTCAATAATAGGATCCATTAAATATGTTCGAGTTTCGTATAAACCGAGTGATGTCACTAAAGAATGATTTGCTCTCTGGACTCACAGTAGCACTTGCTTTGGTGCCAGAAGCGGTTGCATTTGCTTTTGTAGCAGGAGTCGGCCCACTTGTCGGATTGTATGCAGCTTTTTTAGTAGGTTTAATTACGGCTTGTATTGGTGGAAGACCGGGCATGATCAGCGGGGCGACTGGAGCGTTAGCCGTTGTAATGGTCTCACTTGTTGCGGAGCACGGCGTAGAGTACCTGTTTATCGCGGTGGTCCTGATGGGTTTTATTCAAATCTCCGCAGGATTGCTCAAGTTGGGAAAATTTATTCGAATTGTTCCGTATCCGGTAATGCTCGGATTTGTAAATGGACTCGCGATTGTGATTTTTCTTGCACAACTGCGACAATTCGGCGAATTCGGTGAGCCAGGTTGGTTGAGTGGAACCTTTCTGGAGGATTCGATTATCGATGTGGCGTGGTTGCAAGGGAGCGATCTTCATCTCTTGCTCGGGCTAGTGATTGTGACGATGTTAATCATTCACTTTTTGCCAAAAATCACAAACGTACTGCCAGCATCGTTAGTCGCAATTGCCTCGGTCACGGGTTTGGTTTGGAGTTTAAATCTTGATACGAAGGTGGTTGGTGATGTTGCGTCTATTAGTGGCGGCTTACCAAGTTTTCACTTACCTGAGGTACCTTTTAATTTAGAAACTTTTTTTATTGTCCTACCTTATTCAATTATATTGGCGGCGATTGGCTTAATAGAGTCTTTGTTGACTCTTCGTCTGATAGATGAAATCACAGAAACTAGAGGGCACGGTAACCGGGAGTGTGTAGGACAGGGTGTAGCGAACACGGTCACAGGACTATTTGGTGGCATGGGTGGGTGCGCGATGATTGGTCAAAGCATGATTAACGTCAATTCTGGCGGTCGGGGTAGATTCTCTGGAATTAGCGCGGCACTTTTCCTACTGCTATTCATATTAATAGCGTCTCCTTTAATCGAACAAATACCGCTTGCCGCTCTCATTGGTGTTATGTTTATTGTAGTGATAAGCACGTTCGAATGGTCGAGCTTCAGAATTATCGGAAAAGTCCCAGTGAGTGATGCCTTAATCCTCATAACAGTTTCTGCGGTCACGGTCGCAACAGATTTGGCGGTCGCCGTGGTGGTGGGGGTGATTATATCCGCACTGGTTTTCAGTTGGGAGCATGCTAAATATATCCGTATAGAGTCGCAAGAGGATCATAAGGGTTCCACCGTTTATGCTGTAACAGGTCCTCTATTTTTCGGTTCTGTCACTTCGTTTTTAGAGCGATTTGATCCTAAAAAAGATAATGATGACGTTGTCATTGACTTCGCTAGGTCGCGGGTGGCGGACCACTCTGGGCTCGAGGCTATTGATACGCTGGCGGAACGCTACGAAAATGCGGGTAAAAAGTTACATTTAGTGCATTTAAGTGGTGATTGCAGGCGATTGCTAAGAAAAGCTGGAAACCTCGTTGAGGTGAATGTCATTGAAGACCCAACGTATTTTGTTGCTAAAGACAATGCAAGTTAGTGCTAACCATGACTGAGTTATTATTTGAAAGTAGTAAGA
>CBFIFN010000084.1:0-5996 GCA_965661885.1 uncultured Burkholderiales bacterium | reverse complement strand
CGGAGGGTGAGGGCGGAGCTGATGTGCTGGTAAAGGAAATGCGAAACCAACTAAACCTCAAAAAAGCGTGCGTCATGATAATGACCGCTGAGGGGGGTAGTGAAAGGTTAGAGGGCTTATTAAAGCAAGAGGGTGCAGTGGTTAATACCTGCGCGTGTTATCGTAGGGTTGACGTTAGAAAGTTAAGTAGTTCGATTACTCAATATCAGTTAAATGCTGGTTTGAGCGCTTGGATCGCTACGAGCCGCCGAGCGGTCAGGAATCTCTTAGCGCAATTCGAAGGGCAAAGTATTGACTTGACTGCTGTTCCTTTATTTGTGAATCATTCTGCTATTGCTGGTGTGGCTTTGAGTGAGGGCGTGAAAACGGTGGTTGTCTGCGAAGATGCTGGCAAAGCTATGGTGCAGTGCCTTGAGGACTGGTTTCTAACTTTTGAATTAAAAAAATAAGAGGTTTCTCTCGTGGCAGAACAAGAAAATATTGAACCTAATCGACCTGAAGAAAATGTAAGTGCTATTCCTGAGCAGGATATTGAAATGACCTCTGCAGATGAATCAAGGGTGGGTCGATTATCATGGTTTAGTAAATTAGCAATAGTTATAGCTTTGTGTAATTTATTGATCGTAATCTCCTTAGGCGTTTGGTTTGCAGAACGGATCACGTCTCAGCGAATCGAGATAGAAACATACAAATCGGAATTAAAAAATTACAGCAATTCCTTGCGAGTCGAACTGGAAGGGATAATGCCTGAATTGACCGAAAAACAGGCGAATGAGGCGGTTGAACTCAAGCGGTTGAGTGATCAAGTAAAGGAACTGGGGTCGAGAAGTGAATTTTTAGGGGCGGATGCTAATGATGTGGAAACATCGGTTGCCATATGGCGAATTAGGAATCTAGTGCAAATCATCCATCAACGTCCACTTGATGCGACGGAGAAAAAATCAAGTTTGTTGCTCTTGTCTAGCTTTCGATCGTCCTTGAACACTAATGGACCGGACAGCATCACCGCTGAAATCAGTAATGCGCTTAATAGTGACTGGATGTCACTGAAAGAAGTCACGCCTTTTAAGATAGATGACATTCACACAGGATTAAATGACTTGTTACAGATCTCGGCGGGCTTGGGAGTAGTTCAGGCTGTCACCCCGACTCCATATTCAGAGTCGCAGGATGATAACGATCCACTGGAGGCCAAAGATGTTGATTTCATGAGAAATTTTTGGTCGGAAATCAAGTCGCTGGTCAAGGTGCGTCGTACAGATGTTCCTCGATCACAACCTAGTGCCGATTATTTTTATGGTGAGGGTCTTAAATTGAAAATTTTAGAGGCTATCAATCTAATTAATGGGAAGCATGCTGCCCTGCTAGTCATTCAGCTTGATGAGATAAAGGCGTATTTAGAGAAACATTACGACGTGACTAATAACGATGTGCGTGCTGCTTTGAATTTGACGAACAAATTAAAATTGTCAGCGACGGTGTCTACGCCTAATTTCACATCCACGCTCGATTCAATTGATGAGTATTTCAATAGTTTGGTTAGAGATGAGTCTCGATAGCGCTAAATTAGGCGGCCTTTTGGTAATAAATTTTCATAAGTTGGTTGTACGAGTGAGGTTTTAATATGAAGTCAATATTGTCATTGTTGTTTATTGGGTGTTTGGCATTTGCTTTAGTGACTTTTGCGAAGTATAGCGATGGTGAGGTCTCCGTAACGGGGTTTAATTACCAAGTTGAATTATCCCTAACGGTGTTTGTCATTCTGCAATTAGGCTTAATAGTATTTTCGTACCTCACAATCAGAATTTTTTCATTCATATTCAGCTCTAAAAAAAGATGGACAGCATTTCTACAATCACGCCGTACCTACAAAGAAAGTTTAAAGTTAAAAGAGTTTATAAAAAAAATCATTACGATGGAGACATCGTCGTTATATCGTGAAACACAGAAATATATACAATCAAACAGTGAGATTTCGGAAGAAATTCTTTTGATTTCAGCGCGTGCAGCTCACGCTGAGTCCGAGTACTCCGTTCGTGATGAATGCATCTCTCAGCTTGAGGCAATCGGTGGGGATGAGGTGTTTCTCGCTAAAGCGTTAATGTTAATGGATGAGAATCGTCATCATGATGCGCTCGCAGCACTCGATCAAATTAAGAAAAAAAGCGCCGGGTCAGTAAAGGCTCAGATCGGAGCCTTGCGTTTGGGCCGAAACTGGGAAAAGATTTTGTTGCGAATGAAGGATTTAAAAAAATTCAAAGCAATGGATACCAATGCATTTCATAAAGTTGAACTCGAGGCGAATTTGGGAGTGATAACAGAACCGAAGACATCATTACAAACCTTGATAGCGATCTTTAAACAATCGAGTAAGGAGATCGAACAGGAAACGAAGTTCGTTTTAGCGATTTCGGAGGCATTGTCGACACACGGTGAGGTGAGTATGGCCGAGGGAATACTTGTTAAGCATTTGGATTTTTCTTGGGATGATGATGTGCTGACCTTGTATGTCCGAATCTCGGATAGTCAAAGCCAAGAGCCGCTAAAAAATGCGGAACGGTGGTTGGAGACGCAGCCTCGTAATGCGAAATTATTAATTGCTCTTGGTGTTTTATGTCGAGATCGTGAGCTATGGGGGAAATCTGAAAGTTATTTCAGGGCAAGTGAGGCACTTTTTGGATCTCCGGAGGTGGCGCACGAGCTCTTTAACTTGTACCGGTTAATAGGCCGGTCAGAGGAATCTAGACGGCAACTAGAGTTATACGCTGAACGTCAAGTTAGTTTGGGTTCAAAAGGAAGCTGGGTGTAAATGAATAAACATATCAAAGTTACTGGTTCCTCACGAAAGGACAATGCGTTAAGAAAAGACGTTAGGCTCCTCGGAGCCATTCTTGGCGATACCATTCGTGACCAAGAGGGCAAAGCTTTGTTTGATTTAGTTGAAAAAACTCGTCGGATGTCCGTTTCCTTGCAAAGAAAAGGAAGTGGTGTCGCGAAAGATAAGCTTTTTAAACGCTTAAGGTCCTTGGATAGTTATGAGACTAGCGTTGTAATAAGGGCTTACTGTTATTTTTCATTGCTTGCAAATATCGCAGAGGATCAGCATCATATTCGACGTCGTAGGGCTTACGAGATGACAGGCTCTGAACCGCAACCTGGATCTTTAGATGCGGTCATGAATATGCCTGAAATCCGGGACATGGAACCTGAAAATCTTGAGATATTTTTTTCCAACAGCTTAATTGTTCCTGTGTTAACTGCGCATCCGACAGAAGTTCAGCGGAAAAGTATTCTAGACTTGCAAAACAAGATTGCTGATTTATTGAATAGGAGAGACCGGCAGAATTTGACTCCAATTGAGTCAGAGCGCAATGAAGGGCTGCTCAGAACATCAGTCCTCACTCTTTGGCAAACGCGTATTCTACGAGCTTTGAAGTTAAGCGTTCAAGATGAAATAGATAACGGGCTATCTTTTTATGAGGCCACCTTTTTGAAGGAGTTACCTCGACTCTATGGAGATATCGAAGATCGTGTCGGTTCAATTTTAGAGCAACCCCAAACAAGACTTACGCTAGCCCCATTTTTCAAAATGGGGAGTTGGATTGGCGGGGACAGAGACGGCAATCCCTATGTCACCGATGAGGTTATGAAATATGCCGTCGGTAAGCAAAGCCAAACAATTTACCAATTTTATCGAGATGAGTTAGAGGCTTTAACTGGTGAGTTATCCCAATCCGACTGGCGCGTTCAGGTTACCGATCACCTGATCGTACTGGCGGATCAGGTGACGGGTATTTCTGACCACAGAAAAGATGAGCACTATCGACGAGCTTTGGTAGCGATCCGAGCCCGCCTTGCTATGACGTTCAGGGATAAGGCATTCGCGTTTGAGAACCTCTGGCGAAAAGAACCTGAAGTGTATGCATCCCCAAGTGAATTCGTTTCGGATCTGAGAGTTGTTAGTGATTCGTTATACCAAAATAGAAGCGCGCTAGTCGCAAGGGGGCGAATTCGATCACTCATTAGGGCGGCCAGTGTCTTCGGGTTCCATTTGGCCTCGTTAGATATGAGGCAACACTCCGGCATTCATGAATCTGTAATTACTGACCTTTATTCACGTGGCCTGAACAAGCCGGGTTACACAGAACTTGATGAAAACGAAAAGCGAAGCTGGTTGTTAAGTGAATTAAACGTGCCAAGGCCGTTAAGGTCTACATTTTTGGAGTACGACGAATTAACACTTCAAGAACTTAAGGTGCTGGATACGGCGAATCAACTCCAGCGGGACTATGGTTTAGAGACTTTTGCTAATTACGTAATTTCACAAACGAATGATGTCAGTGACATTCTGGAGGTTGTACTTCTATTAAAAGAGTCCGGTGGCTTAGTTCCCGGGGAAAATCCACGGTTATTAATGAATGTCGTGCCGCTTTTTGAGACGATCGAGGATCTGAGAAATTCAGCCAATGTGATGAGTGATTTATTTTCCAATTCTTTTTACAGACAGATATTGAAAGATAGAAATAACGTACAGGAAGTCATGCTTGGGTATTCGGACAGTAATAAAGACGGAGGCTTCTTAACGGCTAATTGGGAGATTTATCAAGCAGAAAAGAAGCTGGTCGAGGTATTCGATAATCACGGCGTAACATTACGAATTTTTCACGGCAGGGGAGGTACTGTAGGGCGGGGCGGTGGGCCGAGCTATGAGGCTATTCTCGCCCAACCTGCCGGGAGCGTGGCAGGACAAATTAGAATCACTGAACAGGGTGAGGTAATAGCAAGTAAATATTCTGACCCAGGTATAGGGCGACGTAATCTTGAAACACTGGTGGCCGCTACCTTGGAAGCTACGGTGGTCTCCAATAAAGTGGACCAGTCGACAGACCTTAATGAGTACGAAGTCATATTGCAAAAAATGGCGGAAAGTAGTTTTGGTGTATACCGCGATTTAGTGTTTGAAGATCCAGGGTTTATTGATTTTTTTCGACAAGCCACACCAATCGCAGAAATCGCAGATCTAAATGTAGGTAGCCGACCATCATCCAGAAGCAAGTCAACTCGTATCGAGGATCTTAGGGCGATACCATGGGTGTTTTCGTGGTCCCTGAGTAGAATTATGTTGCCGGGCTGGTATGGGTTTGGTTCAGCAGTAAAGTCCTGGGCGGAAAGTCATGGATCGGGAGCGATTAAAAAGTTGCAGCATATGTATCTCAATTGGGGATTTTTCAACGTTATGCTATCCAATATGGATATGGTGTTGGCTAAAAGCGATTTGGATATTGCTCGGCGATACGCTGAATTAGTCCCAGACGCCAATCTTAGGGAGCGCGTCTTCAGCCGAATTAACGAGGAGTGGGAACTCACAGTCGACTGGTTATTGAAAATTAGCAGCCAAACGCATTTATTGGAGCGAAACCCGTCATTATCTAGAAGCTTACAAAGCCGCTCGCCTTACATTGATACGCTTAATCACTTGCAAATTGAATTGATGGAGCGTTATCGGGCTGGAAGCCACGATGAAGAGCTGAGGCGTTCAATCCTTCAGACGATTAATGGAATTTCAGCGGGGCTAAGAAATAGTGGATAGTGGAAATTATTGCAATTCATTTATTTTTTGGGTCAACGGATGGAGTGAATGCATCGGAGAAAAACGCATCTTCAGGTAAACCACGCAGTTCCGTAAATTCGTTATGCGCGGCTTCAACCATTGCAGGTACACCGCAGGCATAAACTTCATGCTCGCTCAAATTAGCAATATCGTCCATAACTGCTGCGTGAACGAGGCCTGTTCGGCCATCCCAGATATCACCCGGGTCTTGGTCGGATATTACAGGAACGAATGAAAAGTTTGGATGGTCTTGCTGCCACTGCATCGCCAAGTCAAGCATGTATATATCCTTCGGCCTTCGTCCCCCCCAGTAAAGGACCATTGACCGATCTATCCCTTTTTCAAAGGCATATTCAATGATACTTTTAATAGGAGCAAATCCAGT
>CBFIFN010000083.1:0-6026 GCA_965661885.1 uncultured Burkholderiales bacterium | reverse complement strand
AGAAAATCAGGATTACGCTGCGTACGAATAATACACGGCAAGGGTTATAGATCGGCAAACGGAGAACCGGTCCTTAAAAAGAAATTATTTCGCTGGCTCCAGCTGAGGTCAGACATACTCGCTTACTGCGAAGCCGCTCCAAAAGACGGCGGGAGTGGCGCGACGTTGCTGCTACTCACTACGAAAAACTAACTATTCTTTGGTTGGTCAGACCGCCTCTTCATTTGTTTCGCCTGTCCGTATACGAATGACTTGCTCAATCGAACTCACAAAGATTTTACCGTCACCAATCTTTCCAGTTTTTGCGTTAGCGACTAATGACTCCACAGCCTGATCCACCAAGCTGTCTATCACAACGACCTCTAGCTTTACTTTCGGCAAGAAATCAACAACGTATTCCGCGCCGCGGTAGAGCTCAGTATGTCCTTTTTGCCGCCCAAAACCTTTCACCTCGGTCACTGTGAGTCCGGTGATCCCGATCTCGGAGAGCCCCTCTCGGACTTCGTCAAGTTTAAACGGCTTAATCACAGCTTCAATTTTTTTCATAATAGAATTCCCTCATTTGGAGCAATCTAGTCAGGCCATCTTGGATAGAATCTCTGAGCGTCTCAATTTCAACGCCTACCCTGTGCCCTAAACGCCTACCCTGTGCCCTATGATGGCACGTTAACCATCAATCAATCAAGCCACGAAACTTGCTCGTAATAGGATACCTCCAATCTTTTCCAAAACCGCGGGCCGTTACCCGGATTCCAGGTGGCGATTGCCTTCGCTTATGCTCATTAATATGTATTAACCAAACAATTTTTTTGACTATCTCTTCTGTGTAACCCATCGCCACAATCTCTCCTACTCCTCGATCATGCTCCACATAATTTTCAACGATGGCGTCCAAAATCTCGTAAGAAGGTAACGAATCCTCATCGAGTTGATCTGGCCTTAATTCAGCACTGGGTGGTCGCTCAATAATTCGAACCGGAATACATGGGGAAACCGTATTGCGATACTTAGATAAACGATAAACAGCCTGTTTCGTGAGATCTTTAAGCACAGCCAATCCGCCAGCCATGTCACCGTACAAGGTGGCATACCCCGTACTCATCTCACTTTTATTTCCGGTCGTGAGAACTAAAGAACCAAATTTATTCGACAAACTCATTAATAATGTGCCCCGTATTCTTGATTGAAGGTTCTCCTCTGTCGTGTCGAATTCTGTATTCAAAAACTCGTCAGATAGCCCCCCCGTAAAAGCGTCAAAAATAGGCTTGATTAGGATCTCCGAATGCGAAACACCCAAAAGATTGGCCATCTCGGTCGCATCGTCCCGACTCATACTGGCAGTGAATTGAGATGGCATCATGACGGTTTTCACGCGATCCGCTCCGAGAGCGTCGTGTGCGATGGCTAACGTAAGCGCCGAATCGATGCCTCCAGAGAGTCCAATCAAAACACCTGGGAAATTGTTTTTCTTGACGTAATCTCTGACCCCCAAAACAAGCGCGTCATACATGGCCCTATCTGGATCTACGGGCTTTTGGTGCAAGCCCGACGAGATTTTTCCGTCACTGAAACGCATCACCCCACTGCTTTCTAGAAAGAATGGCATCTGTGTTGAGACAGTCCCCCTGCCGTCACAGGCGACTGAGCCGCCGTCAAAGACCAGTTCATCCTGACCTCCAATAAGGTTGCAAAACACAATAGGCATCGAATGAGCCTGAGCTTGAGACGCTAATACCTTTTTTCTCAGCCCATCTTTCCCCACGTGGAAAGGCGACGCGTTCAAAACAACCAATAACTCTGCCCCGCTTTCTTTGGCTTGGCTAACCGCTTTAGCAGGAACGTCTGAAATCATAAGATCGGCAGTTGCCTCACGACCACCTTCACCCCAAACATCCTCACAAATATTGATACCCACCGAGACATTACGAATTTGAACTACACAGGGACTCGCGCCTGCTTCAAAATACCTCACCTCGTCAAAAACACGGTAATTAGGTAACTCTTGTTTGTAATATCGTGCGACAATTTGTCCGTCTTGTATGACTGATGCCGCGTTATATAAGCCCCGATCAGTCTTATGCGGATGACCTATGATGGCAGTTATTCCTTTGATTTTTTGAACGAGTTGGCTCAGTTTAGAGTCACACTCCTTTATAAAATCGGGCCGTAACAACAAATCCTCGGGAGGATAGCCGCATAATGATAGTTCAGGCGTAATGACGAGGTCCACGTCGTCCAATTTCGCTTGTTCCACGATAGATAGGATTTTCTCTGCGTTAGACGATACGTCACCGACTACGCAGTTAATTTGAGCAACAAGAAGTTTAAGCATACTGATACTCGATTAAAAAAACACCATGAGCAACGTTAAGTTTGAAATTATTAGTAGTTTATCTGGAATCTGTGCCGAGGATTGGAACTCTTTGAATGGGAACAACACTGTTACGTCTTACGAATTTCTAGCCACACTTGAAGAGACCCAAAACGTCGGGGATAAAAGCGGCTGGACCCCAGCGCATTTGATCGCAAAAGATGATCGAAAACTCGTCGGCGCCGTTCCTCTTTATGTCAAGACTCATTCATA
Source organism: uncultured Burkholderiales bacterium (assembly GCA_965661885.1). Classification (GTDB taxonomy): domain Bacteria; phylum Pseudomonadota; class Gammaproteobacteria; order Burkholderiales; family Eutrophovitaceae; genus Eutrophovita. The sequence goes on along the minus strand of CBFIFN010000083.1, from coordinate 3,442 downwards.
CGGAGAATATATCTTTGACTGGGCCTGGGCCGATGCGTATCACCGGTCGGGGCTAGAGTACTATCCAAAGCTCGTTTCTGCGATACCGTTTACACCCACCACTGGACCTAGATTGCTGGCCTCGAACCAAGAGACTAAACAGGCACTGGCGGCGGCAACACTTTCATTCGCCAAAGATAATGAGTTCTCGTCCTTTCACTGCCTATACCCCGAACCAAATGACTTGAAAATTTGGGAACAAGCCGGATGTCTGCATCGTAAATCGATTCAGTTTCACTGGCGCAATCAAGACTATGAGAATTTTGACCATTTCTTGTCCACCATGAAGTCCGTTAAAAGAAAAAAAATAAAACAGGAACGAAAAAAACTTTTAGAGAATCAACTGCAGTTCAATGTCATCGCTGGGGATGATGCAGACGATGTGGATTGGGAATTCTTTTATGACTGTTACCAACATACCTACACAGTACGAGGTTCCAACCCCTATCTCAGCTTAGATTTTTTTACAGAGCTTAAAAGAAAAATCGGCAAGAAAATATTATTAGTCATTGCTCATCAGTCTGGAGAAAGGGTTGCGGCTGCGTTAAATATACTCAGTAACGATACTATTTTAGGTCGCTACTGGGGTGCAAAAGCCTACATTCCAGGGCTGCATTTTGAGACTTGCTACTATCAAGCCATCGAGTATGCAATCGCTAATAACTACTCAAGTTTTGAGGGAGGCGCTCAGGGAGAGCACAAATTGTCTCGCGGATTGGAAGCGGCGGCAACAGATTCGGCTCATTGGTTAGCACATCCACAATTTTCAGACGCAGTTGAAAACTTCCTTGACCGGGAGGGTAACGCCGTTAATGACTACCACGACGATTTAACTATTCGCACACCATTCAAACGTGTGTAGTAATCTAAGTTCTACAGGATTAATTAACAAAGGTGACATCCGTGGTTTTCAATTTCTATAATCGTCTGACATCGCGACAGCAGAGTATTTACCGTCAAAGTGATGATATTAAAAAATTACCCCTTCGAGATGTCACTCAGTTAAGCAAAATCACTGACGAGCTTGAAAGTTTTTTGAAAAAAGAAGATTTAACCCAGACCGAAACCAGGTGCCAATTCCTAGCTGACGAAATCGTCCGGCAAATCAAATCACCTCGATTAAAAGTACAAGTGCTTAGCGTCAGGCCCTCGGACGACTGGGGTGAATTGCATGGACTGTATTTACCTGAAGATGATGGTCAATCCGCGAAAATACAGGTCTGGATGCGAACGGCCAAGCACAAAAAAGTTGTCGCTTTTAAGAGCTTTTTGAGGACACTCCTCCACGAGCTTTGTCACCACCTCGATTATGAACATTTTGGCTTTCCGGAAACCTTTCATACCGAGGGGTTCTATAGTCGAGAATCAAGCCTTTTTAAGCAGATAAGAAGTTAAGTCATCTCGGACAGGTAAACCTTCTCGACTACATATTACTAACTATCGTCCTGCGGACAAAATAATCTCACAGAATCTTGAAAGCAGCCGTGAGCATTAAAGCCATCGTACTCTTTGATACAAGCCATCGTATGGTCACCCATCTCCTGTGTGTAAGGACAATCCCTGAATCGGTACATCTTGTACTCTTTATCCATCGCTTGGTCGTAAACCTCTTGGTCCGTTGTCACAGCATCGCTTAAGTCATTTTCCTGGCCCGTGTCGTTTTGGGCGATTGTCGAATCCAGGTCAGTCCTAGCAGCAAGATTTTTATCACAACTCTTCTCAATCGTTGTATTGAAACACCACAAGGTACTGAATCCATTATTATCTTGTATGCATTGATACAAGTCCTGTCCCATTTCGTCAGTCCAGTTACAGTGGGTATAGTCGGCGACCATTTGCTCCCTTCGAGCTGAGCCTCCCGCCCAAGCTTGAGCGCCGAGGCAAAATAATAAGAGGGCTAACAAAATTTTCTGCCCGGATGGACGAATACTCCTCATACTTCACTCCTTTTATAGTTTAATCTAACAGTCACTGAAATTACTGTGTGAATTTAAAACGCAGCCTCAAATAACGTCTACCAGTTAAATCTTTGGTTTCAGTCAAGGTTTGTCCATTGTAAGTCGCTTGGACGGTATATCGACCGCCGACAACCTCTACAAAAAATAGAGGGCCCCGAGACTCTTGCTCTAATACGATGTCCCCAGACAGATCCTTGACGGTTACCAGAACACCTGATATCGGACCCTCCTCCACCGCGGAAGTCAGCACCAGATGCATTGGAAACCGAGACGCCAAATTATCCATTTGTGTTCGCTCTGACTCATTCATGCCCCCCGAGACATATTGAACACCGCGGTATTTGAGTATTTCGGGTTTTTCCGCAAAAGTCATGGGCGATGCTGTCACAATAAAAACGGCGATGATGAACGTAATGACTTTCAATTTTGACTCCTCAGTGATGACAAGACCACGATCTTTACCCTGAAATGAAACTATATACTACCTGTTATTTTTTATGCTTCTCTCACCCGAATGAGTCATGAGGCTAAAGACAACTTCCGCCTTAGTACCCCATTGCGAAATACTTCAGTTCGACATCAGATTGAAAATAGGTTCAAAGAGCTGATCTCGATGAAACGGCATGCTAACTTAATATTTTTTAATTAATCATTACTTCTCAAAATCTTGTGGGCGTACGCAATAGCGGCGGTCATATTCGTGTGGTCGGCTATCCCCTTCCAAGCAATATCAAAAGCCGTTCCATGATCGACCGAAGTACGACAAATTGGTAATCCTAAACTGACATTAACGGTTTCGTTAAACCCTATGAGTTTCGTGGGAATGTGACCTTGATCATGATATTGAGCAATAACCAAATCGAACTCCCCGTTTAAAGCCCGATAAAACACAGTGTCACCGGAGATGGGACCCTCGACATCGATACCCTCCGCCTTCGCCTGAGCCACCGCGGGCATTAATCGCTTAGATTCCTCATCTCCAAAAAGCCCTCCCTCTCCGCAGTGTGGATTAAGACCTGCGACAGCAAGTCGTGGACTGGTATAACCTACATCTTTAAAGTGCTGGTTCCCGATACGAATGGTATCCAGCACACGACTTATGGTGGGATCAACAGCTGCGTTAGCGAGTGAGGTGTGCGTGGTGACGTGAATTGCACTGAGCCGAGGACCGGCGAGAAGCATATAAGTCGCAGGTGCACCGGTTAACTCTGCCAATAACTCCGTATGCCCATCATATTTGTGACCGGCCATGTGCATTGCAGATTTACTTAGTGGTGCAGTTACTATCGCAGCAATCTTGTCATCGGATATTAAAGATGAGGCTTCTCTTACATAACGATATGCCGCCTCTCCAGAACCGGCATTAACTACACCATCTTTGATACTACCAGCGCCAATCGCCTCAATATGGACTACAGAAACAACGCCCGGGTCGACCGAGAAGG
>CBFIFN010000082.1:0-6099 GCA_965661885.1 uncultured Burkholderiales bacterium | reverse complement strand
AACCGAACTGTATAAATCAGACACCAATCCAGAAAAAGTCAATTTAGGAGTTGGAGTCTACTATGACGATAACGGTTCCGTGCCCTTACTGGAATGTGTTCAGGCCGCAGAAACGGAACTAGTAGCTAAGCGGGCAGCTCGCGCTTATCAACCCATTGACGGGACTGCAAAATATAACAGCTTAGTTCAGACGCTTTTGTTTGGTGCTGAATCTAGAGTTTTGAGTACAAAGAGAATGACGTCTGCCCAAACGCTGGGTGGCACAGGTGCTTTGAAAATTGGCGCAGATTTCCTAAAACAAGTTGTTAAGTGCACTGACATTTGGATTTCCAATCCGAGTTGGGCAAATCATCGAGGAATTTTTGAAAATGCCGGCCTGAAAGTCAATACATATCCATACTACAATGCCGAGAGTCGAGGTATTGCGTTCGAAGAGATGCTCGCGACGTTAAAAACCCTTCCAAGACAATCGGTCGTCTTACTACACGCCTGTTGCCATAATCCCACAGGCGCGGATCTCAGCCGTGAGCAATGGGGCGTGGTGTTGGATGTCGTTATGGAACAAGGTCTGATACCCTTTCTTGATATCGCTTATCAGGGCTTTGGAGACTCAATTGAGGAGGATGGCTATGTGGTGCGTCTATTCGCTGAAACCTGTTCCAGTCTATTAATATCAAATTCGTTTTCAAAATCATTTTCACTTTACGGAGAGCGAATCGGTGGGCTCTCAGTCGTTTCAAGCACCGATGAGGAGTCGAAACGTGTGCAAAGCCAAATAAAACGTCTTATTCGAAGCAATTATTCAAACCCTCCAATCTACAGTGGAGCATTAGTTGAAACTGTGCTTGCTAGCTCAGAGCTCAGAACCCAATGGGAATTAGAGCTTAAAACAATGCGGGAACGTATTAAAATGATGAGATCTGCTTTGTCGGAGAACGTATCGTCAAAGTCAGACATTGACTTTTCTTTCATCACCCAGCAACGAGGAATGTTCTCTTATTCAGGCCTAACCCGAGAACAAGTGGTAAAACTTAGGGAAGACTATTCAATTTATGCTGTAGAAAGTGGACGTATTTGTGTTGCTGCCCTTAACAACTCAAACATTTCTCTAGTATCAGAGGCAATAGCGAATGTGGTTGAGTAATATGTTAGTTGACCAATGTGAAATGAATCACTATCATTAGCGCCTTCCAATTCCTCGATAGCTCAGTTGGTAGAGCAACTGACTGTTAATCAGTGGGTCCCTGGTTCGAGTCCAGGTCGAGGAGCCAAGTTTGAAAAACCGTTGTCATTGAGGCAACGGTTTTTTTGTGTCTATTGCTGTCTCATTTAGGTTTAACTATAACCTACAAGTTGTTGTAATTAATCATCTTTTTGAGTTTTATAAAGCTCTAATCTCACTATTTAAAAGTTGTGGGCCTATGTCCTACAATGCTTTTGGGGAGATTAAAAACGAAGGTGAATAGTATGAAGTGTGGTTCATTCCGTGGTTCATTCCGTGGTTCATTTTTGTTTGGAGCCAACGAGGATCAATTTAATGTACTCAGTAGGAGAGCTAAGGAGAAAGACATGGCATACTTAATAAGTATAATTTAACTTTAATAATGATTAATGGATCCGTTGGATACACCTAACAAAGCTTTCATCGACGAATTCGTCGATCTGCGGCGTCAAATTCACAGTACGCCTGAGCTGGCATTCGAAGAACACGAGACCGCAGCTTTGGTGGCTGAAAAGTTGGTATCGTGGGGATACAAGGTAACTACCGGTATCGGTGGCACTGGGGTCGTTGGTCAACTCCGTCGGGGCACTGCCGACACATGCTTGGGTCTTCGTGCCGATATGGATGCGCTACCCATTTCCGAGCAAACACAATTGCCTTGGGCTAGCACTAAGCCGGGGCTTATGCACGCCTGCGGCCACGATGGTCATACTGCAATGCTACTTGCCGCGGCCAAACGTTTAGCGCAGAAATGTGATTTTAACGGCACGCTTAACCTCATCTTCCAGCCTGCAGAGGAAGGCGGCGGCGGTGCACTAAAAATGATGGCGGATGGATTGTTCACGCGCTTTCCGTGTGACATGATCTTTGCCGCTCACAACATGCCAGGCATAACCGCGGGACAATTGGTTTTTCGAAACGGTCCAACGATGGCGTCATCCGACTACGCATCGGTGACGCTGACCGGTCGAGGTGGCCACGGTGCCATGCCACACCTTACGGATGACCCGGTAGTAGCAGCTGCTTCGATCGTGATGGCCCTTCAAACAATTGTTTCTCGCAACATTAATCCATTACAGCCTGCAGTTGTCACCGTAGGCGCCGTCAACGCGGGACACGCCAACAACGTGATTCCTGCTGACGCAACCTTAGAAATCAGTGTTCGTGCGCTTGATCCAGAGGCGCGAACTCTTTTGGAATCAAAAGTCAAAGCGATCATTTATAGTCAGGCGGAGAGCTTTGGCCTAAAAGCTGAAATTGAGTGGCGACAAGGCTACGCCGTCTTAGTCAATGACTCAACGGCGACCGATTTCGCCATCGCAACAGCTCAAACGATGGCCCCTGCAAGTGGCGTAAACCCTAGTGGCCCGATGTTAATGGGCAGTGAGGATTTCGCCTTCATGTTGCAACAAGTTCCTGGTTGCTATTTCTTGATTGGTAATGGCGCTGGCGACGGGCATGGGGCTTGTATGGTCCACAACCCTAACTATGACTTTAACGACGATATTTTAGCTGTCGGCGCTGATTTTTGGACCACTCTCGCACTAGCATTTTTTTCAAAAAGCCCCCAGGGAAATATTACGTGAACCACAATGAATCGCTCTTCGGTCCTGGTCACGATACCCGCAGGGATCATACGAGCTCATAGTGAGTGGGTTAAAATTCGAGATGAAATAATGGCGCAGTGGATTGAACACAAAGAGTAAGTCCCAAGTTCAGGATCTGCTGGCTGGATGTAATCGAGATATGCATTTAACGTTTAAGAGCCGACATAATTAGTTTTAACGGTTGTATAAAATTCTTGAGCGTATCTACCCTGCTCTCTAGAGCCATAGCTGGATCCCTTTCGACCACCAAATGGAACGTGATAATCAACTCCAGCCGTGGGCAAATTAACCATCACCATTCCAGCTTGAGCGTTTCGTCTGTAGTGTGTCGCATATTTTAAAGAAGTTGTACATATTCCCGAGGACAGTCCGAAGGCCGTATCGTTTGCAACGGCCAGTGCCTCCTCGTAATCTCTAACACGAATAACTGAGGCTACAGGTCCGAAGACCTCCTCTCTATTGATCCTCATATTGTTATTAGTTTCGGTAAATAACGCTGGCTGTAAGTAAAAACCCTCCGTATCACGTTTGAGCAAATTACCGCCAAATGCGAGTGATGCGCCCTCTTTCTCAGCTTCTTCGATAAAATAAAGATCTTGATTAAGCTGGTTTTTATCTACGACTGGCCCAATATCCGTATTCGAATCTATCGCGTTACCTATGTTTAAACCATCCAACCGATTGATAAGTGCTTCAACAAATTGATCGTGAATACTGTCAGTAACAACTAAACGAGATGAGGCGGTACAGCGTTGGCCTGTTGAAAAGTAAGCACCATTCACAGCACACTCAACCGCATTGTTTAAGTCTGCGTCATCCAGCACAACTAGCGGGTTCTTACCCCCCATTTCTAGCTGGAACTTAGCCATTCGCGCCACAGCAGTTTGCGCGACTCGCTGGCCAGTTTCAACCGAGCCTGTAAAAGTTATAGCGTCAACTTTCCGATTAGTGACTATTTCCTCACCAACGACACTACCTCTTCCCATGACAAAATTAAATACCCCACTTGGGATACCCGAATCGACTATGATTTTAGCGATCGCATGGGCCGTACCCGGAACGAGATCGGCTGGCTTGAACACTACACAATTACCATAAGCCAGAGCTGGAGCAATCTTCCATGCAGGAATCGCAGCTGGAAAATTCCAAGGCGCTATGATACCGATGACTCCCATAGGCTCCCTGACAATCTCCACATCAATACCCGGTCTAACCGAGGATAATAAATCGCCAGCTTGCCTGAGCACCTCTCCCGCAAAGAATTTGAAAATATGTCCAGCTCTGGTTACCTCCCCGATACCTTCAGGTAGAGTTTTTCCTTCTTCCCGAGATAAAAGAGAGCCAATAGACTCCTTTTGCTTAAGTAACTCAGTACCGATTGACTCCAGGAGATCTGAGCGGGCCTGAACGCCGAAATTCCGCCAATTTTCAGCGGCGTTAGCGGCAGCGTTAATCGCGTTGATTGTTTGAGTTTTGTCAGCCCTCACATAATCCGCAATGACTTCATTGATGTCAGAGGGGTTGATATTTTGTGCGACATCAGGGCCATCTAGCCATTCACCTGCGATGTAATTCAAATATTTATCTCGCATCATCCTTGTCCTCCATTACTGTTTGTTACTTTCTTGTGTTGGCTATTTTATTGTTATCTCAATCGCATAGATCCTTTAGTTCATCCTATTCGGACGAATCAATCGACTCCCAATATAGCGAGTTTATATAATCCGCTAATGAAAACTCTGAGATTAATTCTTCAGATCAAAACACAAATAGTCAAGGTTATTGGGCTCGCCTTTACGGTAAACTCCTAAAAAAATCTGATCCTCGAGAGAGCAACTGTTTGTCTCATGAACGGCGAGTTGCTGTTGGTCTAAACGCAGAAACCACGAACAAGAGTTTGTCCATTGTATTTGTACTTCATCATCTTCCATATCCCACGCGTCTATATCAATACTTCGTGAGATAGATTCAGCGTTTCCGGACACACAGTAACTCTCAATAGAAGCGAGACTTAAGCTACGAAATTGGTAGACATCCCCTATTTTAACGATCTTAATCTGTCCATTCGTTTTACTAACCCAAGAGCCCTCTAACCGATGAAGATCGCCCACACGCTTCCTTACTTTCCAAAGCCGAGCTTCGTAGACTGTCTGTATACACTCAGCATCAACAATGCAATTGTCCCGCTCCTCAACGAAAGTTCTCGCTTCAACAAGGTACTGCGTTCGAGTTAATAATTGCCTTAGTCCGCTAATATGTTTAGACAATTCATAATCCAATAACGATAGAACTTTGCTGTCACATATAACGGTTTGTGTTGGAGATATGTCGCCGCGACAATCAAAAGAGGGGTCTATGTGTACATCCGTCGCGAATGATTGCGAAATAACTGCTGCCAGAAATAACCCGAAAAAAAGCAGAATACGAGTTATTATTTTATGAAAACTATCAAAAAATAATTGTTTGAAATATAGACCGATACTCATCCGTCAATATTAAACGATTCAAAACGAACAGGCACACGAATGCATCGGAGGAAAAAATCGTCGGACATAAAAGATTTGATGGATTGCGACTAATTTAGCGATCAAATTAGGTTGAGTTACAAGTACTTCTGCTCGATAAGGCAATTAGAACCCCAGACACTGCCGAGTAGGGTTTCACCTGTGGTTGCGTTTTGAGCACAGTAATAACGATTTCGGCCAGTTTCTTACTGTCCCACGAATTGGGCAGACAGACCGGTTTCCCATGAACCATGAACGAAAAGGGCTGCTCCTTGAGATGCTCTCGCGTCTGATGACGCGCACCCTCGACGACACCCATGACAAATGCCATACACGGCTCTTGGTTTTCCTGACAATCTGCAAGGAATTGCTCGACCGTTATGAAACCGCTATTTGCATACAACGTGGGGCTGAACGTAATGATCAGCCATAATGAGAGTACTCTAATCAATTTCTGGCACTTTCACAGAAATTTCAAAAGCAGAGTACCAAGCTGCCAAATCCTTAATTTGCTCCATCGACAAAGCTGCTGCGATGAGACTCATTCGACGATCCTGCCGAATGCCTTTTCGATAATCCACTAACGACTTTTCAAGGTATAGCGAGCTCATGCCCGCAAGATTGGGGGCCTCAGGATTTCGGGAAACTCCATCTTTACCATGACATACTGAGCACTGAATTGATAACTTTTTACCAGCACTTAAGTCAGCTGCTGCAGCATAACCACCAATTACAAACATCAAAAAAAATAACACCAATTGCTTCA
>CBFIFN010000081.1:0-6258 GCA_965661885.1 uncultured Burkholderiales bacterium | reverse complement strand
CTTAGATTATTTTTCACAAACGGTAATTCTCCCAAATAAAAGCCTGCCCCCGTCAGGCCAAACACCCAAACAACGGCTCCGATGACATTAAACAGCAGGAACTGCGGATACGAATAATTCGCAATGCCGGCAACAAAAGGTGCATAAGTCCTCACAATGGGAACAAATCTGGCGATAATGATGGTCTTAGCACCGTACTTCTCAAAGAATCTCTCAGTACGCTCTAGGTATTCTTGTTTCAAAAAACGCGATTTCCCCGATAGGAACACCTTTCGCCCTAAAAAACTTCCGATGTAATAATTCAAGGCGTCGCCCAAGATCGCCGCAATAGTTAAAGACACTGCAATCACATAAAAATCAAAATCGCCTCTTGCTACGAACGTACCAACCAGAAACAACAAAGAGTCACCAGGAAGAAATGGAGCTATTACTAACCCTGTCTCACAGAAAACAATCAAGAATAAAAGTAGATACGTGGTTTTACCGTATTCCGCCGTAACTTCCGCGAGATAGGTATCGAGGTTCACAATGACCGAATAAATATCACTGAAAAAACTCACCGAAACTCCTAATACTTTTGAGACTATTGTTGACTGACAAACACGCTAAATTGCCAAAGGCTGTCGAAGGCAAAGATTTACACGACAGCTTCTTCTTTCTTAACCTCGGGTTTAATGAGGTCCTCTCGACTGATACCAAGCCACAAGACAAGTGGACTGGCCACAAAGATCGAGGAATAAATCCCGAATAAAATACCAATCGTCAACGCCAGCGCAAAATAGTGCAGCGTTTCACCTCCGAAAATGAGTATTGAAAGGACCATAAGCTGTGTACTTCCATGCGTGATAATTGTACGTCCCATAATACGAGTGATAGCATTGTTAATGACCTCTCGGACGCTCGCCTTTCTCATTTTCCTAAAGTTTTCTCGTATGCGGTCAAACACCACCACTGATTCATTCACCGAATAACCCAAGATCGCCAAGACAGCTGCGAGCACCGGCAGTGAGAACTCCCACTGAAAGAGGGCGAAAAATCCCAAGATAATAACAACATCGTGCAAGTTAGCGAGAATAGCAGCCAAGCCGAACTTCCACTCAAATCTAAATGCCAAATAAATCACGATCCCCAGGGAAACAACTAAGAGGGCTAATGCGCCCTTCTCAACCAATTCTTCTCCTACCTGTGATCCGACGTAATCTACACGTCGAAGCTCTAATTGTGGATCATCCTCTTTAAGCATCAAAAAAACTTGGTCTGAAAGCTTTGCTCCCGTTAACTCTGGCTTTGTCGGCAAACGAATTAAGACTGTTCTTGAGTCACCGAAACTCTGCACCATCGCTTCAGACATACCGCCAGATTCAAGTGAATTCCTAATTTTCGATAAGTTTGCAGATTCCGAATAACCAACTTCCATCACGGTTCCTCCCGTGAACTCTACCCCTAAATTAAGCCCTTTGAACGCCAACGCACCGACGGCAAGCAAAAACATGGCAATCGATATCAAATTGAACGTTAACGCATGGCGCATAAACGGGATATCTTTGCGAATTTTAAAAAATTCCATAATGACTTTCTATAATTTTCTTTAATTATTTATCGGTGAAACTAATTGGATTTTTTATACCAATCTGAGTCTCCAATTGCGAGTCTGTCAATTTTTTTCTTACGTCCGTAGATTAAATTTACGACCCCTCGAGATACAAAAACAGCGCTAAACATTGATGTGAGAATCCCAATACAGTGGACGACAGCAAAACCTCTAATCGGACCAGTGCCAAAGAAGAAAAGCGCTATCCCCGCGATAAGCGTCGTAATATTAGAATCTAGAATCGTTCCCCACGCTCGCTCATAACCCGCCGTAATTGCTGCCTGAGGAGTTGTTCCATTTCTTATTTCCTCTCTTATGCGCTCGTTAATTAGCACGTTAGCATCAATGGCCATCCCCAAAGTCAGAGCTACTGCAGCAATACCTGGCAACGTTAGCGTTGCCTGAAGCATTGACAAAACCGCCGCTAGTAGCATCATATTGACACTTAATGCGAAAACACTGATCACACCAAACACCGAATAATAAACCGCGATAAACAGAGCTAGAGCCGCGAAACCTATCCACGTAGACTTAAACCCCCGATCAATGTTGTCCGCACCGAGACTAGGACCCACCGTTCGTTCCTCAATGATTTCCATTGGTGCTGCTAACGCTCCTGCACGAAGAAGTAATGCGGTGTCATGCGCTTCAGTGGTTGTCATACTTCCGCTAATTTGAACGCGGCCACCTGGTATCTCTGCTCGAACAACGGGCGCAGTGACCACTTCGCTACTACCTTTCTCAACAAGCACCATAGCGATACGTCGTCCGACATTTTCACGAGTGGTCATTTGAAAAATAGAAGAGCCACGACCATCCAAGCTCAAATGAACCGCAGCCTCTGAAGTCGTATTGTCAAAGCCAGGTTGCGCGTCAGAGATTCTATCTCCGGTCAAGATGACTTCTTTTTTCAATAAATAAGGAGTACCCTCTCGATCATAAATTAAGTCATCTCCGCTAGGAATTCGTCCGTCTTGCGCCGCCTGCAGACTTGCGGGATCCATCTTGTCTTCATCTACTAATCGAACCTCAAGGGTTGCCGTACGCCCAAGAATATTTTTGGCCTTAGCTGTGTCCTGAACCCCTGGTAACTGCACAACCACTCGATCAGCACCAGATTGTTGAACAATTGGTTCAGCAACGCCGAGTTCATTCACCCGGTTTCTCAAGGTCGTAATGTTCTGTTGGAGCGCAAATTCTTGAATACGCTTCTCCACTTCCGGTTTCACTGCAGCAGAAATTAGAGTCGCGCTTCCTCTTTCCTTCGAAACATAGTTTAGATCAGTCGCGTTGATTTCAAGTGTCACTAGGGCTTGGTCTCGGATAGACTCGTCCCTGAACTCAATATCTATGCCAGACTTACCCACAGAAATTTTAGAGTAGCGAATATTCTCAGCTCTCATTACTCGCCGTAGGTCTTGCAGATAACTTTCTTTGGCTTTTTGTAAAGCGGAAGGCATATCAACCTGGAGTAAAAAATGCACCCCTCCCCTCAAATCTAGTCCGAGATACATCGGAAGCGCATTCAAAGAAGTTAGCCAAGATGGTGAATTCGGCAGCAAATTTAATGCAACTATGTAGTCTCGACCTAATCCACCTTGAACAGCATCTTTAGCTTGCAACTGCGAGTCGGTGTCCTCAAAGCGAACTTTGATACCATTCTTATCCAAATAGGACGCTTGAACAGTGATTCCTTCGTTTGTAAGCAGGTCGTCAATTTTTTGCAACAAAGATAGATCAACTTTGGCGCCGGCACGGAGCGGAGACACTTGAATCGCTGGCGACTCACCGAAGAAATTAGGGATCGTATATACCACCCCCGCGACAACAGCACATAATATGATGAGGTACTTCCAAAGTGGATATCTATTCATAATTCAACTATTTCTAAGTTTAAGGTCGTCATTCCATTTCAACTTCAACAATTGGAGTCAACCTAAGGTTTAAGTTTAAACTGCGGCAGATTTTAAACTGCCTTTCGGCAACACTGTTTGTACCGCCGGCTTTTGAATAACTATTTCCGTTCCAGAGGAAATTTCCAGTGTCACAAACTGCTCACCAACATGAATCACCTTGCCTAGAACTCCCCCAACCGCAACTACCTCGTCCCCTTTTTGCAAGGCCTCCACCATGGTTTTATGCTCCTTTTGTTTTTTTGCCTGTGGGCGTATCATCAAAAAATACAAAAGTACGAATAGCAAAACTAAAGGCAGCATTCCCATAATATCCATTCCGCCCGAGGCGCCCGCTGCAGTTTGGGCAAAAGCTGTTGATATAAACATAGTGTTTCTCCTTCATCCCACGGATGACGTTAATTAAAATCTGATAATCAGTGACGGTTAATGCTAGATCAAGCCTGCCATTCTACCAGTAGGAGACGAATATCGCGTCTCAATGATCTCTAAATATCTAAAAACTCCAGACTGTTAATATGGGGCTCGAGCCTCCCGTTTTCAATAGCCGTGCGTAAGCCGCTCATGAGCTTCTGATAAAAATACAAATTATGTACGGTATTGAGATGCGCCCCAAGCATTTCATCAATTCTCTGTAGATGGTGCAAATACGACCTAGAAAAGTTGGTGCAAGTATAGCAACCGCAATTTTGATCCAGCGGGCCCTCATCAAAACGATACTTTGCGTTTCGCAACTTAACTATGCCCTGGGATGTATATAACCAACCGTTTCTTGCATTTCGGGTCGGGAGTACACAATCAAACATGTCGACTCCTGCTCGTACGGCTTGGACCAAATCAGTTGGAGTGCCAACACCCATGAGGTACCTGGGTTTGTTACTAGGCATTTTGGACGAAGTGAAGGTCATGATCCTACGCATATCCTCCTTAGGCTCACCGACAGAGAGTCCGCCAATAGCATATCCGTCGAAGTCTAAAGATATTAATTTTTCAAGACTTTCCGCTCGCAGAGCTTCATACATCCCGCCCTGGATGATACCGAATAAAGCGTTTGGATTACCTTGATGGGACTTTTTACTCCGCTCAGCCCATCTCATACTGAGGTGCATGGACTCCTTGGCTTGGGCTTGGCTAGCTGGATAAGGAGTGCATTCGTCAAATGCCATTACAATATCTGAATTTAAAGTGCGTTGAATCCTCATAGACTCTTCAGGAGAGAGAAAACACTTCGAACCATCGATGGGCGAGCGAAATGAAACACCCTCTTCGGAAATTTTACGAATATCTCCAAGACTAAACACTTGGAATCCTCCGGAATCAGTCAAAATTGGCTTGTTCCAGCCAACAAATCGATGTAGACCCCCGTGGGCCTTAATGACTTCTAAACCTGGCCTCAACCAAAGATGGAAGGTATTTCCGAGTATTACATCCGCACCCAATTCGCCCACTTGATGAGGACGCATTCCTTTGACCGCGCCATAGGTTCCAACTGGCATGAAAGCCGGTGTTTGTATCGATCCGTGAGCCAACGTCAACTGGCCACGCCTTGCCTGCCCATCCGTTCCCGTCAGGGAGAACTCTATGCCCATACTCTTTTCTTTAAGTCCATTTTATTTATCATTCACTTGATCAAAAACATCGCGTCACCGTAACTGAAAAACCGGTACCTTTGATCAATGGCGTGCTGATAAGCGCGCCGCATCTTATCGATGCCCATAAACGCAGACACCAACATCAACAATGTAGATTTAGGTAAATGAAAATTAGTTATTAAACAATCCACAACTTTAAAATTGTATCCTGGAGTAATGAATAAATTTGTTGATCCTTCGCGGACCCCCATCTGATCGTCTCCGTAAATACTCTCCAAAACGCGCAGACTTGTTGTCCCGACAGCACACACTCGGCCCCCTCTATGTTTGGTCTCTGTCACTAATTTCACCGTTTCGGTTGGCAAAGTATATCGCTCGGAATGCATCCTATGGTCTAGGATATTTTCTACAGACACGGGTTTAAAAGTACCAACACCAACATGGAGAGTTAGGTACGCGATTGATATATTCTTGTGTTTTAGCTTTTCGAACGTCGCTATATCAAAATGAAGCCCTGCTGTCGGCGCCGCGACAGCTCCTGGGTTCGACGCGTATATTGTCTGGTAGCGGCTCTCATCAAGTTGACCGGGCTTGCGCCGAATATATGGAGGCAATGGCGTATCACCATATTCGGATAAGCATTCGTATATATTCACTGACGATTCAAGCTCAAACACTCCATCTGAAAATGCTATGACGCGAAATATAATCCCCTCAGAAAGATATATCTTTTGATTAACTTTAGGTCTCCTACTCGCTCGAATAAGGCACTTAAACCTTGTAGGGGAAAGTATCTGGTCAATCATGACCTCAACCTCACCACCCGTATCTTTTATGCCTTTCAATCGAGCTTTTACAACACTTGTATCGTTAAATATGAGAAGGTCGCCCTCTGATAGATAGTCGGTTAAGTTTTTAAAATCAGCATCAATGAAAGACTCTGTTTGGCCGGTCGAAACAAGAAGTCGACTATCACCCCTACCCTCTAGTGGTTCCTGAGCAATTAACTCCTCAGGTAAATTAAAATCGAATTCTGATATGTGCATGGGGGCATTTTATATCGGATTGACGAGCTCTTCTGATTTATGTCTTCATTGTTCGTCATTGGTCTGCTCAATCCTTGCTGAGTAACCCAAGTTCAGGGATAATTCCGACTATTGCC
>CBFIFN010000080.1:0-6394 GCA_965661885.1 uncultured Burkholderiales bacterium | reverse complement strand
TGAACCTACGACCTTCGGGTTATGAGCCCGACGAGCTGCCAGACTGCTCCACCCCGCGTCCGGCAAAACAGGAGCGAGAGCATAACAGACTAAACATTTGCAACACAAGCCTTAATGCAAATAAAACGGAATAAAATCCAGCAATGAAAGACATTGGAAATTTTCCTCCATACCTCCATGCTTCCTCAGTTCAACGCCTGAGTGCTAGGCGCATTGGGCACATTGGCTGGCGACAATTCGGATTCATCAATCTCAGACCCGACGTCTAACGACATTTGTTCCCCCAACTCAGGCGTCTCTTCAACCAACTCACCCAACTCCTCCAAAGGCGGCAAGTCAGTGAGTGTTTTTAAACCTAGGTCGTTGAGGAAAGTCTCGGTCGTCCCAAACAGACCAGGCCTACCCGGAGTCTCCCTGACGCCGATTTGATCGACCCATCCTCTTGCCTCTAACGATTTTAGAATATTTGGAGACACGGAGACCCCGCGCACGTCCTCAATATCACCCCTCGTGACAGGTTGCTTATAAGCAATAATCGCTAGTGTCTCAAGAACAGCTCGTGAGTATTTAGGAAGTCTCGGAGGCTCTAATTTGTCCAAATTTTTTTGAAATTCCACCCGCACCTGCATCCTCCAACCGCTAGCCACTTCCACGAGCTCAGCGCTCCTATCTGACCAGTCTTCGGCAATTTCACTCAAAGCAAGTTTTATTTCTCGAGATGTAACCTCTTCATCAAACAATCTTTTAAGGTCGTGAATCGAAAGTGGGTCAGGTGATCCGAGCAGAGCTGCCTCAATGGTCTGCTTGAGGGCTTTTGCACTTGGCTCCTGATCAGTTTTCATTCGATGTCCTCACATAAATAGTAGAAAATACGCCCTGCTGAGACAGCTCTATTACAGTATCTTTAGCAAGTTCAAGTATCGCCAAGAATGACACCACCACATACTGGACCCCCTTGTCTACTTCGAACAAATCCTCGAAGCGAAGAAAGTGATGATTCTGAAGCCTCCTCAGAATCTGGCTCATATGCCCTCGAACCGAAAGTTCTTCTCGGTTGATCATGTGGTGTTTGTTGTTTTTTGCCCGGTTTAAGATCGCCACCCACGCCATACGCAAGTCATTTTGATCCACCATTGGAGGGGATACGTAATCAGATTTTTCAAAAAAAACAGATGCTCGTGAAAAATCACGATCAACAACTGGGTGCTCGTTTAATCTTACCGAAGCCTTTTTCATTCGCTCATATTCGATTAATCGCCTGACTAACTCTGCCCTCGGATCAAACTCTTCATCATCGACCGGCCCTCCAGTTCGCGGCAATAACATTCTTGATTTAATTTCCGTCAAAACAGCTGCCATTAGTAAATATTCCGCGGCCAACTCTAGGTTATTGGCCTTCATGGACTCTACATACACCATGTATTGGTCAGTCAAATCTGCCATTGGAATATCAAGTACATCAAGATTTTGCTTCCTGATCAAAAACAACAATAAATCGAGAGGCCCCTCAAATGACTCCAGCATGACTTGGAGCGCTTCTGGAGGGATATAGAGATTCGCCGGCAACGAGACAATCGGCTCTCCTCGGAAAACGCCAACGCGGTCTGGTTCTGGTGATGCAGCAAGTAAGTCAACAGGATCCATAGACTCTTAGATACACTAGATATTGTGTTAGGTACTAGAAAATAACCTAAATAAGGTTATTTTTCCAGTATTTATTGTTACCTTTCTTAAATTAATTTGCGAAAATTTATAACGCCGTTTTCTACCTCGGTCACGATAGTGTCTCCCGGACCGAAAGCACCCTCAAGGATTAACTTTGAAAGTGGATTCTCAATTTCTGACTGAATTGCACGCTTAAGCGGTCGAGCCCCATAAGCCGGGTCAAAATTGTTTTCCCCCAGCGCCTCAAGCACCTCATTATTGAACTGAACATTAATATCCAGACCCTGTAATCGCTCTCGTAGTCTTTCAAATTGAATGGCTAAAATCGCATTAACATCCTTCCTGCCTAACCCATGGAATACCACCACTTCATCAAGGCGGTTTATGAATTCAGGCTTAAATACCTCCTTTACACATTCCATCACCGCGTTTTTTACAGCGCCATACTGACTCCAATCCATAGACTGAATCATCTGGGAGCCAACATTCGACGTCATAACAATCACCGTATTTTTAAAATCAACGGTTCGGCCTTGTCCATCTGTCATGCGACCATCATCCATAGCTTGGAGCAAAACATTAAAGACGTCTGGATGAGCTTTCTCGATTTCGTCCAGCAAGATCACGGAATAAGGTTTTCGTCGCACGGCCTCAGTCAAATAACCTCCTTCGTCGTATCCTACGTACCCGGGTGGCGAACCAATTAAACGGGACACCGAGTGCTTCTCCATAAACTCCGACATATCAATTCGAATTAATTTATCCTCTGTATCAAAAAGAAACTGGGCCAATGTTTTACATAGCTCCGTTTTGCCCACCCCTGTGGGCCCAAGAAACAAAAACGATCCGTATGGCCTGTCGGGATCACTTAGCCCAGCTCTCGAGCGGCGCACAGCATCCGAGATCACCTGTATGGCCTCCTTTTGGCCGACCACACGCTGATGGAGATGAGTCTCCATTTCTATTAATTTTTGCCGCTCTCCTTCCATCATTTTTGACACAGGAATTCCCGTCGCCCGAGAAACCACATCAGCAATTTCATTGACGCCAACTTCAGTTTTGAGAAGACGAAAACTTTTCACGCTCTCACTTAGCTCGGCGTCTTTTAGTAAACTCCTTTCCAAATCCGGCAGCGTCCCGTACTGCAGTTCTGACACTTTTGACCAGTCGCCGTTTCGCTTTGCAACCTCAATTTGAAGTTTAATTTGGTCAATTTGCTCTTTGACATGCTGGTCACCATGAACTATCGACTTTTCGGCCTTCCACACTTCGTCCAGATCAGCATATTCCTTGATTAATCGATCGATTTCATCTTGCATTCCGATTAACCTCCTCTTTGACCCCTCATCAGTCTCTTTTTTGACTGCCTCTCGCTCTATTTTTAACTGGATTAGGCGACGATCTATTTTGTCCAAAGCTTCTGGTTTCGAATCAAGCTCCATTTTGATTCGAGCGGCTGCCTCATCGATTAAGTCAATGGCCTTATCAGGAAGAAAACGGTCCGTGATGTATCGATGCGATAACTGCGCGGCAGCCACAATGGCGGGGTCTGTAATATCCACACCGTGATGAAGCTCATATCTTTCCTGAAGTCCTCTTAAAATGGCGATTGTATTTTCAGTCGAGGGCTCATCAATCATTACTTTCTGAAAGCGTCGCTCAAGTGCCGAATCTTTCTCAACATATTTCCGATATTCATCAAGCGTTGTAGCGCCCACGCAATGAAGCTCCCCTCTGGCCAGCGCAGGCTTAAGCATGTTGCCAGCATCCAACGCTCCCTCGGACTTTCCTGCGCCAACCATAGTATGCAGCTCATCTATAAAGATGATCGTCATACCTTCGTCGCAAGCCAGCGATTTAAGTACTGTTTTTAATCGCTCCTCGAAGTCACCCCTATATTTTGCACCGGCAAGCAAGGCCGCAATATCCAAAGACAACACTCGCTTCCCCTTAATGCTGTCGGGTACCTCATCATTTACAATTCTTTGGGCCAAACCCTCAACAATCGCTGTTTTTCCCACTCCTGGTTCGCCAATCAGTACAGGATTGTTTTTAGTCCTTCGTTGAAGAATTTGAATCGTTCTTCTAATTTCGTCATCCCTGCCAATAACAGGGTCTAGTTTTCCATTACGAGCCCTTTCCGTTACGTCAACGGTATACCGTTCAAGCGCTTGTCTATGACTTTCAGCGTCCATATTCTCGTTAGGCACGCCACCTCTGATTCCGCCAATAACCTGTTCAAAAGAGGATAAAGACCCTCCGTGCTTTTTCAATAATTTGCCAATGCCTTTGCTATCCTCCACAGCAGCCAAGAGGAATAACTCAGTAGATACATATTGGTCGTTTTTGCTAATTGACAGTTTTTCTGTCTCGATTAATAACCGTTTGAACGATGGTGATATTGCAGTATCGGTGACATCCTCTATTCGGGGAAAATTTAAAATTAGCTTCTGCAAATCGTTTTTCAGCGATTCAACGTTTACGCCAACTTGCGCCAAAATTGACCTAATCAGTCGGTCCTCGGATTCAAGTAACACCAACAAAAAATGTTCTGGCTCTATAGTTGAGTTTTGATTAGTTGAAGCAAGTGACTCAGCCTGAGTCAAAGACTCTTGGAAGCGAGCAGTAAATTTATCGAATCTCATAACGATTCCTTTTTTATCTCAGTTAAGTCTAAAATTGGGGTGGGAATTGTTAATTTCAAGTGCACCTGTGTCTTATACCTAGATCTGAGTCCTGGCAAATTACTGCACATTAACGAGGTGATTCATGAAGACAACACTACTAATATTTGCATTAACCACCACTTTTTTTTGTGACGTTTGTCGCGCAGAGCGCTCTTTAATAGACGAACAAATCATTACTGAAATGCGGGCCACATCATCAATCCTAATCAAAACACTGGGAAAAACACTAAAAACGACTATCCAGCAAGAAGGTCCAGAAGCAGCGATCCGCGTATGTGAGACTGTCGCACCAAATCTTGTGAACAAGATTTCAAAAGATACTGGTTGGAAGGTCTCGAGAGTCAGCCTAAAGGTTAGAAATCCTCTAATTGGAACACCCGATGCGTGGGAGAGGAAACACTTATTAGCTTTCTCTAAAAATAAATCAAACAAAAACTCATCCACTGAACTGAACATAACTGCGGTGACTAAAACTGAGGAAGGAACATCAATTCGATATTTACAAGCGCTGCCAACCGCTCAAATTTGTCAAACATGTCACGGACAGCCAGAACATATTCCGGATAAGGTCGCGAAAACGTTGAACACCATATATCCGCACGACGACGCTACCGGTTATGAAGTGGGTGAAATTCGTGGTGCAATTTCTATTCAGGCGATAATTAAGTAAATTTCCGATATTTTAGTCGACTAACAGAGAACGAAGTAAGGAACCAGGTAAAGGTAAATGATGGGTATTTTTGAAAAAACCAC
Organism: uncultured Burkholderiales bacterium; assembly: GCA_965661885.1. Taxonomy (GTDB): domain Bacteria; phylum Pseudomonadota; class Gammaproteobacteria; order Burkholderiales; family Eutrophovitaceae; genus Eutrophovita. Next base: position 1,289 of record CBFIFN010000080.1, on the reverse strand, counting down.
AGTCATCACAGCGAATGTGAAACTGGCACTAGAGGAGGATGTTGGTAAAGGTGATTTAACAGCCTCGCTAATTCCAGAAGAAACTTTTGCAGCAGGGACAATCACGGTCAAAGACACCTGCGTCCTTTGTGGAATCGATTGGGTCAATGCTACATTTCGCCAAATAGACCCAAACACTCATCTCGAATGGCACTATTACGATGGCGTTGAAGTCACTAGAGGATCAGTTTTGTGTTCAATTCAGGGTCCAGCCCGAGCACTTTTAACGGGCGAGCGAACCGCACTAAACTTTCTACAAACGCTGTCGGCAGTTTCAACTAAGACACGGTTCTTCGCGGACGCCGTTAAGCACACGAATGCGCGTATCCTAGACACTCGAAAAACACTGCCGGGCCTTAGGGAAGCACTTAAATACGCAGTTAAAGTCGGCGGTGGGGAAAACCACCGGATCGGACTATTCGATGGTATTTTAATTAAGGAAAACCATATAGCGGCATGCGGAGGAATTGAAAATGCAATCTTAGCCACCCGCCACGTCAACCCGGACATCCCAGTACAAATCGAAATAGAGTCACTGGCAGAACTTGAAAAAGCGCTTAAACATGGAGCAAAGTTAATACTTCTTGATAATCTAACGATCGAAGAAATGGCAGCGGCTGTAAAGATTACAAATGGCCGCGCGTTACTCGAGGCGTCCGGGGGAATCACGTTGAGCACATTAGTGGAAATTGCAGAAACTGGCGTTGACCGCATCTCTGTTGGAGCCCTTACAAAAGATCTAAAAGCGGTGGATCTTTCAATGCGTTTAAATTTCTGAGTTGTAATAAAAAAATATGACAAAAACAAATAAACACGATAGACATTTGGATCTTGGATGCGGGAATAATCCTAGAAACCCCTACGCCGCCACCGAACTATTTGGGGTTGATTTATCTTTAGGATCTGAAACAATCAGCGACCACTTTAGGAGTTGCAACCTGGTGTGTGAGCCAATCCCATTTGAGGACTCCTATTTTGACTCTGTTTCAGCCTTCGATGTTATGGAACACATTCCAAGACAATCGGTTGATCATCAAAAGAAACTCATCATCAATCCATTCATAGAATTGATGAATGAAATTTTTCGAGTCCTCAAGCCCGGTGGTTTATTTTATGCATCAACACCCACTTATCCCTCACCCGAGGCCTTCCAGGACCCCACTCACGTGAACATTATTACCGAAGGAACCCATCAATACTTTTGTGGCTTGAAACCAGATGCTCAAAAATATGGATTTCATGGACATTTT
>CBFIFN010000079.1:0-6440 GCA_965661885.1 uncultured Burkholderiales bacterium | reverse complement strand
TTCTGATAACAAAATGCAATTTGTCGTAGATGAAAAAGAGTTTGAAATTGAAAATTATAGTTTTTCGGACGCTAACATTCGTTTGACTGTTTCTGGGCAAGTTGTCCAAGGGTCGGTTTATCAGGGCACGAGTGGAGTCAACGTGTTTTGGAATGGCCAAACGACCGTATTATCTCGAGCTAAATTTGATATGGATTTCGAGGAAGAGTCTGGCAAATCACTTATTGCCCCACTGCCGGGACATGTCAGACAGATGTTGGTAAACATCGGAGATTCAGTTGAGAAAGATCAAGCGTTGGTGATCGTAGAAGCCATGAAGATGGAGCATACGATTCTTTCACCTAAGTCAGGCACGGTTTCCGAGATATTTTATTCTGAGGGCGATCAAGTGCTTGAAGGGGTAGAGCTCTTATCGCTGGAGGAGAATTCGTGACTATTCCGAGTCGGGTTAAGCTCGTGGAGGTGGGGCCAAGAGACGGACTTCAGAATGAAAAGGTGCAAGTCCCAACGTCAACTAAAGTCGAGTTAATCAATAAGCTAGCGGATGCTGGATTGACTGTGATTGAGGCAGGTAGTTTTGTCTCCCCTAAGTGGGTACCGCAAATGTCCGATACTAGGGACGTATATCTTCAGGCGGCCCGGCGTCCTGGTGTCAGCTACCCAGTTTTGGTGCCTAACCTCAGAGGTTTAGAGGCTGCACTCGAGGCTGGAGTGAAAGAGGTGGCAGGTTTTGCTGCTGCCAGTGAAACTTTTTCTGTTAAGAATACTAATTGCAATATTAAGGAGTCCTTAGAGCGACAAAGAATTGTATGTGACGAGGCAATAAGATCAGGCGTGCGAGTTCGAGGTTACATATCGGTTGTGTTGGGGTGTCCCTATGAAGGCGATACAAATCCAATTGTCGTTTCGGATGTGGCCCGACAACTTTATGAAATGGGGTGCTATGAGATTTCACTCGGTGATACTGTAGGAGTCGGAACACCTCAAAAAACTAAAGAACTTTTTGCCTGCGTCGCAAGGTCGGTGCCAGTTGAAAAGCTTGGTGGTCATTTTCATGACACTTATGGTCAAGCAACAGCTAATGTTTATGCAGCTTTGCAACTTGGAGTATCTATTTTTGACAGCTCTGTTGCCGGACTCGGTGGATGTCCCTACTCTCCCGGTGCCACCGGCAATGTCTCAACAGAGGACGTGCTATACATGCTTGATGGCATAGGAATTGAAACAGGGGTAGATATGGGGAAGTTATTAGTTGCAGCTGAGTATATTTGTGAACACCTTAAACGTCCTACTTCTTCCCGGGCGGGACGAGCCCTTGTTTCCAAGCAGAAACGAACTTCTTAGATACGATGACGGATCAACGCTCGCTAAGCAACATTGAATCACCATGTGTGGAGATTTGCCAGATTGACCCAGGTCAGGGATTGTGCGTGGGATGTTTTCGAACCATGAGTGAGATAAGTGCATGGGCTGAGATGTCGAATAATGAGAAATCAGACACGTTAAGGTCAGCCAGGGAGCGACAAGCCTTAATGTTGCCTGACGACGATTAAGGGGCTATGAAATCTTTTAGGGGTGAAATATCTCCAGCACGTATTTTGTTTTTAATTACTCGAAATAGTCCTCGGACTTCGAAAGCAGTTAAGCATAGAGTTCCGTTCACAAAGGCTTGATATTCGACTCTAAATGTTTTTCGTCTCCAATCGGAGAGTTGCATTTCGATTTCTAAAATATCACCATCCCTAACCACATGATGAAACTGAGCGCCACAGTCGATGAGCCCTAGAGCGAGCCCATCGAAACGCTTAGCTACAGCGTCGTGACTGCCCCATTGTCTTAACCAATCGTGAAACGTTCTATCAATGAATCGGTAAAAGTTCGGATAGAATACTATGCCCGCGGGATCGCAATCACCAAAGGTAATTACAATTTCGCATTTATGTTTTGGTTTGTTCATCGATATTTTGTAAAAGGTTAGAAACCAAGAACGTTTTTTTGTGAGATAACTGAAGACTTTATTTAAATTTTCGTGATTTGCTTTCTTACATGACATTTTAGTTGAATAGGAAAAACTTTGACTTCATCAATTCCCGAAGCGGTCCCCCGCGAACAATTACATACCAGGAGCGTAAAAGTTCGTGGTTTCAGGCGTCATGATGGCAATTATGATATCGAAGGTACGATTATCGATGTTAAAAATAACGCGTTTGAAACTATGGATCGCGGCCTGATAAACCCAGGTGAGCCCATACATGAGATGTGGATACGATTAACTGTCGATGTTGACTTGTGCGTCCTTGACGTCGAAGCACGAAGTATTTGGGGGCCTTACAGTATTTGTGGAGATATTGTCTCGAACTTCAAGAGATTAATCGGATTATCTATTGCAAAAGGATGGCGAAAAAATGTTGCAAAAGTATTAGGGGGTATCCACGGTTGCACACATATGGTCGAGCTCCTTGGACCTATTGCAACGACCGCTTTTCAGACGACGTATCACGACAGATTAGAGCGAGACAAAAAATTTGAAAATGAGGAACGGCGTCCCGCTTTACTAGATTCGTGTCACGCTTACGCGTCGGATAGCGGCGTGGTGAAAAAAAGATATCCTAAATTCTATACGGGCACAGATAATTAGTAGGCATTAAACAGAATGGCGCTTCTCCAGAATTTTGGAACTTAATGGTTATTCGCTGGAAATCCAGTATTCGACCGTATAAGGATGTGCTGCCATCCAAACACGTGCGGCGACATAATTCGGCCAATTATTTTCTTCTGCCATTTGTTCCAGTTCCGCGATCCATTTGGTCGACAGTTCCATCTTCGTAACGATTTCGAAAATGTGTGAAGCAATTCTTTTTTCTGTTCTTTTATTACTGACCAACCAAGCCGTATCTTTCTGTGCGAAGGATTTTTTAGGATCTTTGAGCTTTCTAAATTTTTTCGATAAATTTAATAAATGGGGTTTAGTCATTGGCGTAACAAACCAGGTTTTTTTCTCCAGTTGGTTGCTAATATTTTCATCCCACGCGTCGGTAGCAACAATCTGAAGGCCGTAGCCAGACGATTCTAAATCATAGGCCTCAGCACTTCTCTCTGTCTGCTTGACTAGACTGTTATCTTGTTTGTCCACAAGTATTGTGGAATTCATTTTTTCTAAGACCTCTAATTTGGACAGGTCTTCAACCGTGTTTATCACAGAGCGTGGAATATACCTAGGCACAGCAAAGAACGAGGACGCATTTTCGTACAACCGCGTAATTAATTTTAAATTTTCTGCGTAAGGGGAAAAACTGTCAGCGTCTCGATTAGGCAACCACGCAGATAAATAAAAATCGATCTCGCCGCGGTCTAACATCGAAAGGAGCAAATCGGGATCGCCTTGCGTTTCCGTTACGTTGTAGCCAGACCTTTCAAACACAACTTTAAATAATGCGACCGCCGCTTGATCGTAAGACGTATCGTTATGCCCGATTTTAATCGTTATTGCGTAGGAAGCGCTCGTATAAGAAAGTAGACTAAGCTGAAAAGCGACGAGTATTAAAAGTTTTTTGAACATTGATAGTCCTTGATAGTTTTTTGATTTTGGCAGATTACAGTATTTTTTGTCTTGATTTTTTTGCTTAAAGCTTTACTCGCAGGTTTAAATTACACATTTTCCAATTGCCTCAACGTATCGATGATCAGTTTGCGAGATATGCTAATTGGGCCAGGCAGTCGGTCAGGTAGTTTAGTTGTGCTGAACCAGCCCGCATCTTCAATCTCGTTTGGATCGATATTGATTTCTCCTGACGCGTAATCTGCGTGAAATGCAACCATGAGGGAGTGTGGGAACGGCCAAGGTTGGCTTGCGAAATATCGAATATTTTTGACTTGGATACCAACCTCTTCATAAACTTCTCGGTGAACTGTCTGTTCAAGTGTCTCGCCAGGCTCGGCGAAGCCGGCGAGTGCTGAGTACATTCCAGGTATGAAATGATGGGAACGCGCCAACAGAAACTCTTGTCCTTTTCTAATCATGACCATGATAGCTGGTGCGATTTTAGGGTAGTGTGGCAGATTACATGATGGGCAGATTAAACAACGTTCGCCATCTTGAAGTTTATTTCGCTCCCCGCAGCGTCCGCAAAATTGGTGATTACGATACCAATCAGCGATTTGATAAGCTCGCCCTGATATGGCGAATAGGTCATCATCTAACTTCCCATACAACGATCTGAGGTCGGACCATATGAAGCCGTCTTTTTTTGGCGTCGAGTCAGGTACTTCAGCGGTGTAGCATGGCTTGCCATCATAGTGCCCGATGCATTGACGAGCAACAATTGAGATCGTGATGTCAATAGGGTCTTTAAGATATGGGACCTCAAGACGATTGACGCTGCTCGTAAAGACAAGTAGTTCGTTTTTCTTGAATAAGAACCAAAATGCTTTTGAAGATGGTGTCTTGACATCCTTTGTGGCAGGAATGAATCTTTCTGGCGCACTAAAAATCATAATCGTTTGGATCTCACGCTAGCATCTTTAAGGTTTCTTCCTTGGCATATAGAGGTCTGTGATTGATCCCTCAGCAATCTCGGCTGCAAAAAAGATGCTTTCAGATAATGTTGGGTGTGGGTGAATTGTAAGGCCGATATCCTCGGCATCAGCTCCCATTTCTAGGGCAAGTACCGTTTCCCCGATGAGTTCTCCCGCATTAGAGCCAACGATAGCCGCGCCGATGAGCCGTTTGTTTTCTTTGCTGAACAATAATTTGGTGATTCCTTCATCCCGCCCCATAGCAAGTGATCGACCACTTGCTGCCCACGGGAAAGTAGCCTTTTCATACTCAATACCCTCTGATTTTGCTTGAGTCTCTGTGACCCCCATCCACGCGATTTCCGGGTCCGTATAGGCAACTGACGGGATTGTGCGGGCATCAAACGAAGCTTTTTTGCCTGCAATTATTTCTGCCGCCAGCTTACCTTCATGCGTTGCTTTGTGAGCCAGCATGGGATTGCCGGCAATATCGCCAATCGCATAAATATTTGGGACATTAGTTTGCATTTGCTTATCTACAGTAATGAACCCTGAGCTATCGACGTTCACCCCAGCTGATTCTGCGCCAATAATTTTCCCATTTGGTGTTCTTCCGACCGCGACTAAGACTTTTTCGTAAATGGAGGACTTGGGTTTGCTATCACCATCAAACTCAGCTTTTAGTCCATTTTTTTCAGCAGTCAATGCGACTACTTTTGTTTTTAGGTGAATTCCTTCATATTGCTTTTTCAGTCTTTTATGCAGCGGGCGCACAATATCTTTATCAGCGCCAGGGATTAAACTGTCGGCAAGCTCTACGACTGTAATTTTTGCACCTAGTGAGTGATAGACAGTAGCCATTTCGAGGCCGATAATACCGCCGCCAATCACGAGCATTGATTTAGGGATGCTTTGTAATGCAAGTGCGTCGGTCGAGTCCATGACTCTGACGTCATCGTAAGGAATGCCTGGAATTTTTGTCACCTTTGAGCCAGCTGAAATAATAGCGGCATCAAAACTAACCTTCTTAGCGCCTTCTGCACTTTGAACTTCAATCATATTTGCGCTGATAAATTGACCTCTTCCAACTAAAACTTCAACATTTCTTTGTTTTGCAAGACCCTTTAAACCTTTCGTGAGTTTATCAATAACGCCATCTTTCCAGTCTCTAAGTTTATCGAGATCAATTTTCGGCTTACCAAATGAAACGCCAAATTCCCCCATCTCTTTTGATTCTTCGATTACTTTTGCGGCGTGTAGAAGCGCTTTGGATGGAATACATCCCACGTTCAGGCAAACCCCACCTAAAGAGGCATGCTCTTCGATTAAAATCACTTTTTTGCCAAGGTCGGCGGACCTGAATGCGGCGGTGTACCCACCGGGGCCAGACCCAAGGACTACCACCTCGGCATGTAAATCCCCCTTTTGTGAATGCTTACCAGGGAGCTTTTCGGATTTTGAAATTGGTGTTTCTATGGAAGACTTATTATTCTTAATAGGAGTTTGCGTAGTTTCTACGTCAGCCATTTCTGGTTCCATACTGATAATGAGCTGGCCTTCAGAAACCTCATCGTTCAGTTTAACGTGGACCTCTTTGACGACACCACTCATCGGTGATGGAACATCCATCGTGGCTTTGTCTGACTCAAGAGTAATTAATGAATCCTCTTCTTGAACTACATCGCCTGGCTGAACAAGTACCTCAATGACTGGGATATTTTTGAAGTCCCCAACGTCGGGGACGTTAACTTTTTTAATTGCCATAATATTTTTGTTTTTTGCCCATTAATTTAATAGTCGGTACTCAGGTTTAACGCTAAGACTATTGTTAATTTCGTATCTCACCGTTGCCGAAGACTACCCATTTCAAGCAAGTAAGGCCTTCTAACCCGACTGGTCCGCGAGCATGTAGCTTATTCGTTATT
>CBFIFN010000078.1:4542-6553 GCA_965661885.1 uncultured Burkholderiales bacterium | reverse complement strand
AACCAAAATTTAGGCAAGGTGTGCTTCTTACAGATATAGATATCGACTCCCAGAGTAAGTAGAAACAAAATTACCAGCGGAATAGCTCGGACACTTTGCGGGATGAGCATACAGATCCATCCCAAAACAGCCGGAATCACGCCCCAATAAACTAAAAAATCTCGCTGAACAGGAAGCATATTTCTAGAGGAAATAGCTAAGCCCCACGAAATGGCGCCCAGGAATGATGCGATTATGACCCCATAGATGTGGAGAGAATAAATCCAAAACTCAGGCTGCTCCGAACCATGTGCCAGAGCCACACATCCAAAGAAGGGGATAAGCCCGCCATATCCTAGAGTTTTAATTTGAAGTTGCCTCATAGCCCCGATGACCTACAAAGCAAACCAATCATCAATAAAATCACACACTCAGTTATTAAATGCCACTCACGGCTTTCGGATATAGAAACTCTTCCAACCCCCAGACACCACCCTCGCGTCCCACTCCGGATAATCCCACACCACCAAACGGACTGGCTGGACTGAGCAACGTGCCATTCACTTCTACCATTCCGGAACGCAATTTACGAGCGAGCTCGCGTGCGCGATCGAGGTCTCCTGTTTGGATGTAGTTAGTTAATCCATAAGGCGTATCGTTCGCTAGCTCAACGGCGTGCGCTTGATCCGTAAATGGGATAATCGAGAGCACTGGGCCAAATATCTCTTCTTTGAATATGTCCATGTCTGGAGTGACATCTGCAAACACTGTGGGCTTAACAAAAAACCCTTTCTCAAAACCCTCTGGCCGACCTACTCCGCCTGATACAAGCCTCGCGCCTTGCTCGATACCACGAGCGATCAGTACTTGAATCTTTTGGAATTGCATCTCCGATACAACTGGACCAATGTGCCTTCCTTCTTCATGCGCAGAACCAACGAGCGTCTTTTTTGCCATTTCTTGCGCCTGTTCAATTGCCGACTCGTATAGTGACTCCTCTACAAGCATTCTGGTAGGGGCGTTACATGATTGCCCGCTGTTTAGAAAGCATTGGCGAACTCCTCTGCTTATCGCTTTCTCATCAGCATCCGCAAAAATAATGTTTGCACCTTTACCACCAAGCTCTAAGCATAAAGGTTTGACTTGCTCACTGGCGGACTTCATGATCAATCTCCCAGCTCGGGTAGATCCAGTGAATGATATAGCAGCCACATCAGAGTGCTGGGTTAGCCAAGAACCTACGCCGGTACCATCGCCATTAATTAGGTTAAATACACCGTTAGGGAAGTTTGCCTCTTCAATCATCTTTGCCAGTAACATAGCTGATAACGGCGCCACCTCAGACGGCTTTAGAACTACTGAACAACCTGCTGCCAAAGCAGGAGCAACTTTTAACATCACCTGATTCATTGGCCAATTCCATGGTGTGATTAATCCCACGACACCCAATGACTCATGAAAAATGTGGTCGACTCCCTCCTTCTTAGCGACCTCAGTGGTAAAACTAAAACTCTCCAAGGTCTTAATAGTTTGGCGCAGATGCGCATAACCGGCGCCTGCCTGTGCTGTTTGCGCGAGTGAAATCGGTGCGCCCATTTCGTCTGAAATGACTTGGGCCATATCGCCCATATTTGATTTGTAAATACTCAATAATGATTCAAGCAACGCAAGACGTTCCTCTTTCGACGTGACCGCCCATTCTGTCTGAGCAGTTTTAGCTGCCTCAACAGCTCGATTCAAATCACTTTCATCGCCAAGAGTAATCTGACAAATAGACGCCTCAGTAGAAGGATTAATAACCGAGAGTGTCCGGTTAGAATTTGGCTTGACCCACGATCCATCAATAAAAAAATCAGTCTCTTTATACATAAACCTATCCTTCGATATTAATATTAACTAAAGCAATTCGTTATGGATTCTATCAAATCATCTCAAGATTAAACACTCATCCAGCCACATGATCCTCCCCAGACGCGAAAGACGAGTATGATGACCTCAGATTCAATACCCTATAAATTGCCTATGTCTATAC
>CBFIFN010000078.1:0-4532 GCA_965661885.1 uncultured Burkholderiales bacterium | reverse complement strand
AACTCGTCTCAATCATCGGACATTGTGCTTTTTTTTTGACCGCTCTCTCCTTTGTCGTCAAAGACATCATCACGCTGAGGGTTCTTGCGATTTTTAGCTCGCTCGCTGCAATTTTATATAATTACTTCCATCCGATGGGTTCTCCCGATTTGATACCTCTTTATTGGTGTGTTTTGTTTGCATTAATCAATTTTGGGCGTCTTTTCCAAATTTACTTCGAAAAATCAAAGGTAACCCTAAGTGAAGTCGAACTTGAAATGCTGGACACGAGTTTCTCAAACTTTAACAAAGTTGAACTGGCCAAATTAATACGTTCAGGTCAATGGGAAACTGTGAAAGCTGGCAGCACTTTGACGATCGAGGATGAAACACCAAACAAGCTGTACTTCATTCAAAATGGCAGAGTTGCAATTAACCAGAATAGCAAAGAGATTGCCGAGATATCAGATGGAACGTTCATCGGAGAGATGTCTTTCATCAATAAGGGAAACGCATCAGCCACAACGATTACTCAAACCGTCACCCGTTTAATCTCTTGGGATCGTAACGCCTTAGAACAGCTTTTATCTCGAAATCCCACATTAGGCATTTTGCTTAAGCACAGTATAAGCATCGATTTAACCGAAAAAATTAAACGTAGAGAGTAATTATTTTTCGAAGACTAGTTTGGATCTTCACTGTACAGCCCGGAGACCACACACTGCGGCCAGTCCTCCTGAGCGCTATCGCTTTGCACCAACTGAAAAACCGCGCCAAAACGTTGGCCATTCTTCTCGTAAATCTCCACAATGACATCGTCAAAAAGAAGCTCTAAATCACACGACTCGGTCGTTATCCAGTGCAAATTGGAGACAGGAGACATGTGCACTTGATATATATTTTGATTTTCGTAAGCGATAGTTGCTGTAAATGAACCTGATGCTTGGACATCGCTACTCCAAGCTCCGGCAAAGTGACATGGAAACATTCCGAGCAAAAACACTAATACACCGCGCATCACAAACACACTCCTAATTAATAACCATGTAAACCAAGGTAAAAAAAAATTAAGTCAAACCAACTTTATAGATGCTCAAGACCTTCCCGCAATAATTTCGCGTGACTCCTTATTGTCGCCTGCTCTTCTTCAGGCTTTCGATCTAGGTTTTTTAACATCATAGCCATTCTGGGGTTCTTATCAAAGGTTTTTCTTTGAGATGATAAAAAGTCCCAATACAACGTATCGAAAGGACAGGATTTTTCGTTATTTTTCTCCTTACGGCTATATTGACAACCCTTACAGTAATCACTCATACGATCAATATATGCGCTGCTTGAGACATACGGCTTTGTCGCAAGAACCCCGCCGTCGGCGAATTGGCTCATTCCAATGACATTCGGTGCCTCCACCCACTCTAGCGCATCAATGTAGATTCCCAGATACCAAAGATGGACGTCATGCGGATTCAAACCAGCCAGTAGGGAAAAGTTACCAACAATCATCAAGCGTTGAATATGATGGGCGTAAGCTGTACTCAACGACTGTTTGATCGTGACGCTAAGACAATTCATCCCGACTTCCCCAGTCCAATACCACTTAGGTAATTTCCTAGTGAATGAAAATTCATTACTCGTAAGGTACTCCGGCATTTTGGCCCAGTAAATGCCTCGAATATATTCTCTCCAGCCTAAAATCTGTCTGACAAAACCCTCAATGCTAGCGATATTTTTGAAATCATCTGCTAATTCGGTGATAGCGCTATCAATCACCTCTTGTGGAGAGATCAATTTTGTATTTAACGAAAACGATAACAAAGAGTGAAACAAGGTCTCATGTTTTACTGACATTGCGTCTTGGTAATCACCAAAATAACGCAAATTTGTCTTACAAAATTTGTCTAACTGCGCCAGAGACTCCTCTCGACTGATTGGCCATTGGAAGTTATCAGCACTTGGATTACCGAAAGTAACGATACCTGAATTAACTATCTCATCCCATAATTGGGAGTGATCGTGACCCGGTCTTGCCAAAGTATCTGGCCTTGGTTCCCCGCGCCAACTTTTTCTGTTCTCTTTGTCAAAATTCCAACCACCTCCGAGAGGTTTCGCGTCGCTCATCAAAACGTCATGTTTAACCCTCAAATGACGATACCAACTCTCCATTCTCCAGGATTTTTTCTTTTCCATGAAAAGCCTCAGCGAATCGCGCTCTTCATAAAAATGCTCAGAGGATACGGCCCCTCCTTGAAGACCAGAGTTTTCAAGAAAGTTCGACAATTCTCTGTCAACATAATACGAGTCGGGTTCTTGCCAAAAGAAACTATGAGCCGAATAGTATTGACATTGATGCTCTAGATTGCCGCTAAAAGACTGTTGATTATCAGATCCATTAATCTTCAGGTATTGGACTTGGTGGCCGCGCTCAACTAATTGAGCAGAAAAATGCCGCATTGCTGCGAAAGTGCCCAACAACTTTTGGGCATGAATAGGAGAGCGGCCTGCTTCTGACTTGACCTCCATCATAAGGTAAACGATTTGGCTATCGGCCTCGGTAAACCATGAGTGATTTATATTTAGCTGATCACCTAAGATTAAGCGTAACTCTTTCATGTCTTCCTCACGATCCTTTGGAGCGGCGACACCGTTCCGAACAATATTTGACTTGCTCCCAATCTTTCTCCCACTTCTTCCTCCAAGTAAAAGGCTTCAAACAAACGGAGCAAATTTTAGAGGGGAGATTTGACTTTTTTATCCTCAAAGTTGAGATTTTGGCTTCGCGACGCATTTATTTGTCAGGACTTTTCCATATTGGTTCAATCTCCTCTGCGTGGTTCAGTCGGTCGAGATAGTTGTCATGTCGCGTCAACTCATCCACTGAGGCCTCCAGCACGCGCACCTTATTTTTTTGAACCGAAGCGCTTTTATCGATTTTCTCTATACGCCTCTTCGGAGCATCATCATCCAGAAAACTATCCTGGCCTCGAGTCATCGCTAAATAAACTTCAGCAAGTAATTGAGTATCGATTAGTGCCCCATGAAGGGTTCGCGAAGATCGGTCAACGGCATAACGCTCACACAGCGCATCGAGTGAGTTTCTGCGCCCTGGATGAAGCCGTCTCGCCATGGTTAAGGAGTCGATCACGTCATGACAGTAATCTCCAAAAGATCCTAAGCCAACCTTTCCTAGTTCCATATTTAAAAAACCCACATCAAAAGGCGCATTGTGAATGACCACCGTACTGCCGTTTATGAATGCTAAGAATTCGTCGACAACCGTATCAAATGTAGGCTTCCCTTCAAGAAACTCATCGCTAAGCCCGTGGACTTTGAACGCCTCTGGCTCCACCGAACGCTTAGGATCAAGATATGCTTGGTAAGAATTAGAAGTAACTTTTCTATTCTCCACTTCGATAGCCGCGATTTCGATAACCCGATGACCGTTCGCCGGGCTGAGGCCGGTAGTCTCTGTATCTAGCATCACATAACGCATATTTGTCCTTCGTAAGCTTTGTCTTGCATTCGACTACTGCGGTACACCTTGGTTTGCTAAAGCGTCGGCGCGCTCATTTCCTAAATTCCCAGCATGACCTTTAACCCAGATCCATTCGATCTCGTGGTTTGGCACAAGTTCATCTAATTTCATCCATAAGTCGACGTTTTTAACGGCTTTCTTATTGCTGGTTCTCCAACCATTTTTTTTCCAATTTGAAATCCATAGATTTATTCCGTTTTTGACATACTGAGAATCTATGAACAATCGAATTTGTGATCGATTTTTAAGCGTTTTTAAAGCTTCTATGACTGCCATTAATTCCATACGATTATTGGTTGTTTGCGAATCACCGCCAAATATGTCCTTCTCATGATCTCCGGACTTCAAGTAGGCACCCCACCCGCCAGGACCGGGGTTGCCTTTACAAGCGCCGTCTGTATAAATATCTATTGTTGTCATCCTATCTGTCTCCGTGATTTCATACTTTCAGCCGTATCTTTTTGTGTTGATCGAATCGCCTGCCGAACACGATTATATGTCGGCCATCGGTCTAGCGTTATTTGCATTCCTCGTACCTTTTTTACGGCTTTTAAGAAAAAAAGACCGCCAAATATCGGCCACCAACGATCACCCGCACTTTCCATAAATTGAAAACGCTCTCTCCAATCTTCTCGCGCTAAAGGCAAGCGATAGTAACCCCACCTCCCAGCCTCAATATCAATACTCAACAACTTCAACCAATCCTTGACTCTCCATAGGCTCAGCATCTCGGGCGACATATACTTTCCACCACTCGTATACTTCTTCATTATATGCCGTAGCCCCCAAAGACTTAACGGGTTAAACGCTGACAGCACCAAAACTCCACCAGGTAATAAAATTCGTTCAACTTCACGTACGACACCATGCGGATTAGCGCTAAATTCAAGACCATGAGGAATCACAACGAGGTCAACAGAGCAAGACTTTATGGGGGTTTTGTGAGGACATCCATAGATGTCTGCTGTTAGTGACTCAGACAAGATGTGCTTATTGGGAATTCGACTATTACCCAAAAAAT
>CBFIFN010000077.1:0-6560 GCA_965661885.1 uncultured Burkholderiales bacterium | reverse complement strand
ATGCGATCACCGACAATTTGGCGATGAAGGACTGGTCGAATTCAAGCACGTCAATCATCCACCAGGTTGTACCAGCGCCGGTTGTCGGAACGGCTCGATAGGCAAAGATGATCACGGCCGTTCCAATTAATACCTGACGCGCTTTGGGATCCAGTTCTTTGATGAGTTTTGACATTAAAAATAAGATGATGGCCGATGAAACAACGAACACAATTTCTTGAGCCCCTGATACGTCCGCTAAACCAACGCTAATAGATAGTATGGCGAATGCCAGACCTCCCCCTAGGATCCACCAGTTAACACTGGGCCTTTCACTTTGAACACGTGTCATGGTGACGGCCTCCTCTTCCGTATGACCTGATCGAATGAGACCTCGAATTGTTTTTCGTTGGATAAGTGATCCGGCCAACACCCCAACGATCGAAGAAACGGGAATTAGCAATCCAATTTGATACACCGAGAGGTAAGCGAGTGATTTTTCAGCGTCCGGCAACTCGGCGACACCACTCATGAGTGTGACGTTGAGAAGTGCGACAAGTATGCCGCCGACAATAATGGCGAGCCGTCCGAGTAATTGCATGGTGGTGTGCATGGAGCGAATGACGCTCGGCTCAAGCGGTGAGCCGTTTCGATTAACGCTGGGGACCGCTTCCACCGTCATGGCGTCCGCGACCACATCTTGCAAAACGTAACCAATCGGTGCCAGTAGTGAGGATGTAATGAACCACACTTCGGCTGAGGCGATCGCTACCATGGCTTCGGTGTGACCCAAAAGAAGAATCATGATGCTGAGGCTGGCAGCAATCATCAGAGCACCGAGATACACAAATCCACTTTTTATCTTCCAAAGTAAGTCGACCAGATGGCCGATGGGCATCTTGAGTGCCCAGGGCAACATGGCCCAGAAGGCAAGTCCTGCTAAAAATTCTGCCGTGAGGCCTAATTGCTCCTTAACATAAAACGATCCGACAATCTGAGTGAGGGGCGAGATGCCGGCTGCGACATAGACCATCAGTGGCGGCAGGAAACTGAGCCGAAATTCGCGCGCAAGACCCATAATATTTTGATTGAACCACTCACGTATATTAAGTGTCATTTTTTTCGCCCTTCATTAAACAATCTCTTAACTGTTGATACCGCTGAATTTCGATCATACGATTTTGATGCCGACAGAACCTAGCTCGGGAATGGTAAACGTTAATTGATCGCCAGCCTGAACAAACTGCGTCGTAATCATAGTGCCTGTCATAACCGTCATCCCGGCCCGTATTTTTTGGCCTTGTTCTAGCACGTTGTTCGCGAGCCAAGCCAGTGCGTTGAATGGGTGTCCAAGGACATCGCTGCCGAAACCCGACCCAGCGAGTGCGTTGTTAATGTAAACGCGTCCCTCTAATTTCGATAAATCTAAGTCTCTCCAATTTGCGGTCATCGTGCCGTGCACAAGTCCAGCATTCCAAGCGTTGTCGGCAATGAGCGTGAGTACCTGTTGACTAATGCAGTCATAGTTCGCGTTTCTGTCATCAACAATTTCTAGCGCGGGCGATATCGTATCGACGGCTTGAAGGATGTCGTTTGCTGTGTAAGGGCGTTTGAGTGGGTGAAGATCTGTTTTCAAAACGGCAGCTATTTCACATTCAATGCAGAGCCGACCATAGTCCTGCTCGGTCAACGAGGCCCCGTCTTGATAGATTAGCTTTTCATGAAGCGGGCCACTAAAGGGGGATGGAAAGTTGAGGAGGTTTTGCATCACTTGCGACGTAAGGGCCACTTTATACCCAGCAATAGGACCCCAATCGGGCTGTCTAACTTGAAATAACTCAGCCTGAATGGCATAGGCCTCGATCTCATCGATTGGCGCGACCGCAACTGGCAAGCTTGAAAAAGGCTTATTTTCTCGATGTTGGCTGATTAGTACGTCCACCGCTCGCGAGGTACGAGAGAATTGATTTTGCATGTACGAGGTTTATGATCGCTGGTGATTGAAAGCCCACAAAATAGATAGGGATACAATAGTGTACCATTCGTTCTTTAGGTTCCGTATCTACAAATACTGGATGTGGTTTTTTTAGCCTCTGAGATCGAGGTGTTTATACTTAACAAGATGATTTATGCTTTTTGTTTCGCTTAGTCGTAGTTTAGTAATTGCAGTCAGTGTTGTGTTTACGGCGGCAATGATGCCGTTAGCGACCGCCCAAACTCAGGGTGAGCCGGTCATAATGCAACTACAGGATGAATACGTCTACGGGCGTCATCGTGGCCCAAAACTCGGATATATCGAGCCTGAGGTCTTTGAACCGTTGTCTGACCCCCTATACCGCGCTGGATACAAAAATTACAGGCCGGTCGGCGTGACTGGCGAGCAAATGAAAATGAATGCGATGGATAGAACGAAGGATTTGGGTTCTATTCTGGCGTGTGCCGATGGCTGGTTCTGGCCCTTTTCGAGAACTGCAAGGGATAACGAACCGGCGGGTATAGAGGTTGAGATATTAAATTCGATTGCTAAAAAGCATGATCTCAATATCGACATGATGTGGGTCAATATGAATACAAGGTTTGGGTATGGTGCCCCGGGTGGTGCTTTTGACCTGTCAATTAACAGAGGGCTTTGTGATCTTGTTCTAGGGCTCACTGTCACCGGTTCAGATGATCATCAACTCGATCCGAGTCAAGTGATTTATACGAAGCCATTCATGAGTACGGGTTTCGTTTTAGTAACCCAGGGAGCCGCTAAGGGATTGACCAGTCTCGATGATGTTAAAAAGCTCGATGTCAAAATTGGGCTACCTGCTTATTCCCCGATGAGTGATTACGCGGATGAGCATCAGATTCCACATGAAACATTTTTTCAAAACTTTAGGGTAATCGATGCCATGGTCGAGGGTAAGGTCGATGCCGCTATGATTTGGTCAGGGGCGATATCACAGGCCAAAATGAATCGTCCAGAAGGTGAATTTGAAATGGTGGAAGGATATGTCCCGATTCCAGAGATGCGTTGGGATAGCGCCTGGGTACTAAAGAAGACAGAAACAGAGTTTAAAAAATTCATAGACGAGGCGTTTGAGGAAATGCTTGAGTCGGGTGAAATAAAACGGATTGTTGAACGTTATGGAATGCCGTTTTATCCGCCCACCCAGTAGTTTTTAATTTAATAATAAATATCTAATCTTGAGATTGATGAGGGGGAAAACTGATGGATTTTGAAACAATTATGCATTTCAGTAAAATGTCCGGAGGTTTGCTGCCAACCATGGCACTTCTACTTCTAATCACGATTGCTGTCATTGTAGAGCGGCTATATTTTTATCATCGGGTGGTTAAGAGTGGAGCGACACTGGAGCACGATTTGAATGTTGTCGAACACCAAAATTCCGCACAGCTCAAAGAACTTGAATCCCACTATGAGACAACACTCCAGGTATCGCTCATCAAAGCAGCAACGGCTGCAAAGCAACAAGATGTCAGCGCTATGGATAGACAGATAGAAGAGTCCATTATGTGGCAGCTTCCCAAACTAGATCGTGGCATATGGGTATTGGACACGTCTGTAACACTTGCGCCACTCATGGGGCTACTCGGAACCATTATTGGCATGGTGCACGCATTTGATATCCTTGGCGCCGCTGAAAATACCGGCAACTCGACGAAAATGGTGACAGGTGGAATTGCGGAAGCGCTTGTTGCAACTGGTGCTGGCTTGCTCATAGCGATAGTTGCCGTGCTTTTCCTGAATCATTTTAATAAACGTATGCGCGTTGCGATGCACCAGATGGACTTGATTAAGACTATGTTGATTAACCGATTCCACGGCAATTCTTAGACATCGAAAGTTTCAGTTTTCTTAATTCACACAAAAATAATTAAACATGTTTAGAAGAAATCGAAATAGCTACTTGGAGGCGAATCGCCCGAGAGTAGAAGTTATCCCAATGATAGATATTATGATGTTCCTTCTCGTGTTTTTTGTCGTATTGTCGGTCAATATGATCGCGGGTACGGGAGTCGAGATGAACATTCCTGGATCAAAAACAAGCAAGGATATTGAAGAAGCAACCATTACCGTCGGTGTTAAAAAAGATAATCAATTCATCGTAGATGGCGAAACCATTTCCGGTGATGTGTTAACAACTAAGTTGCTTAGTTTGAAAGAAAATAGGAAAGTTGCGGTCATTATTGCGGGCGACAAGGATGTCCAGTTAGAGACTCTTATTAACGTCATGGATAGTATACGTGGGGCGGGAATCAACTCGGTTGGAATCGCTGCCATCGCCACTGAACAATAAAAATTCCGTAGATATCTAATATGCCCGCCAAATATCGACCAGTAAAAGCACTCTGGCCCGACCTTCATTTGAAGGATAAACGGCTTTTGCCCTTGTGGGCAGCTATTGTGATTGCGTTATCAATTGAAGTCGCCCCATTCGTCGGGAAATATTTGTATGGATTGTGGGATCCTCAGGCATTTTTAGAGGAGGATCTAGAAGAGCTTCCAGATATAAAAATGAATGTGCGTCTTGACGAGCGACCACCGCCTGATATGCCGCAGCAACGGCCACCTGAACCGGAGCCTGAGGAGGAGGTGCCTGACCCCGAATTAGAGGAGATCAAAAATACGATACCTCTCATCGAGCCTCGCCGCTTACCCAATGAAGTGGAGGCCACGATTGCTTTGGTGCAGCCAAAGGTAGAAGAGGATGAGGAACCGCCTTTACCGTCAGTCTTCCAAGATGCGAAGCCGGTCCGTAAAAAGCCGTTTCCAAAGTATCCCAGGAAAGCTGAAGACAATATGATTGAGGGCGATATCACGGTGCTGATTACCGTTAATGTGGACGGGCGGGTGATGGATGTGCAAGTTGTGTCGGCTAATCCTGCAGGCGTATTCGATCAGGAAGTCCTCGGCAAGGTGCGTCAATGGAAATTTAAAAAAGATGGCACCCAATATGAGGTGGAGCAAAAATTCATATTTAAAATTGATCCTTGGGCTAAGTCTTAAGTTTTAAAAAAATAGGTTTTAACAGAACAAAAAAAGCCCGAATATATCGGGCTTTTTTTGTTATTGACCCATCAATTCTTATCCGTAGACCGCCTGCGGTAACCAGGTGATGATGGAGGGGAATACAACGCATAAGAAAACCGCTAATGCTTGAATGCCTAGAAAGATCAGAGCTGATCTAAAGATGGTTGCCATGCTGATCTCGGGTGGACACACACCTCTTAAGTAGAAGAGCGCGTAACCGAAAGGTGGTGTTAAGAAGGACATCTGCATGTTCACTAAGTAGATGACTCCAAACCAGAGAACTACAACGCTACTATCCACGCCGGGTAGCCCGAATAATCCGTCAAAACTTAAAGACTGAATAATCGGTATGAAAATGGGGACGGTCAGCAGTAGGATCCCCACCCAATCAAGGAACATTCCAAGAAACACCAGGATAAACATCATCAGTAAAAGAATACCGTAGGGGCTTAATCCAGTTCCGAGAATTGTTTCCGTGATGAAGTCTTGTCCACCTTCCAGTATGAAGAAACCGACAAATATGGACGCACCAAAAATAATCCAAAGGACCATGGCCGATGCCCGAGCCGTTGTCACAGATGCATCTCTCAGTGCTTGCATGGAGAAGCGCTTATGGATAACCGCTACGATGATTGCTCCGAATGACCCTATGCCAGCCGCTTCAACCGGTGTTGCGATGCCGCCAAATAGTAAACCCAGAACTAAGAACACCAAAAAGATCGGTGCAATTAGGTTTCTGAATAACCTGAGTTTTTGACCGAAAGATACGCGTTCCTCAGCCGGCAGTGCGGGGCCGAGTTTTGGATTTAATAACGTTCTAAATAAAACATATGCAATGTACATGCCAGAGAGCATTAAACCTGGGACGAGCGAGCCTAAATAAAGTTGTCCAACCGACTGTTGAGCGATGACGGCGTATAAAATTGCTAGGATTGATGGCGGAATCAGAATCCCTAATGTCCCGCCAGCCATGATCGATCCAAGGGCTATTTTATGATCATAATTACGTTTCAACATAGCGGGGAGAGCGATAATGCCCATCGTGACTACAGCCGCGCCAATCACGCCAACCATGGCAGCAAGAATCGTCGATGCTAAAATAGTTGCTGCAGCTAAGCCGCCGTTTAGTCCCCCCATCCATTTATATACGACGTCAAACATCTCTTCAATGAGACCTGCTTTTTCAAGCATCGAGGCCATAAAGATGAACAAAGGAATCGCAGCAAGGTCCGCATTGGACATTAGCGGATAAATCCGTGTTGGAATAATATTCACCATAGTTTGACCGCCAACCAGGTAGATGAACACAACTCCTAAGCCACCGACTACGAATGCCATCGGGAGGCCAGCCATCAATAACAAGGCCAATGACCCAAACATAAGCAGGGTAAGTTGCTCTATTTCTGTCTCCATCAGACTTTCGGCAAACGAGAAAAGGAACCGCTCTTCTTCATACGGATCATAAAAAAGTATGTTGATCAGTTCGACGATACAAACGAATGAAAATCCGGCTGTCGCTAGGATTAAAGCCCATTTCAATAAA
>CBFIFN010000076.1:0-6591 GCA_965661885.1 uncultured Burkholderiales bacterium | reverse complement strand
CAAAATACTAAAAATAATGCTCGTACGCGTAAAGGTGCTAAGAGGGCAATTAGAAGGTAATAAGTTATTTTAGTAAGGCATTTGAAATAATTACATAGACTGAATGGAAATTTAGGATGGCAAAAAATACACCAAGAGCACGCAAGAAGGTCAAGAAGAATGTAGCAGAGGGTATTGCTCACATTCATGCGTCCTTCAACAATACGATCATCATGATTACGGATCGACAGGGCAATGCATTAGCTTGGTCTACCTCAGGAGCTAACGGATTTAAAGGCTCCCGAAAGAGCACGCCATTTGCAGCGCAGATTGCGGCAGAAGCAGCTGGAAAAATGGCCCAAGAGTGTGGTGTCAAGAACATCGAAGTACGAATCAAAGGTCCTGGTCCAGGTCGGGAATCCTCGGTTCGAGCATTGAATTCGGTGGGGTTTAAGATCACGAGTATTTCAGACGTGACACCGGTACCTCATAATGGATGTCGCCCTCCAAAGCGACGTAGAATTTAAGGAGCTTTTAATATGGCTAGAAATACAGATCCAAAATGCCGCCAGTGTCGTCGAGAAGGCGAAAAGCTGTTCTTAAAGGGCGAGAAATGTTACACCGACAAGTGTGCAATCGAGCGGCGACCTTACCCACCAGGGCAACATGGACAAAAAGGAAGCAGAATGTCTGAGTTTGGACGTCAGCTTCGCGAAAAACAGAAAATACGACGTATTTACGGCGTGTTGGAGCGCCAATTTCGTAAAACATATAAGGAAGCAGCCCGTAGGAAGGGCGTTACCGGTGAGACTCTTTTACAGGATCTGGAGAGTCGACTTGATTCGGTGGCTCTCCGTATGGGTTTTGGAGCTTCCAGAACTGAGGCGCGGCAAGTGGTTAGGCACAACGGTGTGATGGTGAACGGACGACGTGTCAACATTCCGTCTTATATCGTCAAGCCGGGCGATGTTGTAGAGATAGCCGAAAAAGCAAAGGCTCACCTCCGCGTTAAAGCGGCTTTGGAGGCTGCTGAAGGGAGAGGGTTTCCCGATTGGGTGGAGGTTGATGTGAAAGGACTCAAGGGAACGTTCAAGGCAGCGCCGCAACGTGCTGATCTTTCGTCCACGATTAATGAGTCCTTGGTGGTTGAGTTGTACTCCAAGTAATAACGAAATAAATCTGGGGTTAGTAAATCTCATAAATTTATTTTTCGAAACTTTTGAAAAGGGTCGAATAGATGCTGAATAGCTTTTTAAAGCCAAAAATTATTGATGTAAAGTTAATCGCTCCAGGTCAAGCTAAAGTGGTCATGGAGCCATTTGAGCGTGGTTTTGGTCACACCCTGGGTAATGCGCTTAGGCGTGTCTTATTGTCTTCGTTACCTGGTTTCGCTCCGACTGAAGTGAAGATTGACGGCGTGTTGCACGAGTATTCGACTTTGGATGGGGTCCAGGAGGATGTTGTTGATATCTTGCTTAATCTTAAGGGTATGGTCTTGCGGCTACATAATCGTGACGAGATTACGCTTACGCTTAAAAAAGATGGTGAAGGAGCTGTCACGGCTGCCGACATTGAAGCTAGCCATGATGTGGAAATCATTAATCCGGAACACGTTATCGCACACTTAGCACCTGGCGGAAAAATTAGTATGGAGATCAAAGTTCAAGGGGGTCGTGGTTATGTTCCTGCGAATTTGAGGATGGGTGAAGATGATGAGAATCGGGTGATTGGTAGTTTATTGTTAGATGCGACGTTTAGTCCTGTTACTAAAGTAAGTTATGCAGTAGAAAGTGCTCGTGTTGAACAGCGTACAGATCTTGATAAATTGGTGATCGATATTGAGACGAATGGATCAGTGGATCCAGAGGAATCTGTTAGGTTTGCAGCAAGAATACTGATGGATCAGTTGTCCAGCTTTGCAGATCTACAAGGTACCGTTGAGGAAGAGAGTCTTCCGCAAGAGCCGGACATTGACCCCGCACTATTGAGACCCGTGGATGACCTGGAGTTGACAGTTCGCTCTGCGAATTGCCTCAAGGCTGAGAGTATTTATTACATAGGTGATTTGATTCAGCGTTCGGAGACAGAGCTTTTAAAGACTCCTAATCTTGGCAGAAAATCACTAAATGAGATCAAAGATGTTCTCGCGACGAGAGGTCTTTCGCTCGGGATGAATGTCGATAGTTGGCCTGAAACTCTTCCCGAAGGTTCGTAGGCTCTGGGATCGAAAAAGATAAACTAGGAAGGAATATTAGATGCGACATAGACTTGGATTGCGGAAACTTAATCGTACATCTTCTCATCGAGAGGCGATGTTTCGCAACATGACAAATTCACTACTACGCCATGAGGTCATTAAAACTACGCTTCCAAAAGCTAAGGAATTACGTCGAGTTGCAGAGCCGATCATCACTCTAGGGAAGAAGGCGTCGGTTGCGAATCGGAGATTAGCCTTTTCTCGTTTAAGGGATAGGGAGATTGTGGGTAAGTTATTTGATGAGCTTGGGCCGCGCTATGCGACTCGAAACGGTGGGTATTTGAGAATTTTGAAGTATGGATTTCGTAATGGTGACAACGCGCCGATGGCTTTGGTTGAGTTAATGGACCGGCCGGAAGATGAGGTTAAGAATGTCGATGAGGTCGCGGAGGAGTGATAGCGTCGTAGAGATTCGCCTCGCAAAACGTGTATTATTAAAAAACCAGCTGATTTAGCTGGTTTTTTTGATTTTAAGCTGCAGTTAGCTTACGGTGAAACCAAGGACTGTTTTAAAAAATATCCTGTATGGCTAGTTTTGAGCTGTGAGATCCTCTCAGGTGTACCCTCGGCAATGATATTACCACCGAGATTCCCTCCCTCTGGCCCGAGATCAACTATCCAGTCTGCGCGCTTGATCACGTCTAGATTGTGTTCAATAACCACAACGGAGTTTCCCTGGTCTCTTAGCTTTATAAGAATTCGTAAAAGCCATGAAATGTCATTGAAGTGCAACCCCGTCGTAGGCTCATCAAGTACGTATAGTGTTTTTCCTGTGTTCCTTTTCGATAATTCGCTTGCTAACTTTACCCTTTGAGCTTCTCCTCCCGATAGAGTTATTGCGCTTTGGCCGAGTCGCATATATCCTAATCCAACTTCATCGAGAATCGAGAGTTTACGTTTTAAACTTGGCACGCTCGAGAAAAATGCTAACGCTTCTCTAATACTCATATCTAGGACATCATAAATATTTTTACCTTTGTAGTTAATATCTAGTGTCTCCTGACTGTATCGTTTACCTTGGCAAATTTCGCATGACACGAAGATATCAGGTAGGAAGTGTAATTCAATCTTGCGGCTTCCTTCACCTTGGCAAGTTTCACATCGTCCGCCTTTGACGTTAAATGAAAAACGACCTGAGTTATAACCTCTTTCACGCGATAGAGGGACCTGTGAAAATAACTCTCTTATGGTGGTGAAAATCCCAGTATATGTTGCTGGATTAGAGCGAGGTGTTTTGCCAATTGCACTCTGGTCAATATTCACTAAATATTTTACGTGTTCGGTCTCCGTTAATTCATTATAGAGGCATTCCATCTTCGACTTTCCGCCTAATTGGTGAGCGATCGCTGGGACCAGAGTGTCGTTGATAAGTGTGGATTTTCCTGATCCCGACACGCCGGTAACGCAGACGAATACGCCTAGGGGTATTGTTAATGTTATATCCTTGAGGTTATTTGCTTTGGCCCCTGTAAGCGTGATGGTAGGTGTGTTTTTGTCTATTATTTTTCTTGGAAATTCAAATATCCTTTTAGCTCTAGACAAATACGGGCCAGTTACTGATTCCGGATCCTTTAAAATTTGTCCTGGCGTTCCCTGAGAAATTACGCGACCTCCCAATTCTCCAGAGTCTGGACCAATATCAATCACATAATCAGATTGAATGATTGTTTCCTCGTCATGCTCAACCACGATCACAGTATTGCCCAAATCTCTTAGTTTTTTGACTGAATCGATAAGCCGTGTGTTGTCCCTTTGATGTAAGCCAATCGAGGGCTCGTCTAACACATACATGACCCCGCTTAGTCCAGCACCAATCTGAGAGGCAAGTCGTATTCGTTGGGACTCGCCTCCTGACAGCGTCGATGCTTTTCTTTCTAGCGATAAATAGCTTAGTCCGACATCGATTAAAAATCCGATACGGTTAGTAATTTCTTTGATAACGCGTTCTGAGATTACTTTGGTTTGGGGGTGAGATATTAATTTGTCAAAGAATATTTTTGCGTCAGTAAGAGGCATCAAATTAACTTCTGCAATCGTGAGGTCGGCGACTCGTACATTTCTGGCCTCTTTCCTGAGTCTTGACCCAAGGCAATCGGAGCAGGTGCGCATACTGATGAATTTCGCTAATTCTTCTTTCACCGCTTCTTCTGAGGTCTCCTGGAAACGTCTACGGAAGTTGTTAATTATTCCTTCGAATGGATGTTTTTCTATTTTGACGCTATTTTCTTTTCCTTGATACGAGAATTTTATTTTCTGTTGCCCAGAGCCATACAGCACCACTTGCTTAACGCTACTTGGGAGGTCTTCGAAAGGAGTATTTAAGTCAAAGCCATAGTGCTGACTCAAGCTGTTGAGCATATCAAAAAAGAATTTATTTCTTTTATCCCATCCTTTTATTGCTCCGGATGAAAGGGATAGTGTCGGGTAGGCTACTACTTTTTCTGGGTCAAAACTCTCTAATTGGCCAAGGCCATCACATGTAGGGCAGGATCCATTTGGATGGTTAAATGAAAACATTCTTGCCTCCAGCGGTGGTGACGCATAATCGCACTTCGGGCAACTGAAAATAGCTGATAAGCTGACATCCCTGTTTGCATCGACATCATGGATTACAACTTTATTTTCGTTTTGCTTGAGCGCTGTTTCCAGGGACTCCGCCAATCTACCCTTCGACGCTGTTGAGGTTCGCAGTCGATCAATAACCAGCTCAATACCTTAGTTTGAATGCATGATGTCAGGGGATGCTGGATCATCTAAATCAATCACCTCACCATCAACGCGAAGCCGGAAAAACCCTTGCGCTCTAAATCTCTCAACTAGGTTTTTCGTTGGTTGTCTCTTGGTAGCTTTGATTGGAGCTAAGATCAATATTCTTTTATCTAAGCCCAACGACAAGATTCGGTCGATCATTTCAGAAACAGTATATGCTTCTAGAGGCTCTTGGTGTTCTGGACAGTATTGTTTTCCCGTTCGGGAGTATAGGAGCCTTAAGTAATCATGTATTTCGGTTACAGTCCCCACAGTGGAGCGCGGGTTATTATTTTTAGATTTCTGCTCTATAGCTATCGCGGGGGACAGTCCTTCAATTGAGTCTACATCCGGCTTTTGAAGCACCTCAAGAAATTGACGTGCATATGTTGATAGGGATTCGATGTAGCGTCGCTGACCTTCAGCGAATAACGTATCAAATGCCAGAGAAGATTTGCCCGAGCCAGATAGCCCTGTAATGACAATAAATTTATTCTTAGGGATGTCGATGTCGATATTCTTGAGGTTATGGGTGCGGGCGCCCCTAACTTTGATGAAATCCATAGTGCTTTATTAAGACCAAGTTGATTTGCGTATCAATCGAGTAACGACGGATAAGAGTAACCTGGTACTATACCTAATTAGTTTCTAATTTACCCCTAAGAATTACCGGACTATTTAATGCCTAGCTTTACCCAAACGGAACGCCGAGCCAGCTTCGGATTAGCGAGTGTCTTCAGTTTGCGTATGTTCGGGTTATTCGTGATTCTGCCTGTAGTTGCTCTTTATGCGAATGCTCTTCCAGGAGGGGACAGCGCGATATTGATTGGTTTAGCTGTAGGAATCTATGGCCTGACACAGGCCATCTTTCAAATTCCTTTAGGTCGTTTGTCAGATTTTTGGGGCCGAAAAAAAACGATTTATTTAGGACTCGGTGTTTTTGTTTTTGGGAGTTTCGTAGCTGCAGCAGCGGATTCTCTACCTTGGCTGTGTGCAGGAAGGGCAATTCAAGGGGCTGGTGCGGTTTCTTCCACAGTCATCGCATTAAATGCTGATCTGACTCGGGAGGAGGTGAGAACCAAGTCAATGGCAATTATTGGCATCACGATTGGCTTCACGTTCATATTGTCTATCGTTTTGGGCCCGGTGTTAGAGTCACTGGTTGGTTTGTCAGGTATATTTCTCATCACTGCAGCACTCACGTTTTTATCGATGGCCGTTGTGTACTTCTACGTTCCTGATCCGGACTCTGGTTCCAGTGAACATAATATTCAGAGTGCCCCGACAAGCATGGCCGTAATCTTAAGTAACACCAACTTACTCAGACTCGATTTCGGAATTTTTTCACTGCATGGGATTTTGATGTCAATGTTTGTCTCTCTTCCATTTATTCTCAGAGATTTGGAAGGTGAGTTTTTATCTTGGCAGTTTTATTTAGTAGTGATGACAGCCAGTGTAGTAGTTATGTTGCCCCTGATGATGATTTCCGAAAGATTCGGTCGTCGAAAGGCAATATTTTTATTCAGCATCATACTGATTGCTGGATCACAAGCGACACTTGGTTTTTTTGACTTAGGATTTGTTGGGCTTGGCGTAGCCTTGATTAT
>CBFIFN010000075.1:0-6629 GCA_965661885.1 uncultured Burkholderiales bacterium | reverse complement strand
TGCATTCAGAGGTCAAAGATTTTATGGAAAGCCACCAAAAATGGCTGGAAGATATTTTTCGCACAGGTCGCAAGAATGGTGAGTTCCAGTTTGACGAAACACCGCTACGGTTATCCAAGACCTTTTTTAGTGCACTACAAGGTGCCTTGCTCATCAAAAGATCGACCGGAGATCTTAGCCAATTAAAAGATGTGCAAAAAGTTATTCGGCGACTGTTACGCTAATAAACCGAGCATAAAAGCTGATATAACCTAGTAAAGTAGGCCATCACGTTGCGCCTGCAAGGTCCAATTCAACGAGCGATAGCGTCACTTTCGTAGCAGGGAATAGGCGCCAGCAAGACAGTAATCGCTTAGATTATCAACCAAGGCCACGCAATTAAATTTTCAGGCCATCAGAAAAATACAGGAAGGTAGGAACAATGGAATTTTCTTTGAATTGGGAAATCATGGGCGCGCTCGGAGAAATTGTCGGAGGACTTGGTGTGATTCTTTCACTGCTCTATCTGGCTCGCCAGATTAGCGACAACACCTCGTCTAATCAAAGCGCTGCAATTGCCTCACTCACCGACCAGATTATGAGAGTGACTATGGTCGACAAAGAGTCCGGGACGATTTTCTTTAACGGACTCAAAGGTCTGGCGCATTTAGACGAAACTGAGCGGCTGATTTTCGTTCAGCGCGTGACTGCTATTTTCTTAATCTGGTTCAATGCCAATCTTCAATATCAAAGAAAACTGATCCCCACCGAATTTTGGATTACGTTCGCTGGTGATATCGCCTCCTACTTTCAGCATTCAGGAATTGTTGATACTTGGCAAATGATCAAGCCTGGGTTCCCGCCAGACTTCGTTCTCTATGTTGAGCAATCTTCTAGGTTAGAGGCTGACGTCGATTATCTTACGGGTGCTTTGTCACCACAACAGCTATAGAAGTCATAGCACCAGAAAAAAGCCTCAGCTGCTTTGATGCTATTTCTATCGGTCACAGAACGCTTGGATTGGAGATGCCATCTGGTCGCGACCCGGTCTTGGTTCAGAGAGACGCTCTCTCTTTACTAAGGTCAGTCAATTTGTCTCTATTCACTAAGTAATCTCTTTGCGCTTTCAATTAACCACTCACTGCCAACGGGTGACGCTTATGATCATGTATCCAAGCTAAAAAAGCCGCCGCTTCCAGAGGACGACTGATAAAATATCCTTGGCAAATCTCGCAACCCAGCGAGCCTAACCAATTATAAGTTTCCTCATCCTCCACGCCTTCTGCAACAACTTCCAATCCCAGACTGTGGCCCAAATCGATTGTTACTCGCGATATCGCTGCTGCCTCTCTACTTGAAATCGCTCCCATGACAAAAGATTTGTCAACCTTAAGTTCATTGAATGGCATTCTGTATAGCTGAACAAGCGAGGAAAAACCGGTTCCAAAATCATCAAGCGATAGACGAATATTCTTGAGCCGTAAACGAGTGAGTATATCCATGGTTAGTGAAGGATCTTCCATCGCTCCACTTTCTGTAATTTCCAAAATGAGGCGATGCGGATTAAATTGATATTGCCTCAGAAGTTGTTCTACTTGATCTGGAAGATTTAAATCACTTAGCAACATAGCAGAGATATTAACAGAGAGATTTATGTTGGTACCGTTTTTCTCGAGCTCTTTAAATTGTTCGACTGCCTTTTTTAAAACAAAGAAAGTTAAAGGCCGGATAAGATTCAGATCATACTCGGCGATTGGAATAAAACTTTCTGGCGCTAACAAGCCATACTCTGGGTGTTGCCAACGCACAAGCGCCTCAGCGCCACTAACCTTTCCCGTCTTTAAACATATCTGCGGCTGGTAGTGAACAACTAACTGATTACGATCGATTGCTTCGAGCAGATCAGCGCCTGTGATTGTTGCCACAGACTCGATGCTTATCTCTTCCTGATGGAAATTTTTGATAAGAACCCTCTCCAGGTCAACTATATTCATCGGCTTGGAGAGGGTGCCGACCATCTGTAAACTCAAAGACTGTCCGAATTTTATCGCAGTCTCCATCACACTCCTATCCATACCGCTCATCAGAATAATTGCAGCCTTACAATCATTCTCAGCCAACTTGCGAAGGAGCTCCACACCATCGAGCCGCGGCATCTGTAAATCCAGAAATATAATGTTGGGCTGGTAACGCAAGTATGTGGATTCAAACAAGTCCGGATTATCGATGACGGCGGTATCAACTCGCAACTTGTTCGCCACACGCTGAACAACTCGACCTATTCTTGCATCGTCGTCAATGATCAACACACGGTTTTTTGACATGAACCTATCCTTGGCAATTTTTCAAAAGCGGCTTTGCATGAGCAATGAAAAAGCCTCTAACGCAAAGTCTATGCTTCGCGAAACAAAAAACGAGATTCTTATCTAGGTCATTCGTTGTCATTGCTAACGTGCTGGCTTCATTTGAATTGTCGTTTAGCAGACTGTTTTTACGGCGCGATGCCTTTCTTGCAATTTAAACACACCCAGTTTTTCGACATCGTACTTTTTAATCTGCAATGCCTCATCAGTATTTACTTATTTTCATTGAGTGCCACACTTACCTTTTTCGCAAGCGCTTCTATTGTGTAGGGCTTTCTTAACAGAGGGAAAGAAGATTCGTTGCTCCCTACCTCTGTCTTTCTTTTGGTAAACCCTGAGGTAAGAACCACTTTTATCCATGGATGATTTTTCTCGATCCATAGCCCCAGCATTTGACCATCAATATCACCTGGCATCAGCACATCACTAAACACCAAATCTATTTTTTGACCCGAATCTATCATCGTTTTTGCCATACTTGCATTATTTGCTTCTAGCGTCCGGTAGCCTAGCCTTTGCAAGTCACGCAATGTTACTCTTAGAACACGCGGCTCATCTTCCACCACGAGTATTACTTCTGAATCCGCGAACGCTATTTTTTTTCCGTCTGTACTAGACTTATCTTTTTCCGTGAATTGTGCTTCGGGGAAATACATTGAGACTTTTGTTCCTTCACCGATCTCGCTGCGGATAACACACTGCCCGCTAGATTGCTGAATAAAACCATAAACCATGCTTAGGCCGAGCCCGCTACCTTTACCTATTTCTTTTGTTGTAAAAAAAGGCTCAAAAACTCGCACCAGATCCTCTTTCTCTATTCCTACCCCGGCATCCTCTACACTGACTACGACGTAGTCACCCGGCTCAAGCATAATTTCTGCTTGATCATTTTCTTTAAGGTTTGCTTCCTCGGAACAGAGGTACCGTTCAGCTCGTATTGTAATACTGCCGCCGTCTACCATGGCGTCTCTAGCGTTTATCGCAAGATTAAGTAGTGCATTTTCTAGTTGTGCGGTATCGACATTGATATAAAGCGCTTCTTCAAACAGCTCGGTTTGCAAATCGTTTGCCTTTCCCAACGTTCGCGACAAGAATCGCGAGAAATTATCGATAGCCTCATTCGCGTTTTTTAACTCTGGCTTTAAACCTCGATTGCGCGAAAATGCCAGCAGACGCGCCGTGAGTTCGGCGGCATCAGTTGCAGCCGACATCGCATCATCGAAAAGCTCCGTAATATCGTCACTGACGTTACCGATATCTTGCTGTAAGAATCTTAGATTACCGTCGATAACGCTGAGAAGATTATTGAAGTCATGGGCGATTCCTCCGGTTAACTGTCCAACACTTTCCATCTTACTCGCTTGGTTTAATGCTGCTTGTTTTTGCCTAAGCTCAGTAATATCTTGCCCAACACCGATGACCCCGGTAATCAATCCGCTCACGTCGCGCCTAGTAGTCGCATTCAAAAGCACATCAACCCGCTGACTTGTTTTTGTATACAGCGGAAACTCGTAGTTGGCTGTCTCATGGCCAAGCAACGCATTGTCAAGCACTTGCTTAACCGGTGCTTTGTATTCATCGGTGATAAACTCAGACACTAGATCTTTGCCTAGCACCTCTACCTTGGAAAAACCGGTAATCTTTTCGGCTGCCTGGTTCCATTCATTAACTAATCCGCCCGAGTCAATCCCGAATATCGGCGCGTTCGCTGTATCCACGAACAGCGTCAGCTCGTCAGAGGTTCTTAGCGCCTCTGCTTGAGCCTGTTTAACATCAGTGACATCGCGCACTACACCGTTAAATTTGCGTCTTCCATCGATATACATCTGACTAACAGTGACGGAAAGAGGAAAGATAGTGCCATCACTTTTTTTACCTTCGACCTCTCGCCCTGATTTTCCGGCCATACCTTTCACGCCGAACTTTCTAAGCCTGCTAATAATAGCATCATGATTTGAAGCGTAAGCATCAGGCATCAAGACGTTGACATTTTTTCCAACTATCTCTTGCTCTGAATAACCAAACATTTTTTCCATGGCCGCATTTGCAGAGAGTATTATTCCTTCTTCACTAATTGTGACAAATCCATCCGCCATTCTTTCTAATACTGACTGCAGGATTGATTCTTGTGCGAGCAGATTGTCGTCATCCTTCTCTTTGAAATAGACTCTGACCGCCAAGATAAAGACTAAGCCCAGCAAGACGGGCACCATATCAAAGAGAAAAATCAAATAGTTGATTTCATGAATAGAAACGATACTGGATAGCGACCAAGGTAATTTGGCTGCGTAGATTGCTAGACTCCATCCAGCAATGATATATGGCAAGCCGATCAAGGCAACGACTAAAATTGAACTCGGTATTAGGTGATATCTCATCGCCGGAAGCTTACACGAATCCTGTTGCGGAATTTTTTTTGATTTGTAACGTTTTCTTACATACATGGATATCATGCAGCGACATGCGCGATGGTATGCGGAATTTTTGCCAATCTAATCTGCTAAGTGTTTCTCCCGACCCTCTGGATCCTTCCAGATCATTGCTATAAAAATCACCGAGCACTGAGCACTGAGCACTGAAAAAAACTATCAAATCGCCGTAACGGGTATTTGAATGATCCACCGCATTGTCCATACTTCAGCCCTGACAAGAAATTGAACATGAATAAGTGCCAAATGGCATATAAATAAGCACTTCAGTTACTGATCGTTATCCTATGACTGATTTGAAACACGCAACATTGATGCGGTTCTGACATTGAATAAGTAACGAAACGATTTCCAAAGAGGCATTTAGATGAAAATTTGCGGCGTGGAACTTACCGGCAGTGATGCTGTGGTCTGTCTCCTTAACTATGATCAGGGGCAATTTAATTTACCTGATTGTCGAGTGCGGAAGCTTGGGCTCAAGAGGGCATACAACCGGAGGGAGTTCCAACAATTCCAGTTTGGGTTCTCGAAGCTGATGAAGGACTACAGCATTGATAAGGTTTTCATCAAAGAACGCATGACGAGAGGGAAATTTGCCGGCGGCGCCGTCAGTTTTAAACTTGAGGCAGCCATCCAGCTCATCGATCACCTTGATGTCAGCTTGTTAACGCCGGCTAAAATTAAAGCAGCGCTTTCCGAACATCCGATACCTGTACTTTTCTCTGAAACAGGATTAAAAGTGTTTCAAGAGGCGGCTTTTACCGTCGCTTACGTCGGGCACATGAGTCATGAGGCATAAGCATTCCTCGAGTGGGGCTCTATCACTAAGAAGGTTTTGCGAGCACTGTCAAAACACCCACAGCCATGAGCACGAGTCCTGCAATTCGTTGGTAGCTGATGTCAAATTGTTTTGAACCAAAGAGTCCGTAGTGATCAATCACGCTCATGGCAACTAGTTGTCCCAACAGGACGAATGAAACTGCATTGGCAACACCAAATCGAGGTGCGACCCATGTGATGCTGAGTATATAGAACATGACAAAAAAGCCTCCCAGATAAAAATACCAGGGCGTATCGGGTGCGATCAATGTAGATGGCATTCCCGCTGTCGTTAGCAGGTAAGCCACCGCAACTGTCAATCCAACAACGAAAAGTATTGCTGCTGCCAGCGCCGGACTCTCAAGTCTGGCGCCCAGACTGCCATTTAACGCCGCCATAACCGGGATACCAAGACCGGCTAGTAGCATGACGATTGCGTAGATCACTGTTGTATTCATTTCCACCACCAAAGCAGACTAGACTTAGCGGATATCATGCATTTATTTGCGAATAAGTTCACGCAAAGTGACTAAGATCAAACCAACCGTCGGCTAATTAGGATATTATGACGACGAAACTGTGAAGTTGAATCTTCATGACTTTAAGTACGCTTTAGCAACCCTTTGCCTATGGAGATTTTGTGAAATATATTGTTCCAACTTTAGCTATGTTAGTCCTTAGCCCTGCTCTCAACGCTGCAGATATCGCTGCTGGCAAGGCTAGAGCCGCTATTTGTGCAGCGTGTCATGGTACGGCCGGTATCAGTCCAAATGATCTGTGGCCAAACCTAGCGGGTCAGAAAAAGACGTACCTTGTAAGACAGATTAAGGCTTTCAGAGATGGAGATCGTGTCGATCCAATGATGGCTCCCATGGTGAGGTCCTTGACGGACACCGATGTGGAAAATATTGCTGCTTATTACAGTAGTTTGAAATAGCGGTAGAGCGGAGACCGGGTTACGTACTACGATGCGTTCTCGAATAAAAATGATAACGGGGATTCACCAACCATGTACGCAGACCAATTTTCACAAAAGAGA
>CBFIFN010000074.1:0-6844 GCA_965661885.1 uncultured Burkholderiales bacterium | reverse complement strand
CTCGACCGGGAACAATAATTGAAGTAGATAAAGTAGGTTTTACTGTTGTGTGCGGATTTGGCGCTGTGAGGATACATACCGTGCAAAAATCAGGCGGTGTAAACTCACCAGCGGCTGAGTATGCAAGGGCGGTCGGTTTACAGGTTGGCATGAATTTAGATAGTGGCGAACCGTGATCGAAGTTCAACTTGTTTCACAAACATGTTTAGCAAGAGTTAAGCTTGGCCAGAGTCTTAACGCAGTGCTTCCACAAGAGTTAGGCAAAATAGATTCCAAGGCGGACAAGGCCGCCATTAAAAATACCGTTTATGGGGCGGTACGCCACTTAGGTTATTTAGAGTTTGCGCTAGATCATTTGCTTGTGAAAAGACCTAATGGTTTGGTGAGCTTGCTTCTTGTGGGGATTTACTTAATTGACTTTACGCGAGCGGCAAATCATGCCGTCGTAAATGCCGCAGTTTCCTCGGCTAAGCAAATGGGATTTAAAAAACTATCAGGTTTGGTTAATGCGATTCTTCGCAACTACATCAGACAAAGTGAAGAAATTAAGTCTGCGGCAGCGGGGAGCGATACAGCCACTTTGCAACATCAGACGTGGTGGATAGAAAAAATTCGGCGAGAGTATCCAAAACAAGCTGACGCAATTTTTAACACAAGCTTAATTCATCCCAAGCTAACGCTACGAATTAATAATCGCCTGATTTCGAGAGAAAAATATCTAACAGAACTTGATCGAAAAGGAATGGCTTGGGAGACACCGAAGGACATTCTTGTGAACTCTTGTGTAATTTTAAAAAAGCCAGTCGCAGTGGATCGGATACCAGGTTTTTTCGAAGGATTAGTGTCGGTTCAGGACGCAGGCGCACAGATTTCGGCTACCCTTTTGGATTTACAACCAAATCATACGGTTCTCGATGCCTGCGCGGCGCCAGGTGGTAAGGCATGTCATATTCTCGAGTTAGAGGATGTTCATCTAACGGCGATCGACAAAGATGCGACGAGAATAATTAAGGTAGAAGAGAACCTCACTCGACTTAATCTTTCGGCAAAAACTCAGAGGGCAGATGCCAACGACATTAACACCTGGTGGGGCGGTGAAAGTTATGATCGAATTTTACTTGATGCGCCTTGCAGTGCATCTGGTGTTGTTCGTCGACATCCAGATGTGAAGTGGATAAGACGCGAGAAGGATGTGGACAGTTTTGTTGAGCAGCAGCGATCTTTGATGTTGGCAATGTGGAGAGTTTTAGCTAAGGGTGGTAAATTACTTTATACGACGTGTTCAATTTTTCCCGAGGAAAATGAAAAACAAGTGCAATGGTTCATAAAAAACCAACCAGGTGCGGCAATAAATTTAACGTATGCTCCGCTCAGCGGTCACTTGCTTCTACCTAACGAAAATCATGACGGATTTTTCCACGCGCTTTTTGAAAAGAAATAATTTACTAGCTTTGGTTTTTAGGCTGATGGTGATATGTTCAGTCACGTTCACGACAACCGCTTTAGCTGAAGGTATTGTTGTTCAATCAGTTAATTTAGAGCAACGGGAATCGACTTTTACTCTTGACGCCGCGTTTAATATTGACCTAAGCCCCATCATCCAGGAAGCTCTTCATAAAGGCGTATCCTTGCCCTTTGTGCTTGATTTTGGGGTTGTTAGACAGAGATGGAACATTTGGGACCAGACGGTAGTAGAGACGTCCTTGCCGTTTCGAGTGTCGTACAGCGCGTTGACGCGTCAATATCACATCAAAGATAAAGTTAGAGGTCGAGATAGAAGTTTTGACTCTTTGGATCAAGCTATACGTGGAGCAGGGTTGATAGCTGGTTTAGCCGTTTTTAACGCAGAGCAGTTGACTGCAGACGTAGAGTATGAGGCCCAGGTTCGGTTGAGATTAGAAGTCGGCGGCCTACCTAGTGCGCTGCAACTGGAAGCTTTGGAGTCCGACAAATGGGAAGTATCGTCGCCTTGGTATCGTTGGGTGATGGAGAAATGAGGTTGAGCCTCAATCGCGGTTTAAAAAAGACAACACTTAGTATCATCGTTGCGGTGTCACTTAGTTTTGGGTTTTATCTCCTTTATTTACTCTCAACTCAAATTACGACAACTAGTGATGTGTTTAATGATTTGCCAATTCTTCTTGGTGTAGGCGTTGGGCTAATTGTTATTTTGATGGTGTTAGTGGGGGCGCAACTCCTGGTTACGCTTAGGCGATTTAAAGCAGGAGTTTTTGGTTCGAAGTTAACGGTCCGATTAATATTTGTATTTGTTTTAGTTTCCGTGGTTCCAGGTGTTGTTATGTATGGAATCTCTGTTCAATTTTTAGCCGGTTCCATTGAATCTTGGTTTGATATTCGTGTAGATCGTGCTCTAGAGGGGGGATTAAATTTAGGCCGCGCAAATTTAGAGAATGGGTTGGGGGAGCTACAAAGGAAAGCAGACTCAATGGCGGTTAGTTTGTCGTATCAAACTGCCGCCACCCAGGTTTCATCCATTGATAGTCTTCGAGATCAAGCGGCGATCACTGAGGCAACGCTATTCACCACGAGTGGAGAAGTGGTCGCCTCATCTAACTCTGGGACCGACTCTTTCATTCCTTTAGGCTTGACACAAACGATAATGCGTCAGGTTCAGCTTCAAGAAAGTTATTCAGGTATCGAGGAGAGCGTTGAAGCTGATTTACTGTTGAGGGTGGTTGTACCGATTAATCATTTAGAAGCCGAGATGCAAATTTTGCAAGTGACCCAGCTGGTTCCGCCTAGGCTCGCTCAGGACGCCGCAATGGTTGAAGAGGCTTACAGAGATTATCAAGAGCTTTCGTTGTCAAGATATGGACTACAACGTTTATATAATTTAGCTTTAACACTATCCCTCGGATTAGCGCTTTTTTCCGTGGTTTTGCTAGCCGTTACGTTTAGTAATCGCTTGTCTGCGCCTTTAGGTTTTTTGGCTGCAGGTACGAGAGCTGTGGCGAAAGGCGATTTCAGTCAACGAGTACCGATAAGCCGGGGCGATGAGTTGGGGTTTTTAACCGAATCCTTTAGTGTGATGACGGGACAGCTCTCGGAAGCAAAAGATGCAGCTGAGAAGCATGAAACCGCGCTCACACAAGCAAACGCCTATTTATCGAGTATTTTGGAGACTCTGTCAGCGGGCGTGCTGACCTTTGATGAACAATTATATTTGCGTGCTTACAACCCTAGCGCAGAGCAAATTTTAGGCGAGAGCTTAGAGAATTCATCAAATGTGACGAAAGAAGGGCCAATAGCCCTAGATTCTATGAGGGCGCTTATTTTAGGAGATTTGGCTGATTCAACCGAGTCTCAACTAGAGAGACAACTAGAACTACTCGTAGATGGCGTTAAGAAAGTGTTGCTCGTTCGCGTATCCACCCTTGGCGACGGCGACCTACCGGGGTTCATTGTGGTGTTCGATGATGTGACTAAATTGCTTGATGCACAAAGGTCGGCGCTTTGGGGCGAAGTCGCTCAACGACTTGCTCATGAGATTAAAAACCCACTCACGCCAATACAATTATCAGCTGAACGATTGACACATCGGTTAAGTTCTAAATTAGAACGAGATGATGCTGCAATGTTAGAGCGATCAATAAAAACCATAGTCGACCAAGTGGCGGCCCTTAAGGGAATGGTTAATGCGTTTAATCAGTATTCAAGAAACCCAGACCGAAAATCTGAATTAGTGGATGTGAATAAATTAGCTCTGGACGTTATCGAGTTGTACCGAGCTACCTCAGTGGCCATTGAGACGAATCTTGATTCTTCAGATGCCTTTCTTTGGGGCGACACCGGTAAACTCAGACAGGTGCTGCATAATTTAATTCAAAACGCCGAACAGGCATTATCGGGACATCAAAGCCCACAAATTGTAATAAAAACAGCAACAACATCTGAATCTATACTTATAACGGTGCAAGATAATGGCCCAGGTTTTTCCGGTGAAGTAGTAGATCGAGTCTTCGACCCTTACTTTACAACAAAGGCAAAAGGTACGGGCCTCGGTCTTGCAATAGTTAAAAAAATTGTTGAAGAGCATGGTGGTGAGGTGCTGATTAGCAATGCGAATATTGGGGCGACCGTAGAAGTGAGGCTTCCACTTGCTCGCGCAGAAGAAAACTTCAAAATTTTAAAGAAGACAGTTTAATAATGAGTAAAATTCTTGTAGTCGATGATGAGGTAGGCATTCGTGAGTTACTCTCTGAAATTTTAGGGGAGGAGGGTCACGAAGTCACGGTAGCTGAGAATGCAACGGTAGCTAGAGACTTGTTTTTGAAAAATCGACCAGAACTCGTCCTTCTAGACATCTGGATGCCTGACATTGATGGTGTAAGTTTACTAAAAGAATGGGCCTCGTCTGGCCTCATGTCGATGCCGGTTATCATGATGTCTGGGCACGGAACAATTGATACTGCGGTAGAAGCAACACGTATTGGCGCGTATTCGTTTTTAGAGAAGCCCGTAGCGTTGCAGAAACTTCTATCAACGGTGTCAGCTGCTCTTAGAGATCAATCCAAAAACAGCACTCAAGATCCCGTACACGTCACATTAGGCAAGTCGGAAGCCGCATTGAACCTCAAACGAAAATGCGAAGCCTTAACAAAAACCGGCGCCCCAGTCTTATTTTTAGAGGCGCCTGGATCTGGTGCCGAACAGTGCGCGACCTTATTAAAAAGATTAAATTCGCCTTGGGTTGTTATATCGGGGCCTGGGGATTATAGGACTATGAATGAACAACTAGTTGATACAACTCGTGAGGGCGTAGTATTTTTTCGTGATATTGGGACATTAGAAAGATCTCAACAATCAGATTTGGTTTCGAGATGGGAGGAACTTAAAAAAGCCGGCACGCGAGTGGTCGCGTCTTCCAGTTCTCGATTGAGTGGGCTGGTTGCCAAAGAGGAATTTGAAATTAGATTGTACGATCTGGTATCTGAAACTATTATAAATGTACCGCCCTTGAGGGACCGTAAGGACGACGTTATAGAAATATCTAAATCGATACTCTTTCATAAATACCCGACTAAATCTTTTTCTGTCGCAGCGCTCAATACGCTCCTTCTAAACGACTGGCCAGCGAATCTAAGTCAGTTGACTGCTGTGGTTTTGTCAAGCGCACAATTTTCAGCGGGCGAAGAAATCGGAGAAAGCGATTTAATGTCTGTGCTGGATAGTGCAGCTCATGAAGCGAACTACGACACTTCTTCGTGGGATTTTGATAAAGATTATCGTGCGGCGCGGGAGATGTTTGATAAGCAATATCTAGAGTATCATTTAGCGAAAGAGGGAGGGAACATGTCTCGGGTCGCGAATCAGGCAGGTATCGAGCGAACACACCTTTACAGAAAGCTTAAGCAATTGGGCATTAAAACCAGCCGTAAACATGAAGATTCTAATTAAGCATTAATTCTCAGACTTTCAAGACGTTAATTAGTGGTTGCGATAAAATAGGAAGTTAGCAAAAACTTCACTGGTGTGGTTTTCAACGCTGGATTCTAACCTTCTATTCGATTCAATTCATTATCAATAAAATGCCAACAAATATAAAGTACGCAAATGCAATTCGAGCCTTATCCATGGATGCGGTTCAAAAAGCCAATTCAGGTCACCCCGGTATGCCGATGGGAATGGCCGATATCGCGGCAGTTCTTTGGCAAAAACATTTAAAACATAATCCCACCAACCCAGCCTGGGTTAATCGGGATCGTTTTGTTATCTCAAACGGTCATGGTTCGATGCTTTTATATTCCCTACTGCATTTGACAGGTTATGGTTTAAGCATAGATGAGCTTAAGAACTTTAGACAATTACATTCCAAAACCCCAGGACATCCTGAATATGGGGTAACACCAGGGGTAGAAACCACAACGGGCCCTCTCGGGCAGGGCGTGGCAAATGCGGTAGGAATGGCGATCGCGGAAAAAACATTAGCTACCGATTTTAATCAGCCAGGCCATGAACTGATCGACCATTACACCTATGTGTTTCTCGGCGATGGATGCTTGATGGAGGGAATATCTCACGAAGTTTGCTCTTTGGCGGGCACTTTAGGGCTGAACAAATTAATCTTATTTTATGATGATAACGGCATCTCTATTGATTCAGAAAAAGGTGATATTTCGAATTGGTTTTCTGACGATACGCCGGCGCGTTTTGAGGCGTACGGTTGGAATGTGGTTCGGGGCGTGGATGGCCACGACCTTGATCAAATTGATGCGGCAATTATTAAAGCGAAGGGTAGTGTCGATAAACCCACCCTGATATGTTGTAAAACAATAATCGGTAAAGGCTCACCAAAAAAACAAAATACAGGAGCCTCGCATGGTGCGCCGTTAGGCGAGGAGGAGATCGTCGCCACACGGGCAGCGATAGGCTGGTCGTATGCACCTTTTGAAATACCGGATTCAGTTTATGCAGTTTGGGATGCAAAAATTACGGGCCAAGAATTAGAAGATAGTTGGGCCGCTGAGCACATAGAGTATCAATCCAAATATCCCGACCTAAGTAAAGAACTAAATAGACGGTTATCTGGCACATTCCCAGAGGGGTGGTCAGAAAAATTTGATAAAGAAGTTAAAGATTGGAATGATAAGGGCGCCAAACTAGCCACTCGTAAGGCATCACAAAATGCATTGGAATATATGGGTCCGCTGCTCCCGGAGCTTATTGGAGGATCAGCCGACTTAGCGGCGTCTAATTTAACAATGTGGTACGGCTCGAATCCAATCGGTCGCAGCACTTCCGGAAATTATTTGTTCTACGGAGTTCGTGAATTCGGAATGGCAGGGATTATGAATGGGCTAGGGCTTCATGGTGGATTTATTCC
>CBFIFN010000073.1:0-6860 GCA_965661885.1 uncultured Burkholderiales bacterium | reverse complement strand
CACAAACTACGACAATGTAGTTCATGCGTTGCGAATAATGCTGGATGATTTTGCGTATGGATTGTCCCGAAGGAAAGTGACTGTTTCTACGTCAGGAATTGTGCCTAATATAGATCGCCTTAGAGAGGATTGTCCTGTATCGCTTGCTGTTTCTCTTCACGCTCCAAACGATGAACTGAGGAGTGAACTTGTTCCGATAAATAAAAAATATTCGATAGCAGAGCTGATGGAAGCTTGTAAACGTTATACGGATAGTTCATTGGGCGGTGTTGTTTCTGGTGTTAAATGGCAACGCCGCGGTTCGCCACGTGATTTCGTAACTTTTGAATATATTATGTTGGAAGGAGTGAATGATAGCCAAGAATACGCTCGTCAACTAATTAATGTAACGAAAGGCGTTCCTTGTAAGATTAATCTTATTCCTTTTAATCCGTTTGATAATTCAGGGTTTCACAGAAGCCCCGATAAGGCAGTTATAGATTTTCAAAAAATACTAATAAAATCCGGACTAGTGACAACGGTGAGAAAAACTCGTGGAGACGATATCGCAGGGGCTTGTGGACAGTTGGCAGGTCAGGTCGAGAACCGTCGATCTCCGAGGCGGGGAACGTCAGCTGCGTTCTCGTCCGCTTAATAATCCTAGAACGATTAGTTCCTTTATTTATGGGCAAAATTTCTAGGCAGAAAACTAATGTGGTGGAGGTTGGTTCCGTCAAAGTGGGTGGCGGTCTGCCGGTAGTGGTTCAGTCCATGACGGATACTGACACCGCAGATATTGCTAAAACGGTCAGCCAAATTGCCAATCTGCATGCGGCTGGCTCTGAGATCGTACGCGTTACTGTTAACAGTTTGAAGGCCGCCGCCGCATTGCCGCATATCAAAGAGGCACTAGCGAAGAAAGCGATCGATTGTCCACTAGTAGGTGATTTTCATTTCAATGGACACAGACTTTTGTCGGAGCACCCTGAGTGTGCTGAGGCATTGGACAAGTACCGTATTAACCCGGGTAACGTTGGCCGGGGGCAAAAGAGAGATAGCCAATTTGCTTCTATTGTCGAGTTCGCTTGTAAATTTGATAAACCAGTGAGAATTGGCGCCAATTGGGGAAGTCTAGACCAGGATCAGTTGGTCCGGTTAATGGACGAAAATGCGAAAAATGCGATTCCCCAGAGCAACGAACAATTGGTTCGAGAGGCTTTGATTTCGTCGGCGATTAAGAGCGCTGAATTTGCTGAATCAGTAGGCCTGAGTCGTAAAAAAATTATTGTTTCTTGTAAGGTTAGTGATGTGCAAGAGTTAGTCACCGTCTATCGCGATTTGAGTTCGCGAACTGATTATCCTTTACACTTAGGGTTGACTGAGGCGGGAATGGGTAGCAAGGGGATTGTTTCCTCGAGTGCGGCGCTCGCGATTCTACTGCAGGAGGGTGTAGGTGACACCATTCGAATTTCGCTTACACCACAACCCGGAGGGGAACGCATCGAGGAGGTTCAAGTTGCTCAAGAACTTCTTCAAACCATGGGCATTCGGTCTTTTACACCGCTTGTTATTTCTTGCCCAGGTTGTGGGAGAACGTCCAGTGATTTCTTCCAAGTCTTGGCTAAAGATATTCAGTCGTTCCTCAGGAATCAAATGCCTGCATGGAAGAAAAAATATAAAGGTGTGGAGGAGATGAAGGTTGCAGTGATGGGCTGTGTGGTTAACGGTCCTGGAGAAAGCAAAAATGCAAATATAGGTATTAGCTTACCAGGCTCAGGCGAAAATCCTGTGGCTCCAGTGTACGTTGATGGGGTGAAGGTCAAAACCCTAAAGGGTGCAATGATCGCGCAAGACTTTGAAAGTATTGTTAATGACTATGTGCGTGATAACTATGGAAGTACGGCTTAAAGTATCCAATAAGTCATCAAAATATGATTTCAGGCGACTAGGAAAAGGAAAGTATGAATAAGATTCAAGCGGTCCGAGGTATGAACGATATCCTTCCTGAGGACAGTTACAAATGGGAGTGGATTGAATATCGTATTCAGCAGTGGTTGTTGTCTTTCGGGTACGAGAATATTCGGACACCTGTGCTGGAGAGTACTGATCTTTTTGTTAAGTCCATTGGCGTAGCCACGGATATCGTAGAGAAGGAGATGTATACGTTTACG
The DNA here is from genome assembly GCA_965661885.1 of uncultured Burkholderiales bacterium. Lineage (GTDB taxonomy): Bacteria > Pseudomonadota > Gammaproteobacteria > Burkholderiales > Eutrophovitaceae > Eutrophovita. The sequence continues at coordinate 4,710 of CBFIFN010000073.1, read as the reverse complement.
GATGCATTGAATGGAGATTCTTTGACTCTGCGACCGGAGGGTACCGCCTCTGTAGTGCGCGCAGCGCTTGAGCACAATATGACGTATAGCAGTCCGAGAAGGCTATATTACTTTGGACCTATGTTTCGTCACGAGCGTCCTCAAAAAGGACGGTATAGACAGTTTCATCAGGTCGGGGTAGAGGCTCTTGGATTTTTGGGGCCGGTTGTTGATGCGGAGCATGTATTAATGGCGTCTGAACTCTGGAAACTATTGGAACTGCCTCGTGAGGCTTGCCGATTGGAAGTCAATTCTCTCGGAAGTTTGGAGGATCGTATTAAGTACCGAGAGGCTTTGGTTGCTTTTTTAAAGGATAATGAAAATCACTTGGATGCGGACTCTTGTCGAAGACTGCATACAAATCCGTTAAGAGTGCTGGACAGTAAAAATCCAGATACACAAAAAATCCTTGCCTCGGCACCTAAACTGCTCAACTTCTTGTCAGTAGAATCCGTCGCAAACTTTGAAAGATTCAAGTCTCTCCTCGAGCGGGCGAACATAGATTTCAAAGTGAACCAAAACCTAGTGAGGGGCTTAGATTACTATAATGACGTCGTTTATGAATGGAAGACGGATTATCTTGGCGCTCAGGGCACAATATGTGCGGGAGGGCGCTATGACGGGCTTGCGGAACAAATTGGCGGAAAGTCAGTTCCCGCTTGCGGTTTCGCACTGGGAATTGAGCGCGTTCTTGCGACACTAGAACATTGCAAAATTCCCATCCCGAGACAGACACCTGATGCGTATGTGGTATTTGCTGATATGAAGACTCAAAATTATGCTTGGGATGTTTCCAGGGAGTTGCGTCAACATAATCTCTGCGTGGTGCTACATTGCGGAGCGGGCTCATTAAAATCGCAAATGAAAAAAGCCGATAATAGCGGCGCTAAGTTTGCTATCATTCTGGGCGAGAACGAGGTTGAAAAGAAAATTGTGTCCTTGAAGCGCCTTCGTGATGAGAAAAATGCAGCTAATAACCAACAGCAAGAATATAGTTTGTCCGAGGTTGTTAAAATCATGCGCGAAGATGCCGCCGGGACTCTTGAACAAAATATATTAATTTAATTGGGTAAATCAACATGGCAACTTTCGACTTGGACGAGCAAGAACAGCTAGATGCGATAAAGCAATTTTGGCGGTCATACGGGAAGATTATCGTTGCCGTTGTGCTTGCAGTCGTAATTGGATTTGGTGGAACAAAATGGTGGCAACACCAAACAACTGCGGCCGCTCAGTCAGCGTCGGCTGCTTTCAGCAAAATTGAGGCCGCTGAGGCAGATGGCGAAGCTATGCGCTCGCTAACAGACAATCTTATTAGTGAACACGGCGCGACTTACTATGCCGATCTGGCGAGATTGAATGCTGCGAAGATAGCCAGTGAAAACACTGATTATGCGCAGGCAATTACGCAGCTTCAGGCTGTAGTTCAAAGTGATCGAGACAGTAGCTTGGTAGCACTTGCAAAATTAAGGTTGGCCGCGTTGCATCTGATTACGGAACAATACGATGACGCTATGTTGGCACTTGACGGCGATGCGGAGGCTTCAATGTCTGGTCTATTTGCTGATATGAGGGGTGATATATACGCAGCCCAGTCGCTGAATGATGAGGCGCTAGCCTCTTATCAAGAGGCTTTAAGTCGATTGAGGCCTGGAAACCCTTGGATGGACATCGTGCAAATCAAGATCGACAGCCTAGGGTCGCAGTGAAGTATTTTGTTCTTCTTCTTACATTTCTTACAGTTGTATTAACTGTAGGATGCTCCGGCGGTCAACGGAGAGAGCCTGCTGAGTTGCCAAATTTTGACTCACTGATCGGTTTGAAAAAGGTGTGGCGCGCATCACTAGGAGATCCCGAGGGCAGCACGTTATCTCCCGCCTTCTCAGGTGATCGGGTATGTGGTGCCTCGGCAAATGTTGTTGCATGCTTTGATATCGACACAGGTAAAGAGATCTTTGAAAGAAAAGCATCGCAAAAAATTACTGGTGGCGTTGGGTCAAGCGAAGGAGAAGTTTTCTTTGTGGGTGAGGATGGGCTAGTAACTTTGCTTGATTCATCTGGCCGGGTAACATGGGAAACTAACATGAGCAACTCCGGTATGGGTGCGCCGTTAGCAGTAGCGGATAAGATTTTCGCGCGGGACGTTCAAGGTAAGCTTGTGGGATTCGACCGACAAACAGGGGAAGCGGAGTGGGATTTCTTGGCGCCAAGTCAGAGTTTAACTCTGCGATCTAACCCTGGATTAGCTCAGGGCTTTGACGAGTCAATAATTGTCGGCTTTCACGGCGGTGTCGCAATGAACTTAACTGCCGATTCTGGTGAGGTACGCTGGGAAATAAACGTCGCCATTCCTTCTGGGGAGAATGAGCTTGAGAGATTATCAGACGTTGTTGGTACACCACTGGTCCTTGGTGACACGGTGTGTCTGGCTGCGTTTCAGGGAAGACTGGGCTGTTATCAATTAGACTCCGGCCGACTTAACTGGAGCTTCAAGGTGTCTGCAGTAGGGAGTCTTGGATTTGACCGGGAAGACGTATTCGTTGCTGATGAGTTTGGCGATGTGGTCGCTCTAGACGGAAGAACCGGGGCGGTTCTGTGGAGGAACAATTCGTTTAAATACCGAAGACTAACTGGGCCGACAGTTCTTGGGCGGTGGGTTTTAGTCGGAGACGTAGATGGGATGGTGCTGATGATGGACGCGAAAGATGGGACTCTTGCGGGAAAAGTGAAAACGGATGGTAGTCCGATCTTAGTAAATCCCTTGGTCATCGACGATAAGGTCGTTATTCAAACCTCTAAAGGAAACCTTTATGCCTTTGTGGTGGATCAGGATTTTTGATTGGACTTTAATTTTTCCTGAAGTCCGGTGCTAATACAATGACATTTTCAAAAACTGTGGCATTAGTCGGCAGGCCGAACGTTGGAAAATCGACGCTTTTTAATCGGCTAACGAAGACGCGAAATGCGATCGTTGGTAGTCAGCCTGGCCTGACGCGAGACCGGCACTATGGCATGGTTAAAACGCAAAAATCGAAATTTATCGTGGTCGATACGGGTGGTTTGGAAGTTGATAAAAATCTCACACGTGGTGTTTTCGGAGAGATGGCAAAGCAGGCCATCCAAGCGGTCGATGAGAGTGACTTAACTCTGTTTGTTGTTGATTTGCGAGCAGGGCTTACGAACGAGGACTTAGTCATTGCCGGACAACTTCGTAAGTCTGGCAGACCGATGTGGGTGATTGCAAACAAGGGTGAGGGTGCGAGAGCTAGCCTAACGTTGGCTGAATTCTATGAGTTGGGTTTGGGCGCACCCAGGGTCATTTCGGCTGCGCATGGAGAGGGAATCTCTGATTTGATCTCTGATGTCGAGGCTGAAATTGGAACGATTGATCAGATCTCCGAAGCCCGAGTAGAGGGAAAGTCTGAAGACCGACACCCAGTAATGGCCATTATTGGTCGACCCAACGTTGGTAAGTCCACTCTTGTGAATGCAATAATCGGCGAGGACCGGGTCATCGCTTTTGATAAGCCAGGGACCACTCGAGATGCGATAGAAATTGATTTTCAGAGGGACGGAAAAAATTACACAATCGTAGATACTGCTGGGGTTCGTAAGAGAGGTAAGGTAACCGAAGTTGTTGAAAAATATTCTGTAATTAAAGCTCTACAGGCTGTTGATGAGGCCAACGTGGTTGTTTTAGTTGTTGATGGGACGGAGGGTGTGTCTGACCAAGATGTCAATCTAGTCGCATTTGCGGTTGAAGCGGGTAGGGGGATCGTAGTTGTTTTTAATAAATGGGATCTGTGTGATCAGGAGGCAAGAGACACTGTTGACAGAACTTATCGACGCAAATTACATTTTCTCGATTTCGCTAAAGTTCACCGCATGTCAGCAACCAAGGAGACGGGTATTCCAGGTTTGTTACGCTCTGTAGAGATTGCGTTCAATTCTTCTAGAATAAACTTACCAACTCCCCAATTAACGCGTGTATTGAAAACCGCTACAGAGCGGCAGTCCCCGCCGAGAAAAGGTTATAGTCGACCCAAGCTACGATATGCACATCAGGGTGGCATAAATCCTCCATTGGTTGTTATTCACGGCAATTCTCTTAGCGGTGTTCCGGAAAGTTATCGTAGATATTTGGAGAGTTCGTTCACGACTGCATTTAAGCTCAAAGGAACCCAGGTTAGAGTGATTTTTAAGCAATCGGATAATCCTTTTTCGAGGAATAGTCGTCATTAGAGTAAGAAATTTTAAGAACATAAGATTGGTTTGTCCTGGCGTTGGGAACGTTTAACAACTCATATAGTCACAAAAGCACAAGAATAAAAATTAGGGAGTGATGATGTCTGCAAAAGCGCAAATGTTACAAGATCCATTTTTGAATGCTTTACGGAAAGAGCGGGTTCAAGTTGCTATTTATTTGGTTAACGGTATAAAGCTGCAAGGCCATGTGGATGCATTTGATCAATACGTGATTTTATTGAAAAACACCGTGACGCAAATGGTATACAAACATGCCATTTCGACGATTGTTCCGTCGAAATCGGTTGCCTTGCCCGCAGACGACATTTCCCAGTAACTTGACGGTCTTGGATCATTGTTTAGTTTCGTACCTCAGTAAACCAAAACGCGACTCGTTGATAGTTGCAGCCTCACCGGGTGTATAGT
>CBFIFN010000072.1:0-6920 GCA_965661885.1 uncultured Burkholderiales bacterium | reverse complement strand
AGATTGCTACACAGCTGCAAAAGGCGGCGTAGCTTCAATGACCCGCTCCATGGCTGCTGAATACGCCTCAGAAAAGATCCGGGTGAACGCGATAGCTCCGTCAACGACGCTCTCTGATCGCGTCAAAAAGCTATTGGAAGCGAGTCCGGAGATAAAAGCTGTTTCTGAAACACACCTGCTAGGGCTTGGCCTACCAATTCATATTGCTGAAATGGCGGTTTATCTTGCATCGGACGAATCCGCGATCACAACGGGACAAGTCTTACCTGTTGATAGTGGTGTGACCATCGTATAATCAAAAATATTATGCTAGTTTAATGACTAATGTAATTATTTCGGGGAAATCAATGGCAACTGATGACAATTCAAAAAATTGGGAATTCGTTCATTCGCAGGCCGAGAAAGCGGATTGGAGGCCAGGCCTCAGAGAAATCTTCGACTACAGAGACCTCGGGTTTAAAGATGCAACAAACGGCGATTACGTGGCTCACATTATTAAAGCTAACGGTAAAACGCAAAGTGACGAAGTTCAACAATGGCATCTTCACGAATGCGCCTTCCAATTTGTTTTAGTGTTAAATGGCTCGGCGACATTTGAGTACGAAGGAGAGGGAGTCCGGACCATTCGCAAAGGGGATGCGATTAACCAGCGCCCTTGGATTAGACATCGAGAAATTGAGTGCTCTCCTGACTTCGAGGTGTTAGAAATTGTCTCACCAGCTAATTTCAAAACGCGAATTGTGCCCAACTCCGAAATTGAATGACGCGCCAAGGTTTTATTAGCATCTGCGTCCGAAAAAGTATTCCTCGCGACGAGGTGACGTGTAACTTGATAAGGCTTAAAAAATCAACTCCAATACGCTTATTCCCCAGAACGTCGCACACGAACCATTTCCTCTAAAATCATGGTTTCCAACTCATCCATGTTTTCTTCGACTAATTGAGCCGCAAGCTGCGCTCCTTGCTCAACAAGAACCGGCATGACTTCAATTGTTTTTTTACCCGCCTTTGTCCGATAAAAATCATTGATCTCTCTGAGCTCAGCTGCAGTGAAATTAGCTGTATACAGCTCTATCATTGCTGGACCAATAGCTGACAGACTGAAATATTTACCGAAGAAATTCAACATCACATTCCTAAGCGGCTCTACGTCAGGATTTTGTTGAATCTCCGCTTCGAGTAACGTTTCGACTGTTTCAGCCATTAGCTGGTCAAAATTTATGATTTGGAGTAATTTCTCAGCTTCTTGCTCCGCAGGGCTCTCTGCCATTGCAACTGAAGATAGTGTTAACATAAGTGAGAGAAATATAGTTTTGAATAGAATCATTATTAGTCCCAATTAACACAGTAAGAATCCCAATTATACCTGCCTCGCAGTTAAAAAATCTTGGACTGTGACACGCGTTTATTGTCACGAGAATCTTAACTGGAGCACAGCACTCATTTACGTTAGGAACAGAAATGGCTGTACCAAAAATTATGCATGGCAAGCTACGAATCCCAGTCGTCGCTGCACCTCTTTTCATCATCTCCAACCCAGACTTGGTTATCGCTCAATGCAAAGCTGGCATCATCGGCTCCTTCCCATCCTTGAACGCGCGCCCTATCGAGATGCTTGATGACTGGCTACAACGCATTACGAGCGAGTTGGAAGTCTACGATCAAGCGAACCCTGACAATCCATCAGCGCCGTTCGCAGTAAATCAGATCGTCCATCGCTCAAACGACAGGCTCGATCAGGATATGGAATTGTGCGAAAAATATAAGGTGCCAATTGTTATCACCTCGCTAGGCGCTAGGGTGGAGATTAACGAGCGCGTTCATTCTTGGGGTGGGATTGTATTGCATGATGTCATTGACAATAAATTTGCAAAAAAAGCAGTAGAAAAAGGTGCAGATGGTTTAATCGCTGTAGCAGCAGGAGCTGGGGGTCATGCGGGGGTATTGTCACCTTTCGCTCTAATTCAAGAGATTCGAGAGTGGTTCGATGGACCTTTACTTTTATCAGGCTCAATTGCTAACGGGGGAGCCGTGCTGGCTGCGCAGGCCATGGGTGCAGATTTGGCTTATATCGGTTCAGCGTTTATTGCAACCGACGAGGCCAATGCAAACATAGCTTACAAGCAGGCACTCGTAGAGCATGCGTCGAATGATATTGTCTATACCAATTTATTTACAGGAATTCACGGTAACTATTTAGCCCCGTCAATTACGGCAAATGGCCTTGATCCGAAAAATCTACCAACGAGCGATGCATCACAAATGAACTTTGGCTCAGGGGGCAATGCCATTCCTAAAGCTTGGAAAGATATTTGGGGCTGCGGTCAAGGTATAAGCGTAATCACGGATGTCGTTCCGACAAGCTCGCTGGTGGATCGACTGGCCAGTGAATACACAGCTGCTAAAAGCTCACTTTGATAGCAGCGTATTTAGGAACGCTTGCGATCGAAACGCGCAAATGAAGACGCTCAAGCGAGACCTACAGTTTCATTGTTCTAGCTTAACGTATTCATCACAACCCAATTGGAGTTTTAGATCGCAAGATTGTCGATAAAAATGCAACGCTCGATTATTGTTTTTTTCTACCCCTCTACCTATTTTGTATGCGTTACCAGCGTAAGCACATCCAACGGCCTGATCACCCTCACAACTTTTCTCAAAAAGCTCCAAAGCTATAGATAAGTTTTTTTCAACCCCAACGCCATTGTTAAACAAAATAGCCAACCTAAAACATGCAAGTCCGCCCCCTTTGTCACAATCCGCCCTCTCATCAGCCAGATCATCTGCTTGAACCGAACCGACGTGAACAATCAGAAACAAAGTCAATATTAATTTATACATCAAACTGTCCATTTATTTCGTGAAAAAATACTCTTGTCTAATGTTTTGTTAAAACACCAAACAGCGGCAAATCCGGGTTACTGTATCGAAAATGGATACGATATACCCAATATACTTCATAACTAAGCAAAAAAACAATGACAACAATAACGATAAAAGTAGATTTAATGGAGACACATGAACACGAAGTAACGATCGATGATAATGCATTAAAGGTCCATCAGCGTCTTTATTTTGACACCTCAATCATCGCGATAGATACCGATAATCCAGACTCGATTCCAGCTGAATTTAAACTTGATGCAACATCACTGAATTACGTAATCGTTGAGTTAGGGGAAATTACATATGAGGAGTGGGAGCCCTCGGTTACAGTGAAAAACAAAGCATTGGAAGAAAAACTACTAAACTGCTTAGAGGACGATCAAGTATTAGCCGAGTGGCAGAATCTCAACCGGAGTGAACACATCTTCACTACCGTCACCAATTGGGAGTTTTTAAGCTAGACTTCAGCGCCTTCCATCGTTACACGTTCAAGGCGACTTATACGACACGATAGGAATACTAGAGATCGGCCGCTAACCGAACACGTTTAACTATATGCGCCGCTCTTTAGATCAATTTCTTAGCACTAATGTTTAAGAAAGCAAAATAGAAAATAGCTGACATCGAAAAAAGGGAGGCCCCAAAAATCATAGTGGCTGAGGCTGTGCCCGTTATATCGTAAAGCCACCCGCCAATTAAAGGGGCCGGGGCAGATATGAGGAAAAACCAAGTTTGGTACACCCCCATTCCAAACGCTCGTCGCTCTGCGGCCATCGCTTGTCCGGACAACGCTATGACAACTCCACCAGAGGCCATCCCAACAGCCCCAAATAAAAGACATAAGCCGATTGGGAAATGCCCCATCGGAAGCAGAAAAAGAACTAATGTCGCGACAGTGCTACTGAATAAAATAATTGATCGAGAAATGTTGAATTTGTCAGCGATTATGCCTCCACTGAAAATAGACAACATTACTAGGAAGCTGGCTAAACCCACGGTATTTGTGGCTTGCAAATCCGAAACGCCGACATCTTGTAAAACTCGAACACAAAAACTCAAAAAAACCAAATATCCAGCGTTATAAAACGACCATGACCATGACGCCACGCTCGTTCCTAACCATTCATTTTTTGTGAGATACGACTTCTGCGATTTATTGTCGGTATCTGGCGCCTCTTCAAAGGAGTCTTGATAAAAGATGAAAACTGCTGATGCCGCCACCAAACAGAATACACTGGCACTCAAAATCGCCCATTGCCAGCCAACGTTCGCCGCAATGTAAGGATGCATGAATTGGCTTAATGCGATACCTCCAGGCCAACTGACTATCAAGATACCTAAGGCTGTCGAGAGCTCGCGGCCTTGAAACCAATCTATTGTCATCTTGGTGAAATATACCGTCGACAAAACGAAACCCACTCCACAGATAAAACGACCCAATCCCATCATTATCAAGTTTTCAGACAGAAGAACAAAGACACCCCCAAATGACAAGCACATTAGGCCTGCTGATACGACACCCTTATCTTTAATCCAGCGGCCTAGCCAACCGCTTGGGAAGGCAAGAAAAACGCCGGGCAACATGAAAATACCAATGAGAGCACCAAGTTCAGTATTGGAAAACCCTAAGTTATTTGATAACTGAGTGCCCACCGAACCGACACTTTGGAACTGAAATCCCATCCCAAGACGCGACACGAACAACAGGAATAAAATCGACCACCGATTCATTAGAAATCTGCGCTGAAAAGTCAATTTACTTGAAGTATTTTGAACAATTAACCATTACACTCACAGCGAAAATTACAATGTCTTTAGCCACGGCCGACCAAAATCTCCCAATGAAAAATCATTATCTGGATTTAAATTTCGACCACCAACCAGTTCCATGGGCATAGTTTCCCAATTCATAGAAGCGTTAGGCATGACTCTACTCATACAAGACGATGAAGGCATATACCTGAGCGCTAAACCAGCACGTCTTCGACCAGACTTATTAGCACTTGAACCGTGAACAATACCGATATCGTGCAAAGAAACCTGCCCCGCCTTCAACTCAATCGACTTTGCCCTACCTTCATCCACATCGGAAAATGAAAGCTCTCGATTCAAAGTTGAATTTTTCCTGTCAATCAAGTGATGTATTTTAGCCGATCCCTTGTGGCTGCCTGGTATTACTCTCATCGCACCGTTACCCTCATCAACATCATCAAGTGCTAGCCAAACAGTACATGACTTCATTGGATTTACCGGCCAAAAAGGGCCGTCTTGATGCCAAGGAACGGATCGTGTACTGACTGCCGGTTTACAAAAAAGATGGGTAAACAAAAGGATTAAATCTGGGCCCATAACTGAGCTCACCATACTAACTATGCGAGAGTCATGCGCAAGGTCATTGAATAACGCGTGCCCCCTAACTCCATAGGGTTTGCCCCTATTAAGGTGAGGGTTAATTAAACGATCAGGCATAATTTCAGGATTATTTGCCAAGACTTCATCTAAGGCAGCTTTCAAACCCAACACTTCCTTCGAATTAAAACAAAAAGCCTGAGGTATTACGTATCCCTCTTCATGATAATTTTTAATTTCTTTTTTGGATAACATAAGCCGGTCACATAGGAATTAACGGTTAACGCTAAGCGTAACACCTCATCAACCTTCTCGTCGCTCATGAAGAAACTCAGTTATTTTTTAGTTTGCCTTCAAATCGAAGACTAACACCTCAGCATTTTGACCATTAGACACGATAACTTGCCTCTCCTCGGACATCATCAAAGCGTCACCGCCCGACAATATCACGTCGTTTACCGCGATAGTGCCGCGAACAACGTGAACATAGACTTTCCGGCAAGGATCAATCATTAAAGCAGCCTGTTGGTCATCATTAAATAAACCTGCATAAAGGCGAACATCAGCGTTCACCTTGACTGAGCCATCATCGCCATCAGATGAGACTATAAGCTTTAATCTCCCATCTTTATCTTTTTCCGAAAAAGTTTTTTGCTCATAATGAGGCGCAATTGCTTTTAGTTTTGGCTCAATCCAAATCTGTAAAAAATGAGTCTGCTCTTCTGCATGGTTAAATTCACTGTGCGAAACCCCCGTACCCGCACTCATCCTTTGAACGTCGCCAGACGGAATACTTTTGATATTTCCCAAACTATCTTGATGTGCCAATTCACCAGATAATACATAACTAATAATCTCCATCTCGCGGTGACCGTGCTCCCCAAACCCTTGGTCTGGATTAATCCGATCCTCATTAATTACTCTTAAATTTCCCCACCCCATAAATTTTGGATCGTAGTAATTCGCGAAAGAGAAGGAATGGTAACTTTTCAGCCATCCATGGTCTGCAAATCCTCGTTCAATTGATTTTCTTAGATTCAACATGCGAATCCTTTCGTTGTTGGCCGCAGTATTCCATTACTTTTGCTATGGCCTGATTAGGGGAATTTAGTTTTTTGTGGATTCTCCAAACCGTCGACGCTAAATTTCCCGGCCCCAACTGATGCCAGTATCAATAGTCCACCGGCGATCGCAATATTTTTAAAAAACAAGAGTTGCTCCATGAACGCTGTTTCAGGGGTGGCTGCCCAAAATGCGTGTCCTGTAACTGAGGCTGCTAGGGTAAATACAGCGAGTAGCATCGCGGTCATACGAGTTTTATACCCAACGATTAAGGCAACCCCCCCAGCGATCTCCAGGATAATCGTAAGGATGAGTACTAATACAGGTGCAATAATCCCGAGCGATGTGAAGTAACCGACCGCTCCTTCGAAGCCAGTTGCTTTTGAGAAACCAGCCGGTAGGAACATAACCGCAATGAATAGTCGGCCAAACAAATTTAACGCATCGTGTTTCGCATTCATACCAATTCCTTTTCTATTTAAAAATTAATTCAATTGATTTCAAAACCTTTGTCCACTCGGAAACGTCACGCGATGTCGTCGCATTGAACGCTTGTTTCAAATACTCAACATGTCCTGGAAATACTTTTTCAAAGAGAGTTTTGCCAGATTGGCTGAGCCCGA
>CBFIFN010000071.1:0-7203 GCA_965661885.1 uncultured Burkholderiales bacterium | reverse complement strand
TTTAATATTTTGCTTCGAAACCTTATAGTCGTTCATCTTTTTTGTGCCAGTTTATCTTTGTGTGTTGAGTTTACCTTCTGTTAAACTTTAGTGGTGTTCGTAAAGATAATTATAGAGTTGAGCCATGTTGGCGCACTTGCACTATTTTTCCAGACGTTCCTGTTTTGTTGCTTTAAACATCAGTTAAGAGTTCTGGATGTTTAATAATAATTAGCAAGGAAAAACGGGGTCCTCTGTTGCTTTACTGTTCGTTAAGTATTACGAGAGGGAATGGGCTCGTGATATTTTTCAACAGTGATCCGACCATCGTTCTCTAACGGAGTTTAGTTTTCTGATGAGTGAGTTATATTTGGCATTTGATTATGGAGCAAAACGCGTCGGTGTTGCTATGGGGGACGCGACCATTGGCATTGCTCATCCGGTCAAGACCGTAGCGCACAAAAATTCACGGGGCTTGATGGACGAAATTAATGTTATTGTCGGCGAGTGGAATCCAGTCGCACTTGTTGTTGGAATGCCTCACCATGATCATGATAAGCCTCATCCTTTAGCAAAAAGGGTGCGACGTTTTTGCAAAACGCTCGAGTTAAGATTTAAGCTATCGGTGTTTACCGTTGATGAAAGCTATACCTCTGTTGACGCAGATCAATTTCTCGTAATAAATAGGGTTAAACGAGAGAAGAGAAAGAAGCTAATTGATATGCTTGCGGCTCAGTTGATTCTTGAAGATTTTTTTGCGACAACGTTGAAAAAAAAGGAGCGGCGTGATTAGCGCTTAAAATGTCGTTACTAATTAGCTAAAACGTGTCCTATGTTTTCGTAAATAAATAAAAAAACTGATTGGACCTATGCCATGACTGATGAGATGCAAACATATTCTGACGGTTCGCTCCGACATCTACTTACGTTGGAGGACTTATCGGTAGATATTGTGGGCGAAATCCTTGACCGCGCTGAATCTTTTTTATCTGATAACGAGCGCAAGACTAACAAGGTCCCGTTATTAGTTGGTAAGTCCGTATTTAATTTATTTTTTGAAAATAGTACGCGGACTCGAACTACCTTCGAAATAGCGGCTAAAAGACTCTCCGCTGATGTGGTTAATTTAGACATTTCGACGTCATCGCAGAGCAAAGGTGAGAGTCTTTTGGACATGATCGATAACTTAGTTGCGATGCAGGCCGATATATTTGTGGTTAGACATTCACAAAGCGAGGCGGCGCGCACGATCGCCGCGCATGTGCCAAAAGGGATTCATGTTATCAATGCTGGTGCGGGCAGCCATTCGCACCCGACTCAAGGTTTGTTGGACGCGTTCACCATCCGACACTTTAAAGGTGGGTTCAATGGTTTGAAAGTTGTCATTATTGGAGATATTTTGCATTCACGAGTGGCTCGCTCACAAATTCATGTTTTGAAGTCCCTGGGTGTTGCGGAAATAAGGGTCGCGGGCCCCAAAACTTTAGTTCCAAGTTCGATCTCAACTTTGGGGGTCAAAGTATATGACGATGTTGACAAAGCGATTGACGGTGTGGACGTGATTTCGACATTAAGGATTCAAAATGAACGGATGGAAGCCGCTTTAGTTCCAAGTACTCAAGATTTTTACCGTGATTATGGCCTAACTCGAGAAAGGTTAGCTCTTGCTGGGGCCAAGGCTATTGTGATGCATCCCGGGCCCATAAATCGTGATGTGGAGATTGCTTCTGAGGTGGCTGATGGGCCCCAGTCCGTGATTCTTCATCAGGTCACCTTCGGCATAGCGGTGCGAATGGCGGTGATGTCCTTGCTGGTCGATGCAGACCGCGGAGATGATTAGGAACCTATTTCGGCGCTGAGTTTTTATCTCGAAGCGTTTAGCTTTAAATCGATCGAATCAGCAACATTAAATTTAAGGTTTTATCAATCCTTCGTCGATTATCATTATTGAAACTAATCGATACTTTAAGCCACTAACACATAACTTAAATACCCTAATTAATTAGATCAGAAGGCACTATGACCACAGACCCAAACAACGCGTTATCAAAATTTTCAAGCTTGCCTCAATTTGCTGATTTTAAGGCCGAGGACGTTAAGCCTGCCATAACGCATTTGGTGAGGCAGGCTGAGGAAAGCATTGAATACGTGCTGAAGAAAAACGAGACGGATTGGAGTCACTCAATTGAGCCCATCATGATTGCGGTGGATCGATTGAAAAGGGCTTGGGGGCAAGCAGGGCATCTTAACTCCGTGGTTAGTTCGGAGGAGCTAAGAGCTGCATACAATGACCTTGTGCCCGAGGTTTCCGAATTTTATTCGAAATTGGCTCAAAACAAGAAAATATTCCAACGGTTCAAGGACGTTGCTGCCAATGGCCATTCAATGGGTTCGCAACGAGAAAAATATTTAAAGAATGAGTTGCGAGACTACGAGCTCAGCGGCGTAGGTCTGAATGAGTCCGAACAAAAAATATATCAGGATTTAGCGAAGAAACTCGCTTCGCTCTCGGCGCAATTTAGCGATAATGTTCTTGATGCGACAGATGATTACACCCTTAATGTCCAAGACTCGGAAAAGATAACAGGATTATCGGAAGTGCTACTTGGTGACGCGAAGGCAAGGGCGGTGCTAGATGGGAAAGAGGGTTGGTCATTTACCCTGAAAGCGCCTTGTTGGGTACCGTTTATGGAGAGCTGCTCAAATCGTGATTTGCGACAGGAAATGTATCGCGCGTATGTAACTAGAGCATCCGATTGCGGTAAACCCGAATATGATAATTCCCAGACTATATTGCAAATACTAGCCGCTCGTCGAGAGAAGGCGAAGTTACTTGGTTTTGAGAGTTTTGCGCATTTATCTTTCGCAACAAAAATGGCGAAAAAGCCGCAGGAGGCTTTAGATCTCCTGAAGCAGTTGTCGCAAAGTGCTCGTGCTCGTGCAGAGGCAGAAGTAACCATGCTGAAGACTTATGCTTGGGAGAAGCTGGGTATCGAGGAATTAATGCCTTGGGATGTAAGTTTTGTAGCTCAAAGAATTAAGGAGGAGCGTTACTCGTTTAAGGATGAGGACCTTAGGCAACATTTTCCTCTCTCGAAAGTCATGTCCGGGTTATTTGAACTTCTCAATCGCCTTTACTCCATCTCCGTTTCGGAGGAGCCAGCGGAAACTTGGGATCCGAGTGTGAAGCTGTTTTCAGTAAATAACCAAGAGGGGGAGTTGATAGGGTATTTTTACGCGGATCTGTTTGCAAGGGACGGGAAGAGGCCCGGAGCGTGGATGGATGATGCGATCGGGAGATGGAAGACAGATCAGTATGTCCAACTTCCAGTCGCGTACTTGGTGTGTAACTTCCCCTCACCGAGCGGCCATAGTGGAGACGCCTATTTAAGCCACAGTGAGGTCGAGACGCTATTTCATGAGTGTGGACACGTGATGCACCATTTGATGACTCAGATCGATGAGATAGGTATCTCTGGCATCAACGGGGTTGAGTGGGACGCTGTAGAGCTACCTAGTCAATTTATGGAAAATTTTTGTTGGGACTGGGATATCGTTTCAAAAATTTCTATTGATAGTTCAGGAGAAGGCCATATCCCTAAACCACTATTTGAAAAAATGGTCGAGGCCAAGAATTTTATGAGTGGGATCCAGACGTTGAGACAAGTGGAATTTGCCGAATTCGATTTACGAATTCATCTTAGCGAGGCCCCAAATGACATAGACCAGATATTAGAGACGTTAAGCTCCATCCGTCAGGAAATATCTGTCATTGACGTTCCGAAATATAATCGATTTCCTCACAGTTTTTCGCATATATTTGCCGGAGGCTACGCAGCTGGTTACTACAGTTACAAATGGGCCGAGGTATTGTCCGCCGACGCGTTTAGCATGACAGAGGATGGCGGGATGTCGTTGAGTGACATTGGGTCGATGTTTTTAAATGAAGTAATTGGTCAGGGGGGGCTCAGATCTTCTTTGAAAAACTTTGTTAAATTTCGTGGCCGAGAACCAAAGATTGATGCCCTCTTGCGGCACACTGGACTCACCGGGGGTTGAGGTTTACGAGTTTAATGGATAAGTACAAACACCAAGAATAACTAAGGGCAATTGGAGCGTTCTAATATGAGTATAGTGACTTGGAATGTTAACTCGTTAAAAGTAAGATTTCCTCATCTGGAGACGATGATAAAGGATTATTCGCCTGATGTTATCTGTTTGCAGGAAACAAAGACAGAGGATGCCAATTTTCCATTGGTCGCCATTGAAAATCTGGATTATTTCGCTTCTTATTATGGACAGAAAACCTATAACGGAGTGGCTATTCTTTCTCGAGAAAAGGTGCATGAGGTTCAATTTGGGATCCCAAATTTCGAGGATAGTCAGGCTCGAGTTATAGCGGCGACAAGTTCAACAGGTGCCCGGATCATCAATGTGTATGTGCCAAATGGCGAAGCGGTTGATTCAGAAAAATATGTATACAAGCTCAGTTGGCTTCAAGCCTTCATCGAGTACGTGAGATCAACCGCAAAAATTTACTCATCGATTATCATTCTTGGTGACTTTAATATCGCACCGAGGGGTGAAGATGTCTACGATCCAGAGGCTTTCCATGAAAAGCTTCTGTGTTCAGCTCAAGAGAGAACGTTGTTTGAAGAACTTTTGGGTTTAGGTTTCTCAGACGCGTTTCACGAGCGCACTGAGTCTTCTGAAAGATTTACGTGGTGGGATTATCGTATGAACGCATTCAGAAGAAAACTTGGGCTGAGAATTGACCATATATTAATGACAGAATCTGAATTTAATCGGTGCGGCGAAGTGAAGGTTCTAAAAGAATTTCGAAAGATGGAGCGGCCATCTGATCACGCCCCAGTCATAGCAAATTTTATATGAACTTGAGTTTTTATAAGCTGCATTAAAGTATCGCCTCGATTATTTTTTATCGAAGGAAAGGTTGAGCTCTGTTATTTTTCGTGCGATGGTATTTCTCCCCATGCCTAAAAGATTCGCTGCTTCTATTTTTCGACCAGACGTGTACGCAAGAGCCCTTGAGATCAAGGCCTTTTCAAATGCCCGAGTTAGTTCTTCGCATACCCCGGAATTGCCGCTGCTAAGCAATTGATCGACCTCTTGGCTTAAGAGCTGATCCCAACTTCCTGCGACATCTTTGGGTCTATCTATTTCGTGCCTAAAATCATCGGGCAGATCGCAGGTGTCGACTGACGCACCAGGCGCCATAACCGTGACCCAGTGACACAAGTTTTCTAATTGACGCACGTTTCCATTCCAAACTTTAGTTTGGAGATAGGCAAGGGCTTCTTGAGTAAACGATTTTCTTAAAACGTCGAGTTTTACGGCATTTTTTTCTAGAAAGAAATCCGCGAGTAACGGGATGTCCTCAATGCGATCCCTGAGTGGTGGTACTTTTACCCGAATTACATTGAGCCTGTGAAAAAGATCTTCACGAAATAAACCTTCTTCTACTCTTCTGCTCAAATTTTGGTGAGTTGCAGCGAGCACTCTGACATTAGCTTTTAAGGGCTCATGACCACCGACTCTGTAATAGTGTCCATCCGATAAGACTCTCAGTAATCTAGTTTGGAGCTCTGCCGGCATGTCTCCTATTTCATCAAGGAAGAGCGTGCCGCCAGCTGCTTGTTCGAATCGACCTTTTCTTGTAGCTTGTGCACCAGTGAATGAACCTCTTTCGTGTCCGAACAGCTCGGACTCGAGTAACTCTTTTGGAATAGACGCTGTATTGATGGCCACAAACGGTTTATTGGTGCGTTGGCTGTGGTTGTGAAGCGCCTGAGCGATCAATTCTTTCCCTGTGCCTGATTCGCCGGTAATAAGGACCGTAGCGTCGGTTTGGGAAAGACGCCCAATTGTTCGGAACACCTCCTGCATTGACTTTGCTTGACCGAGTAGACCATTTGGGTTGCTGGACTTATCTACTTTCGCTGATTGACCGTCACTTTTTTTGATGGCGCGCCTAATAAGCTCGACCGCCGCATCGATATCGAATGGCTTCGCAAGATATTCAAAGGCCCCTTTTTGAAAAGCGGATACGGCGCTGTCAAGGTCAGAGTGTGCGGTCATTATGATGGTAGGGACCTTAGGAAATCTTTCATTAACCTCAGTCAGAAGGTCTAAGCCACTATCTCCGCTCATGCGTATGTCACTAACAACAACTAAGGGTTGTGCTTTATCTAGAGCGGCGCTTGCCTGCTCAGCAGAGGAAAATAACTGGTGCTCAATTTTCTCTCTGATTAGCGTTTTTTCGAAAACCCATCGTATTGACTGGTCATCGTCTACGATCCACACTTTATCCATGCGAATGATCTCCTGAGTCTTCTGATGATTTGATTGGTATGAGTATCGTGAAGCACGTGTGACCTGGCTGCGATTCAACATCAATGGTTCCGTTGTGGTGGCTTATAAAGGTTTGCGATAAAGACAAGCCCAAGCCGCTTCCATTACTTTTCCCTGAAACAAGCGGAAAAAATATTTTATCTATGAGTGCTTTAGCTATACCTGGTCCATTATCTGAAACTTCCACTAGGAGGCCCAATTTAAAAAAGTGGTTGGATAGTGTTATGCGTCGTGCAACTCTTGTTTTGATTTTGATATGGCCCTTTCCGCACAGCGCCTGAGCTGCATTTTGCGCGACGTTAAGAAATGCTTGGGTGATTTGCTGTTTATCTCCAATCATCTCTGGGAGGCTCAGGTCATAATCGCGCTCCATGCGAAGGCCGCTGGGGTATTCGGCAAGAATGACAGAGCGAATTTTCTCGAGCACCTCATGAATATTAAAATCCACCATTTGAGGTATTTTGTGAGGGGTAAGTAGTCTGTCTAGTAGGTCCTTCAGTCGGTCAGCCTCATGGATAATTACGGAGGTGTATTCGTGTAGCTCTTCTCTGTCTAGCTCACGGTCGAGAAGTTGTGCTGCTCCACGAAGTGCCCCAAGGGGGTTTTTTATTTCGTGAGCAAGATTTCTTATTAACTCTCGACTATGGTTGGTCTCCGAAATAATTCGTTGTTCGCGCGCAATTTTTGTCTGCTGAGACGGAGATGAAAACTCTATTAACAAGTCGTGTTTCTGGATATCCTCGACTGGCGTGACGGTGAATGACAGTTCCATTTTCTTATAATCATGAATCTGGAAAGGTATTTCATGTTGAATATAGCTACAGTGGTGTCTCCTGGCATGTTCAACTCCAA
>CBFIFN010000070.1:0-7243 GCA_965661885.1 uncultured Burkholderiales bacterium | reverse complement strand
TTATTTTCAACTCCCTCTTTGACCCAACGACTTTGACCACTCTGTTAATAACGTTAACCACTGATTATTCAGTTCTAGCGTAGTAAGCGGCTAGATCGTTAATGTCCTGATCACTCAAATTAGAGGCTATGGCACGCATTGTTTCGTTTGCGCGCTCACCGTCTCGATATGCTTTCAAAGCGATGACAAGGTAATCATAATTTTGCCCGCCAATTTTTGGTACTGAATATACCTTCGGGTAAGCTGCCTTAAAACCAACAATCCCATGACAACCCTGACATTGCGCGTTTAACTGGGCTCCAGTCGCTGGATCTCCAGCTCCAAGTGCAGGTAATGCTAGTGAAAGCGCCAATGCAATACCCGAGGCTATCATTTTTGTAGTATATTTCACGTTTTTTTCTCCCCTAAATTCCGCAGCGAAACTTTATCGGATCCCCCTCCTTGAGTCAATGGCCCTCGCGGTGGTCCGCAAATTTCACTCGCCTCCATCGATATCCACTGAATGCGTGAAAACAGAATCATGCGTGTCTTCCGCCCGAACTGTAAGTACACCATCATCCTGAGGCGCAAAATAAAACTTAAATATGGGATTGTCAGAAAGTGAAAAATTGATATCTCCACTCATGATCGACTGACCGTTGTACTGAACAGCCACCTTATTTATAAATCTGGCGGCGTATCCTGGCTCTAAGTCCGCTGCCAAGGTGGATTCGTTAGGGTGTTTGATTTGAAACTGAACCAAATTAGGCTCCTTGAGGCGGATATGATCATCCAAGCGAAAGCGCATCTTTCCGATCTGCGGATCATTGGCATTCTTACCAGATGGTGCCGAGCAACCTCCTGCCACCTGAACCCAGCGCTGATCCATGTATAGTTCGCCAGAATTAGTCTCTGCAATAGCTCTGATGAAGCTAAACTTTTCAAACCTTAATCGCGTTTCCAATTTAACTTTACCCGCTTCTGGATTGAACTGAAAAACTCCTGCAGTCGGAATCGGATTTCTGTCGATCACCAAATATAAAGTTTTAATAAACGTCTCGTCAGTTTGGTCCATTAAGGCATTAACCATAATGGGGACTGTTGAAGAATCGTCTAACTTCGTATTCAAGTAAAGAGCTAACACGTCTTTGCTGCCATCCTTTATTTCACGGTCACCAAACATCAAATCTTTGATGACAAGCCACTCAGGTATGGATGAATGGTCAGGCTCGATTGTGTTCGCGCTGGCACTACTTATGACGCTGACGGATAACGTCAAATAACAAATTAAACCGGCAATTCCCCATTCCAAATTTCTTTTTCTCATTGCTATTCTTCCCATTCTAAATCAGTGTAAGCCGTAGTCACATTTCGTCGGTGGTACAACTCAAAATTATGCCAATCATCTTTAGCACTCCATCCTACAGTATTTACAGCATCCATTAACGATACACCATCAGCAATCGCAGCTCGCACCTCCCTCATCAGCAGTTTTAGGTATTCACGCTGCTCCTCTATAAGCGTTTTCCATGGTCGGTCTAGAGGACCGTGGCCAACAATATAGCGCTCCACATCGAGGGTTTTAAGCTCCTTTAACACCTCATCGTATTGACGAACGTTGGAGTCAAGAATCGGTATATGATCGGAGAAAACTAAGTCACCAGCCCAAAACGTACCTGTGTTTGTATCCGTGATACTCAAATCGTGATCGGTATGTGCGTAGTCCCAGGCTCTTAGGTTGATCACTCGATTACCTAAATCAATAGATGTTTCATCATGAACAGTCGTGATACGAGACGAATCGATCACATGATCATCAACATCATCCACGTTCATATCACGCTTCAATGTATTTAGATAAAAGCTAGAGCGACTGCGTATCTGCTTGGGTAATCTATGATGACCATAAATCACGATATTAGGATCTTGAGTAAAGGCGTTTAAACCAAGCAGGTGGTCTGGGTGAACGTGAGTAACAACCACCGCACATATCGGTAAAGATGTTACGCTACTCACGGCCTTCTTTAGAGACGCACCAACGCGTAGAGTACTTCCCGTATCAATCACGGCGACGCATTTATCGCCAACAATGAAGCCAATATTTGCAATATCACCATGGTTATCGACGCTCTGAGGCGGAAAACTCCCCACATGTACAAAGTTTCCCTGCGCAATCTCCCGAACTTGATAACCTCGCAACTCCCCCGTTTCATGAGCATGCAACGCTCTGCTACAAAGTAAATATGTGAGTAGAATTGTCCCTAACCAAATTGCATTCGTTTTTTTCGTCATGCTAAATTTGTTCTACAAGAAAAAATGGATAGACCCCAATGTTAAACGAAAAGTCCAAACCCGATGCAAAACACGCAAAAAAATAATGCTTCGATCCTCACGGTTGTTTGTCTGTTATTTATCACTCAGGTGTCCACAACTTTTGCACAAACATTAGAAATTGCTGATGGGGTCTGGGTTTTCCGAGGAAAAGGCTACAGTATCAACGCGCACAACAAAGGACGAGTAACCAACATAGGTTTTATCGAGACTCCAGAGAGCGGAATAATTATAAACACAGGGATATCGCATAACCACGCATCACAGATCATAGAAAAAATTGTTGAGATTACATCCAAAGAAAAATTAGACGCGGTCGTCACTCAAGGTGCGCAGAAGTTTGCATTAGGAGCGTTTAGTCTCAGCGAGTTAGGAATACAAACCTATGCTCACCCAAGAGCGGCCACTCAAATGCAAGACCGGTGCATCCACTGTATCAAGTATTTAGAAGAGGTTTTGGGCCGCCACGAAATGAAAGGCACCCAAGTGGACAATCCGCAAGATATTTCTGAGATGGACGAATTATCCCACCGTCCGTTACGCGACATCGTCGTGATATACCACGGAGACACTATTGCTGACGGAGTGATCATGGTTTATCACAGGCTCACAGAAACGCTCTTCTCCGGTGATGTCGTTTTTAGTCACGTCATTCCGAATGTCAAAGAAGCTAATCTCAAAAAATGGAAAAAATCCCTTGAGTTGCTTCGTGAAATGCCCATTTCCGTTATCGTTCCGGCGACTGGGCCATTACTCACCAAGTCATCCATTGACGACTCTCTAGCTTATCTTAATGCCCTAGAAAAACATACCGGTAGCCTCTACGGTAAAAATTTAGACCTATTAAGCGCAACTCAGAGAGGTGAATTAACCGAATTTTCAGATTGGGCTCTATACAATAAACATCACACAAATAATGTAATGTATCGATATCTTAAAATTGAAGAGAGAGAGCTTGAGCTCAAGTAGTAAGTTCAAAATCGCAAAGGTTTATTAAAAAATGTGCCATCATGATGTAATTTTAGAAATTGAATTAAATCAGATACTTACACCGTTAAAGAAGAATCATGGGTAACCGACTTACTAAAATATATACAAGAACTGGTGATGCGGGTTTAACAGGACTTGGAGATGGCACGCGCACCCTAAAATGCAGCGACCGTATTGAGGCAATCGGAACGGTAGACGAACTGAATTGCGTGGTTGGACTTTTATTATGTGAGTCGTTACCTGATCAAATTTCAGGCTTCTTGACGAATGTTCAACATCAATTATTCGATCTTGGCAGCGAACTTAGTGTTCCAGGCTACAGTGCGATAACTAGTGAAGATATTGAGGATATAGAAGATGCACTTGATACCATGAATCTAAGCCTTGATCCTCTAAAAGAATTTATCCTCCCAGGTGGTTCGCGCCCATCCGCCTTATGTCATCAAGCTAGGGCCGTTTGCCGCCGAGCGGAGCGATGTGTCATTCGCCTTGAGCAGAGCGAAAAAATCTCTGAGGTCTCAAAAAAATACCTTAACCGACTATCTGACTATTTGTTTGTTGCGTGTCGCGCAATCAATATGTCATTAAGCGTGGAGGACGTATATTGGTCAAGCAGAAGAATGAGTGAGAGCTAATTGCAAAAGTACGGCAACCTACGCCTCATTAATTGCTGAGCATAACCCTTCAACGCCATCTATAAATCTCGGCCCGAGACGCATCAAATACGCTGGATCAAAATCAATAATATTCGGTATTGCTTGACCATGAAAATTCTCCATCATCTTATGGTACCCGTTAGCCTTTGACGAGAGTCCCGTTAGATTCAAAATTACATCGGCCCTCGAAAGAACTAAGAACTCCGTTGAGACGGAGTTTGAAATAAACGGATAGCCCTTCGCCACATTAGTAGCCCCACAAATGTGAAGCGCTTCGTTGATAAAATGGTTTTTACCAATAGTGAAAATAGGGTCGCTCCAAACTTGAATAAAGACATTTTTTTTAGTTTCTATTTGTGAAAAATGGGATAAAAGCGTAACCCGGTTTTTTAGCGATCTGACAAGTCGATCAGCGGCGATATCCTTTTGCAATATATCGCCAATGGTAAAAATTTGGCGATATAAATCAGCGATACTTTCCGAGGGTAAAGTGAGGACCTTCACGCCAAGTTTCTTGAGTTTCAGAAGGTCCGCTTGCTTGTTACCATTCTTCCAAGCCAAAACGATTGTAGGCTGCATATTGATGAGCCTCTCAAAATCTACGCCACTGGCCGAACCAACAATTACCTTCTTTGGCATATTTTCCGGATAGTCAGATCCTGATATTACGCCAACCACATGCTCGTCGCCGCCAAGCGCATAAACAATCTCTGTAAGATGTGGGGCTAGAGTTACAATTCGTAAATCTGTGTACTCCTTAACCTGCGCAATGAGGTTATTACTCCACAACAACGATAAGATCCAAAAAACCAGGGGGTAAAGTCTAGAGAAAGAACCTTTCATTTATGACAAGACAGTTAATTTACAGAAGTCAAATGAACAATAGCATATCAAGAGAGATCAGTTCCCCCGACAGTCAGCCCATCGATGCGCAACGTGGGTTGACCAACGCCCACAGGCACACTTTGACCATCCTTACCGCAAGTTCCTACCCCTGAATCGAGAGACATGTCATCACCTATCATAGATACCCTGGTCAAAACATCAGGTCCATTGCCAATTAACGTCGCTCCTTTTACAGGCTTGGTAATTTTCCCATTTTCAATGAGATAAGCCTCTGATGCAGAGAACACGAATTTACCACTGACAATATCAACTTGGCCACCGCCGAAGTTCGCTGCATAAATTCCGTTTGAAACAGAAGAAATTATCTCCTCGCGATCGCAAGTGCCATTCAGCATATATGTATTAGTCATTCTAGGCATTGGCACGTGCGCATAAGACTCACGTCGGCCATTTCCAGTCGGAGATACACCCATCAAACGCGCGTTTAATGTGTCCTGCATATATCCACACAAAACACCATCGTCAATCAAAACCGTCTCAGCTGTTGGCGTTCCTTCATCATCTACGGATAATGAGCCACGGCGATCTGGTATGGTTCCGTCATCAACGACGGTCACTCCTTTCGCAGCCACCCGCTCTCCAATTCGCCCCGAAAAAGCTGAGCTACCCTTTCGATTAAAGTCGCCCTCTAACCCATGACCGATAGCTTCATGCAACAAAATTCCAGGCCATCCCGAACCTAAAACAACCGTCATCTCACCCGCTGGAGAAGCCCCTGCGTCAATATTCACCACGGCTTGATCAACCGCTTTTTGAGCATAATCTTTCAAGATATCATCTGTGAAGTAGTTATATGAGAACCTTCCACCACCGCCTGCAGAACCCTGCTCTTTTCGTCCGTTACTTTCAACGATGACCTGGATAGACAGACGAATCAACGGCCGCACATCACTGGCAACACACCCATCTAAGCGCGTTATGAGGATAGTGTCGTGAACCGCTGCTAAATTCGCTACTACCTGAGTCACCCTTGAATCGAACTTGCGTGCGTAAGCCTCGATTCGCTCAAGAATCAAGATTTTTTCCGAATTCGAATGGCCAAGCAATGGATCATCGATCGAATAGAGTGCGGGTGCTCTTTGAACATTAGTTGGCCTAACGCTGGTAGAGCCCTGCCCCGCGATTGCACTCGTCGCATCGAGCGCAGAATGTATCGCCGCACACGAAATCTCATCAGAGTAAGCAAATGCTGTTTTTTCATCTACGACAGTTCTTGCCCCAACTCCTTGGTCGATGTTAAAACTGCCGAGCTTTACGATTCCATCTTCAATCGACCAAGACTCCGATCGACTGTACTGAAAATACAAGTCCGCATAATCGACTTTTTTAGATCCGAGCCGCGAGAAAAGACCGGGTAATTTATCTATCGTTAATCCTCCGGGCGTAAGAATAACCTCATTCGCCCGTTCCATATTCTTATCTACATTCATAACTTTTAACACCATTAATTTTTAATCATAAACTGCGATTAGCATCTTAAATCCATATTGTACGGACATTACTTTTTTTTAATCAGTTGGGATCGGTAACCGTTTAACGTCAGGCTCACTCCAATCGCCACTAATCGTGTAATAGCGAGTGGCAATTTTGTCAAAGGGGTTTCCCAACAACTTTTGAGCAAGCAAAGTCGCTAAACCTATTACTGGGCTTGCGGCAATAGCCCCCGCAACTGAGGCGGCACTTGATGATAATTTAGGTGTAACAAAAACCTCTAGCTTTTGCATCTTATTTACTATATCTACGTCACCCGAAAGAGCCACTGATGCTGAGGTCCCCTCCATGATTAACTTGTCGGTACTGGCAACTCCATCGGAAATACTTACTAGAGACTCAATCGAATCGAAGCTGAATCCAGATGAAAAAACATCGCTGAAATCCAATGTGATTCGTCGAGGTAAGGCTTGTAAACTTAGAAGACTGACGATATGGCCTGCCCCAGATTTTATTTTCAAAAATCGTCCGTCCTTTATGTGAAACGCGACTTGACCCTGGAGTGATTTTGAATCTACAGCAAAAGGACTACCATCCCAACTTATTTCTCCCTTTAGACTTCCAATGCCTCCCACCATATTTTCCTTACCGTCTAAATTCGACAAGTACTGCCCTAGATCACGAATCTCAAAGTCGACATCATAGGAGACCTTTGAATTCATCTTTTGATCCCAAAAACCACGCATGGTTAATGTGCCCGTTTCCGTAATATTGGAAAACTCAGCAATCTTCCAGCGTCCGTCAAAGGGTTTTGCGCTAAAAGTAATAGATCCTAGGTTTTGACCATCAAGCACAAATTCATTGACGACCGCGTCAACAGCTGGAGGCATTTGCGCCCCCTCGGCTCCGGCCCTCGGTGTTGTCTGACTTGAATGCGGCCTTTTCACATT
>CBFIFN010000069.1:0-7253 GCA_965661885.1 uncultured Burkholderiales bacterium | reverse complement strand
CCATGACGCTGGTCAGCGCCTGATTATCTAGTTTGCGAGTTGATCCAAATATGCCGCACATTTACGCTTTGCTTTGCCTGATTTTTTTTAGTTTGTTTTCACTAAAATGAAAAGGTGTGATGCCCCAACGAGAAAAGTTTTCTCCCCATCGAAACCCTAAAATGTCTATTTTGCTATACCAGTCGCCATTGCGGACGAAGCTGGCTCTAGCTGCCTTGCATAATTTTTCGGCCCTATCGAGTTCCGACAACTCTATTAAAATGCCAAGATATTCAGCCTGATCGTAAAGATCCCAAACAAATGGGTCCTTGATATCTCGCGCTGTAAATCTTTTAACAAGCCCTTTTTTTTCATCAAAAAAGTTTTCGTCGATATACTGTTTGCCTCGTTGAATAGATTCGGCAGCTAGAGCACGAACATCATTGTCTAACTTGGATGCTTTGATTAAATTTTTGATAACAAAACAACTGTGGAAACAGTCGATGAAGTTCCCAGGAAGGTCGTCAGCATAATAGTACCAGCCGCCATTGGTCTGTTGCTGTTGTACTACGTATCTGGCAATTCTAAGCGCCCGATCTCGTGCCTGACTGCTCCTTGAAACGTCTTGGTCCGCGTGTAGACAGTAGGCAAAACAAGCGTAGGAGTTTGCGTTTATCACGATTCGGGGTTCATTCGTCGGCGCATAAGACAAGGCAAGCGTTGCACTGTCTTCATGTAAAACAAATAGGCTTTCCAAAAATTGCCAAGTGCGTGCAAAGTATTTTTGTGCATCCTCGTGGCACGTTTCAAAGGTCATCAGTCGACAGAGTGCCTCCATGGCGTAAGGAGTGTGGGTGATGAAGGGAACGTCTGAGTTATAGAGCCCATTTTTAGACATCCACGGAAAGCCCAAACCCCATGCAGCTCCATACTTTGAACTATCCGGAACAGCGACGCTCATCAACTGTTCTAGCGCCAATCGTGGTTGGTCGATAGAATCTGCTGCGAGTATTTTTTGAGCGACAGTGATGGGGTAGCTTCTTTGCTCAATCTTCATTACCTTGCGGAGAAACTTTGGGGCAAGCCAGTCTATTAAAACGATGAGTGCTGCGCTGAATTTTGCCGACAGCCTTCCCTGATAAAACGCTTGCCGAACTCTAATTGCGCGAGGGCTCATCCAAGGGTCGTAGGGGTCAAAACACATTTCTAAAAAATCAGGACGAGCGCTCTTCATCGCTTATAGCTCTTGAGCATCATCGACTGCATTTCGCTGGACAGGTTAAGCAGGTTTACGGGAAACTCCGAATCCGATACATTCCTCTCTTTTTTATCTAGTACAAATGCAAAGAAATGAGCTGATGCATCACCGGTTAGCCAGCCGAAAAATTCAAAGAGTTTAGCCTCTCGTTCGCTGGTGGTAACTCTGCCCCCAATAAAGTACCAACTTGCCATGTAGCGTTCAGTTCCCCGTCGGTCTCTCAATGTGGTTAACTCGTGATTTGTTACCGCGCCTTTCATTTCAACTGTTTTAACTTGAGTGCTAGTGGTAAGCCACTGATCCTCAGTAAAGGGTGTATTTTCTACGAAAACTAATTCCTTTCCCTGAGTTTGCGTCAAGTAGGTGACTCGTAGGCTTCTATAAAGCTGAGAGTCATAGCGTATCGATGCTTGATCTGTCTCGTCGGCGCCGACAAATCTCGGGTTCCAGGCTTTTGTAAATCTCGTGTCGACACGTTGTGTAAGCTGGCTCAGTGCAGTGTCGTAAGTTGTTGCAATACCTGGGTCATGATTTTCGGAAATCAGGAAAAGTCGCATCGTCGGATAGGAGATGAGCGCCAATGCAGTAACTATCGCGATAATTTTTGCCTTCCCCGGAACAGAGTTATTTATCTCTAGCTCATCTTGATTATGGAAGATCTCCTGATTGATGGAGGACTGTGTTGGTAATTGATTGACAAAATGTCCAACCACAAAGAACGGAATTAGCATGACTGCATATAATATCCAACCAAAGGTTAAGTGATCTTGTACGATAACGTGATCCATTCGTGTGTAATTGCCGACCAAGATCACGAAAATAATTCGTACCCAGTTGCTCACGAGGGAAAGCAATATGGCAAACAGAATGAAATATAGTCTGTTTATGCCTAAAACCTGATTGAAATGAACAAACAGCACGCTGAGTAAGCAGGAGCTTAGGAAAAAACTTAGACCAGAGCATGCCTCCTCGATGATAAATTGCCCACCCGGCACAGTGAACCGAAACCCTTCTCGAAGGGTGGGTATGTCCAATAGTTTGAGCGCGGTGTAAGTCACATCACTCGAAAGGATCTGAAGCGGAACCTGTAGAAAATTCCAGACTGGTAGCACAAGTAGAAGCGCGAGCAGGGCGATTTTGAGTGCCCACAAAGATTGAAAGCCAAACAGGCAGACTAGGGTGGCAACGATAAGGATAAAGAGACAGAAAACCTGTATCAATTGAACGTTGATTAATGCAGCAGCAAGCCACAAAGAGCCGGTCGCTATTATCGCGATCAACCCTATGAGATTAAAACGATACATCGGATTGCTAATTTTTTCCCTGCTCTGGTATGTGAGGTAAGCGGCAATTAGTAACGCCAGGAAACCGTGGCTGTAAACGCCATTTCCTGACCATTCGATCGAAATTTCATAAATAGTGGCTGAGTAGGCAACCGCCAAAGCAATAAAAACAAAGCAAGCGATGCTGTAGTTGCCAATGGATTTCAGATTAGATTCAGACATGTTCATTGTTAAGGATGAAAGGAAGTTTCAAATTTTTAGATGGAGTTTTGCGTGTTTTTTTATAGGGTCGATAGATAAGGTCCTCTTTGACTCACATTTGAATATACCTTCCGGTAGGCCAGAGCCCGGCACGAGTAATTAGCCACCCCAACAAATTTTTTCTGATAGCAAATAAACGTCTTCCAGGTTGCTTGATCGCACCGAAGCGTTGCTTGTACTCACCTTCGAATGCAAGGAAGTCATAGACCTTAATATGGTCGGAAATTGCTGCCTTTATCGCCATGTCTATGGCGGCTAAACCGGCGCCATTAAGAGATGGGTCGAAGCCAGACTGTATTTCGTACATAGTGTTGTCGTAAGTGAAGCCGAATCGGATAGCGATAGGTTTGTGTCCCTGAAAAAGGCAAAAAGCAGCAATTTGGCCCAGCTTGCTAGCCCGTATAGTGTACGCTTTAAGAAATTCTTTGAATTTTGGGTTTCGTTCGAAGGCACCGGTTTGGCCTTTGGATAGCCATCTTTGTGAGTGCAGGTTTTCAAGTAAAGTAAAAATTTCCTCGGGGGACATAAGATCCTGCAAATTTTGAAGTGTGAGATTTCCTAGTCCAGAAAGTTGTTTATGGTAGCGGCGAATATTATTTCGCTGCTTTGTTTTTAACCTCGACTCATAGGTCTTTGCATTGTCCGGTAGCGGCAATCGGTAGAAAGCAATGGTCCTTGAAGCAACGTGATAGTCAGCCGCTGCCATTACTTTCTCAAGGCGTGCTGCAGCACCTGTTGATTCGTCAGCAAAAGGTGACCAAGCTGCAAGACATTCTTTTGCGTTATTTTTGATTGCCGAAGCTATCTCCCTGAGCGCTTCCTCTTTGTGCTCTCTGTGTAATATCAAATCCTGGTACTCTGCAGAGCTATCTTGATCACCCAACACTCTAATTACGCGCGCTGATATGGCGTTTAGTATTTTTATAGGTGCTTTGTAAAGTGGAGCAATTGCTATTAGTTGTTGTCGTTTGTGAATGAGAACAATAAACAAGGTGCAGTCTGGAGGGAAAAAATCTAGCCAGCAATCTATCCAGTTGAAAGTCAAAAATAAATTATTGCCATCGCTGTCGTTTATCAACGAGCCCCAAACGGGCTCTAATCGCTTAAATTCGTTTCTCGAGCTGATTATCGAAGCGCTATAAAATCTCAAGGTCTATTGCCCGGAAAAGACGACGACACCAGCAACCTTTTCAGGTCCGATCATTTCTACGGCCTCGGTCACTTGCTGCTCGTCTACAGTGCCCGAATCAAGCCGGAAAACAACATGGTCACTGACATTTGCCAGGACCTGTACTTCACTTGAGAGCCTCATGCTTGGTGCATTAATGAAAATGTATCTATCAGGGTAGCGCTTCTTGAGTTCAGTAACGATCTCGCGCATTCGAATCGACTCTAGAGACTCCGTACTTGTTTCGATAACATTACCTGCGGGAATTATCCTGAGTCTCTCGATACCGCTTTCTTGAATAAGTATAGAAACATCGTCGAGATCGTTCTCGATGAAATCGATCAGACCGTTATCACTCTCTAAGGTGGAAAGTTTTTCGATTAAGCTGTGATTGGTGTCACAGTCGATAACGATCGATGATCTGGATTTATCGAAAGCAAATACCGCGGCCAGGTTCATGGACAATTTGGCCGTGTCGCCATCTGGAGAGAACGAACTGAGAAGGCACACAAAGTTCTGATAGTCAGAGATGCGCAGAAGCTTGTTTCTCAAATCTCTGTAAATATTGAGAATGTGGCGATCACGCATCCCTGGAAATATAATCCCCAATTCCTCTTTCTTCTCATCGGAAAGACGTGTGCTGTTTTGCATATCCCTGATGGCATGTTGCCGGATGCGCCTTGATGCAATGCTGTTTGGAGGGTTGTTGGTCAATCGGATAGCACTCGGTAAGCTATGAAAGCAGGTAACGAAAAGAAAAAGCAGCTCCGGTATAGCAAGCTAGCACGGCTGCAAAAGATACAGAAACCCATCGCCAGTCTTGGTACTTGACTGCTTCCTCTGGCAGCACGGCCAGAACAATTCCTGGAAATAGTTCGTTAAGCTGGTCCGCAAACTTTATTCTGTGGTCAAAAAGTACGAATGCGATAAGAATACCGAGGGGAAGAATGGTTCCTAGAATCAGTCCTGCCACAACGAAATGGAAGTATCGTATTCCTGTGGGGAGTACAGGAAAAATCGCGGGTTCCAATATTTTGTAGGTTACGCCCTGTCCAGCTAGGTCAAGCGTCATAGATATTCGCGCGCGCTCTTTCCTTTCAAGTAAGTCCTCGTAAATGTTCTTAGTGACACTGTAGTCTCTTGTGAGCTCGGAGAGGTCTGCTTGATTTGCTGCGACCCTGACTCTGCGTTGATATTGTTCTTGCAAACGTTTTTGATTGGCCGCTAAGCGATGACGTTTTGTCTGTACGGTAACTTTGGCTTCGGAGAGAAGTCCGCTTAGATCCTCGTAGATGGGGTTTAGGTTGCGTTCACCTGTCAAGTCAGAAGATCCTTGAATAGGATTTTGAGAGGCATTTTCAACCTCCACAATTGTCTTCTTTACGTCCTGAATCTGCAGTTGCATATCAACAACGTCTGGGTGCTCATCACGGTAGTTAAGTCTTAGCGTATCAAGCTTCGATTCAAGTTGCGCCAGTCGATCTCTGTAGACTCGTGCATTGTAATCATTGTTTGCAAAGCGTGTTTCATTAGCCAATTGTATCTCGAGCGCAGCAATCTTTACTTCCTCGGCATCTATATCTATGGCTATTTCGTCGATAGTTGTCCGTAGGTTGGCAATAGAGGAACTAACTTGTGAGTCGATCCCGTCAACATTTGCAGCTTCAAAGGCTTTGAGCTTGTTTTCAGCCTCTACAAGCTGATTTTTATACGACTTAACTTGCTCGTCAATGAATGTGTAGGCACTTTTGCTTTCTGCTCGTTTATTCTGCGCGCTCTCTTCTACGAACAGGCTGGTGATCTTGTTCACGACCTTGAAGCTCGTGTTGGGGCTTACGTTGCTATAAGAAATGGTAATGTAATTACTCGCTGGTGCACTAAGGTTTATCGTTTTCCTCAATTCGGTCATGGCCTCTTCCATCTCATCAGATCCAGTCACTATGCTCGGGTCACCAAATGTCGCCTTTACTACTTGGTCTAGTAAGCGTGGTGCAAACATTGTTTCCTGAACGATTCGAATCCTCTCATTTCTTGGCACGGTGACGGCAGCCTGACCTTCAAGAAGCGGCTTAATAACATTCTGGTTGTCAGCAAATATTGTGACGGAGGTTTCATATTTTGGCTCGAAATTCATGCCCACGATGAGGATAGCAAAGCTGATCAGTGCTCCGCCCGCAATTAGCCATAGTGTTCTAATTTTCAGCTGCTTGTGAATTTCCTGAATGTACTGGAATATTAGGGCGTTCATTTTTAGAAGCTATTTTCAGGGACGGTGATGATATCTGAAGGCAGTAGTGCATAATTCGTTTCGAGGTCCCCTTTAGCGAGAATGTCATCAAGTCTCACAGGGTAGACCTTCATGGCTTCCCCTTCCTGACGATAGAGCAATGCTCTGTCTGCATTTGCAAAAGGCGTTAATCCCCCAGCCTGCAGCACGAAGTCTAGTACAGTTAGTCCGCGACGATAGGGAATTGAAAGAGGGTTATTTACAGCGCCAGTTATCCGGACCCTTTGGAGATATTCTGCGCTTACCGCGCTAAGTACTGAAACAGTGACAGAAGGCTGTCGAACAAAACTATCAAGGCCCTTGGAAATTGCGTCAGCCAATTGCTCAGTGGTTGAGCCAGCCGCTTTGATGTCGCCCACAAGCGGTACCGAAATATCACCGCTGGGAAGTACAACGACACTCGCGGAGAGATCTTGATTTCGCCAAACACTAATTTGCAATGAGTCCCCAACACCGATGACGTATTGTTCGAGTAAACCTTCGCTCGCTGGGTCGGAGATTTTCGAGCTGTCCATCGTTGCATTTGGCGAGGGAGGAGCTTGGCATCCAGAGAGAGTAAGATAGAAAAATGACAGAACAATGAAAATGCCTAAATTGCCCGATCTGTGCTTGCGGTTTAATCCGCGGCGATGGGTAATGTCACTGTGAAACAACTTCCTTCTCCTGGTTGGCTTGTTACTGAAATTCGGCCGCCGATATTGGTTAAAATCTGTTGATACTGGTATGCGCCGATTCCCATGCCGAGTGTTTTTTTCGTTGAATCAAAAGGTTTGAATAGCCGATGATCAATAAAATCCTGATCCATACCCTCGCCGCTATCCGTGAATTTGCATTCTACTTCCGAGTCGTATTTCGTCACTTGAATGTCAATTTGCCCATCGCTCTGAGTGGCTTCCTGAGCATTACTGAGAAGATGAGTAAAGGCCATTGTCAGGTTCTCAAAATCTGCAGCCAGGAATATATCCCCTATCGGCTCGATGACTGTAGGCATCGGTTTCTTTTGGTCGCACCTAGTAA
>CBFIFN010000068.1:0-7382 GCA_965661885.1 uncultured Burkholderiales bacterium | reverse complement strand
AAATGTAGTACGTGAAACCTTAATAAAGCGGGTTTTTCTGAGGCTTTTTTCGATCCACCTCTGCGCACAGCGTAATGACTAAAACTGTAAATCTGTTGTCTTCGAAAGGCACCCAAGGGGCACCTGAGCTTTCAAAGATAACCTCGCCTGTACCCATTCTTCCGTCGTAGAAACCCGCCCAAAACTCACGCTGTTTTGTGGGTACTCCGTTTTCACATTGATATTGCATGTGATAAACAAGCGAGCTATGCGGGTAACTGTCGTCAGTCAATAGCTGAACGGATACTCGTTCGGTCAACGAATTAAACTCTATGTCTTTTGAGTAAATATTGTTTCCGTTCGATCTCCACTCTGCTTGGGCAGAAAACGACATCAACATCATTAATAAATATATATAACGCATCACTTTTCCTCCTAGGGGACATATCTGTTGGCCTATGCCTTTATCACCTTAATCACTATAAGTGGACATGAACCTATATCCTTCGTGGGCAGAAATGAAAAACTCAAGAGTTTCGGATAAGTTTTTACCTCATTCCACGTCCATTGTAGCGTGTTGACAAGCATCTACAACGTATCAAGACGCTTACCGTCCCTAGAACAAAATCGACTTTTAATATTGACATTCGTCTAGTCGCCTTTTGCTAGCCTCTTTGACTGAATTATTCGTATGGATCATCACAAGTAAAACGAACCGTACCGGAGTCGTTTTGGACAAAACACGTATAGAGCATATTGTTGTACCTGATAGCTATCATGGTTGAACCTGGAAATCGGTTTCCACCAGAAGAGGACCCCAAAGGCTCTCCAAGTAATAAAATTTTCGCTACTAACTCTCGATCAACAACCTCTTTTGCGCTTCCAGTCACAGAAAACGATAACCCAAACACGAGAACAACAATAACAGAAAAAATTTTCATTTAAGTCTCCCTTTATAAAAATCCGACTAAATAACCTTGTTTTGCCTCAGCCAATATTAAACAATTTTTTTGATATGCAAAACCCTACCTGCTCCGCTTAACTTAACCAAACCATTCAATTGCCACACTACTGACCTTTCCTTACCACAACGTCTCGTTAACCTAAGTACTACTCGCTTCTTCCCAGAGAACCTCAAGCGGTCTAAGTGTCGGTCATATAACAACCGGCATACTCCTCCAGAACCGAAGACTGTTTTGAGGTTCTCACTTTTTTAACTATTTAATTCGAGTAAATAACAATATTTCTCATGCAAACCAATCACACCAACGCGTAGCCTACAGTTCGTTGGTTGATAAATGGGCCAATGAATGAATTCAATCCAATTGATATTGATTTACCTTACGTTTGTATCGCCACCTGAGCGGAAAACTGACCACTACATAAAGCCTCTGGAACTCACGACCGACAAAATGCATAAAAACACCATCGCTAACTTTTCAATTACGCTCTGACATTTAAACGGCATCAATACTTTAAAGGCTTTGCGAGTCAGCACCACCGGCAAACAGATGAACATTGCAATTCCCATTACCAAAAAAGCGAGATATTTGCCATCCCCAAGTACAGGTATCACGTACTTATACAAAAAATGCAGCTCAGGCACCACGAGAATAATCCAACCCACAACACCAATAAGCGCCATCGCGCCCATAATGTTGCCGTCTGCGACATACCTCTTAGTTTTACTCAAAATTACGCGCTCCAAAACTTAACCTAAGACTCCATAACAACCGGGCAATACAAATGAAAATAGATCTCATACGGGATTAAACCCTCAAGCTTTAACTTACTTTGCAAAATAAAGTGGCGGCGCCTTACCCCCCTAGTAGTCGATTTTCAATTAGCCAATAATAGGGTTAAATTTAGCTGCTAACTCGCCAACAGCTCCGTTAGGGTCATTGTCGAAAGGAATCATGAGTGATTGTCTTGCTTCTTTGCTGGGAATCGAATTCAAAAGGAAATCAGTTCGATTAGCAGGGTTTCCAAGAACGTAAATTTGAGTAACTAATTCTTTTGACCCCTTCGAGATTCGCAGGTGGATATGTGGTGCACGCCCTGGGTAGGCTACTGGCTTAATCGTCTTAAATCGAAACTGCCCTTTGTCATCTGTCATCGTCTTTCCATATCCCTGAAAAAAAGGATCCTTGCCGCCACCATCGCTTGGATGATGATATCCTCCAAATGCATCACATTGCCAGATTTCGATATTCGCTTGAGGCACGAAGCTTCCATTTACGCTATACACTCGGCCATAAAGATTAGTGACATGACCACTAGCCCGACCTTTTTTTCCATCTACGAAAGTAAGATCTGAGTCACTATCAAGCGGAAGCGTTGAGGGGTAAAACGGACCTAAACTCTGTCGTGGCGTGATCCTAGCCAGAGCGAAATTGGCTGCAGAAAAAGTGACCAAGCCAGCCAGTTGATGCAAAAAGTATCGCTTGCCATATTTAATCATCTAAACACCTGTCGCGTTCATACTAATGCACCTCAAACATCCAATCTCAAAACGAGGATTTTGAAAAGGGGCCTTCAATTTATTTTCCTGATTTAACTAGCCTAGTCCTCTACCCAACATTCATATTCTTCTTCGTCTTGCATCACACAATAAACAAGTTCACCTTTCCATCGCAACGCGAGACGTAGTCCATCGTCATACCCTGAGGCAATCGTTTCGCCGTTTAATAGAACCTCGCGGCACTCGGCCGGCGACAGCTTCTTAGCATGTGCGGCAATAGAAAATGATACGCCGAGGATCACAAAAAAAATAGACAAATATTTATTCATAGATTACTCATTCGTTTGTCTAAAAAATGTCAATTCGTAACACAAAAAATAATATCAACTGAAATCCAAAAAGCCTTACCAGCTTTCAAAGCCGCAGAATTACAAGGATTAATTAAAGATTAAGTGACAGCTTTTTTTGTTGAGAAACTGAATGACGCAATTACCGTCTACGACTAACTCTTCCAGCTAGGGTCAATCTTATCCAGCAGACGGATATAAGCCGGCCATTCTGGATGACGAACTGCAGCGCCAGCTTGCGCGTCTCCCCCCTCGAACTGATTGCGGGTATGTCGCATCACATCATCAGTAATCTTACTGATAGACCCACCGGACGCCATTGCTCGTAATTGAATTTCAGCGTTTCGAATAAAAACACCATGTCGGATAAAAGCCCAGGCTACCGACGATCCGGCAGTTATAAGACCATGATTTTTTAGTACCAAGGTGTGTTTGTCTGTCCCGAGGGAACTACAAAGCCGCTCCTGCTCACCATCATCAAGTACGATTCCTCCAAAATCGTGATACCCCACACGCTCAAATAACTGACACGCTTCCTGCACCATTGGTACGACCTCTACGTTTAGCGCTGTCATGCTCTGACTGAAAGGCTCATGCGTGTGCATGACGCAGTGCAAATCGTCGGGCCGAGCCCGGTGTACCGCGGAGTGGATCAGATAACCCGCTCGATTAACGGGCCAGTCATCGCCCTTATCAATTTTATTACCATCAAGGTCAATCACAACTAAATTAGAGGCCGTGATTTCATCGTAGCGCAGCCCAAAAGCATTGATTAAAAAAGTATCAGTACCAGGAATACGAAGCGTAATATGGTTATACACCACGCTAGTCCAGCCGTACATATGCGTAAGCCTGTAGCCGGCTGCCAAATCAATCCTCGCGTGCCACTCACCATCACTCATCCCCTTGGGGGTATCAGGATAGGATTGATGCAAGTCTTCAGTAGTAACTATCATTATCTTTTTCTCTCATTTAAATGGTAAAACCATATTGGGAATCCACCTATCCAGCTTGTGGATCGTCTGATCGAAATTAACCTCAACATCATATGCTAACCCAAGTACCCCGAATCTCTGTGTCACTCAGGTTATGAGTGACAGCATATTGATAATAAGCGACTGATAAGGATAAGGACACCCTGATTAATAAAGCCATTTTTTAATCCGCTCTGGGGACAACACACAAATTTAAACATAATATTTTTCTTGTCACCTGATAATTATGTCTCTATAAACCTATAACTTTCTCGCAAACAGCAAAATTAGCTTTGTTGGTAATATGTACTTATTTCTTTTCGCCTCTCGGTGGCGATTAAAATAAGACGATTGATACGATTTATTACGGGTACAAAACGCTATATAAGGCGTGACGGAAAGCTTCAAAATTCTCGATTTGAGGTGCATGTCCATAATCACCCAGTTCTATCACGTTCATATTAGGGCTATTTTTCTTGACAGTGACACCAAGCCGATCATAGCGACCTAGTTCATAATCCACATCCACCCTCTTCCAGTGGCGACCAGGCCCCGTTCGATCCCTTGTGCCGATGATTAAATTTGCCGGCATTTTAAAATACTTAAACTCCTCCATCACAGGACCGGTAAAAATCATATCGTACA
Organism: uncultured Burkholderiales bacterium; assembly: GCA_965661885.1. Lineage (GTDB taxonomy): Bacteria > Pseudomonadota > Gammaproteobacteria > Burkholderiales > Eutrophovitaceae > Eutrophovita. The sequence continues at coordinate 2,976 of CBFIFN010000068.1, read as the reverse complement.
CTCGGGCACTAATCTTCGCCAACTTATCCCAGTCCGGTCCATTTACCCATCCTATTAAAGGAGCCGCTAATGCCTCGTATTTCTCGTTCCAATCACCGTCATAATAATATGTCTTCTGGTAGTTTCGGATTCGATCAGGCGTGAGCTTCAACTCTCTTTGATAAAAGAAGTCGACATCCTTGTACTCAACGTACCGTAAATAATTTTCTAAACCCAAGGGATTCAATAGCGTGACCTCTTTTGTCATCGACGGATATAAAAGAGCAAACCGAGATGCCAACATGCCTCCCATTGAGTGCCCGATGACGTGAACCGAGTCTATTTCAAGATGTTCTAGTAAACCCTTAGTATTTTTCGCTAAAACCTCAAAGGTGTATTGATAATCAATAGGTTTCGATGATTTCCCGAAACCTATTTGGTCGGGAATGACCACACCGTACCCCAGTTCATGCAACATGTTAGCGGTCTCTTCCCAATATGCACCATTGAAATTTTTACCATGAAGCAGCATCACCGATCCAACGTTCTGCGTTTTAGGAGCGAGATACATGTAAGCCATTTCCAAGTCTTCCCCCTGGGACGGAAACGGGTACTTATTAACCTCATAAGGGTACCGATACTCACTCAGAAATTCGTCGAAAGCTACGACAGAAGTGCTTTTCATATCCTCCGACGAAGCCGTTCGCGCGTTTATCGTGCCCACGGCCAGCATTGAAATAATAAAAAAAGTGGGGAAAATTTTAATCATGTGAACGTACCTGGTTGAAGAGCTTTAATGGACACGAGGGTCTAAATTTGTCTGACTAAGTAACTGTGAATAAAAAACCCACCGATAAGCAATAAGAGCCCCCCAAGGTAACTTATCCAAAAACCATATTCATATTTTTCAGCGAGGAAAAATGGCAGAAAAAACAACCAAGACACCGGCACGCCCACCATGATGCTTTTGGCGAAAGTGATGCTAGCGGACGCATCTCGATGCTCGAGATGAGAAAAAGCGAGGGCTAATATCGATGCAAGCGGCAGCGCAATAATAAACCCCGCCAACTCCGGTTTTCGACCTGACAACCAAGCGCTGAAAGCAATTGCGATCGCAGCAACGCCGACTTTTATTGTAAATAACCACATTATTATTTAAAAACACTCAATGAGCGTCAGTCCTCAATTTACGTTAATCAGTGGCTATAGAGCATCGATTTTTTTCTCGTATGAATCATTAATAAGCTCTTTCTATTCATAGCCGACTCCAATAAAAGCGCGCTATAACCACGTCATTTATGTCTATCTGGTGGACAAACGGCAATAGGAATGAGTTCAAAAAATTGACGGATATGTTTGAACAAGATGTTGCGGTTTCAATCAAGATTGCCATAGAGTTCTCACACACTCGAATCGATGACGGCCTCCACCTGAATAAGCGACTTTTGTTGAAATTTTTACGTCACTAACACAATTCAATTAGAGCATTAGGATTAGCTATCGGCCCAATTTTTTATTTAACCTGGCAGACGCATCGCAACCTTGTTTTTCCTTTAAGTCGCAAGCCATCTCTAGGAACTGCAAAGCTTGACTGTCGTTTTTCGCGACACCTTCACCAAATTCGTACATCGACCCCAGCATTAAACAACTATAGGAACTGCCCGCACCGCAGGCTTTTTCGTAGTATGAGACTGCTTTTTGGTGATCTTGGCCAATACCATCTCCCCACTGATATAGTGAGCCCAATAAACTACAACTGAATATCACACCATCGTCACACGCTTTCTCATGGTATGTGATATCGGATTCAGCGAAGCTTTTGGACGTGACTAAAAGTACCATAACCAGTATCAATCTTTTCATTTTTCTCTTGTGTAATTCCAACATGTAGTTAACCTCAAACCTGATTTTGCCGAGCAACAACTGTGCCTTGTATTCACAGTTTCAATAAAAGCACTTTATGAACAATATGATTGAGCAATAACGATAATGGAGCTGAATGATCTTAAGCGAATACCCGAATTGCAAACAGTAAAACTACTCGCCGAAAAATATTCAAAAGAACCAATAATTATCAGTGACCTCAGTTCAGCATTATTTACAAATACTCATCTCTAAACAGCGGGGAGCCCAGACAATGCCATTGCAAGCTCCTCTTCGCTGTAACTCATATCTGTTAACTTACCTGAGAAGTAGTCGGTATAAGCCTGCATGTCAAAATGGCCATGTCCGCATAAATTAAAAAGAATTGTTTTGGACTTGCCTTCCTTTTTACATTTCATAGCCTCAACTACGGCTCCCTTAACGGCATGATTAGCCTCCGGTGCTGGAATAATCCCCTCCGCTCGAGCGAACTGAACTCCAGCTTCAAATATTTCTAACTGAGAGTAAGACACCGCATCAATTAATCCCAAGTCCTTGATATGCGAAACCAGCGGAGCCATACCGTGATAACGAAGACCACCTGCATGGAATGCAGGCGGGATAAACGATGAGCCGAGGGTATGCATCTTTACAAGGGGCGTCATTTGCCCGGTATCACCAAAGTCATACGCGTACTGTCCTTTAGTTAGCGATGGACAGGCTGAGGGTTCCACCGCCACGATTTCTATGTCACTTCCGCCGCGCAGCTTTTGCCCTAAAAATGGGAATGCAATCCCCGCGAAATTCGAACCTCCTCCAGTACAACCAACAATAACATCAGGATAATCCCCAGCCATTTCCATTTGCTTAATAGACTCCAGACCAACAATCGATTGATGCATCAAGACGTGATTAAGAACCGATCCAAGCGCATACTTTGTATCGTCATTCGTCGCAGCTATTTCAACCGCCTCGGAAATCGCGATTCCCAATGAACCAGAACTCTCCGGATTTTTTTCTAGGATCGCTCTACCAGAATTCGTAATCTCAGACGGACTGGCGATACACTTCGCCCCGAAACTCTCCATCAAAGCTTTACGGTAAGGTTTATGCTCAAATGAAACTTTAACCATA
>CBFIFN010000067.1:0-7436 GCA_965661885.1 uncultured Burkholderiales bacterium | reverse complement strand
TAGGCTTGGGCTTGGGCTTGGGCTTGGGCTTGGGCTTGGGCTCTGGCTTAGGCTTGGGCTTGGGCTTGGGCTCTGGCTTAGGCTTGGGCTTAGGCTTGGGCTTGGGCTTGGGCTCTGGCTTAGGCTTAGGCTTAGGCTTAGGTTTAGGCTCAACTGCAGGTTGAGCATTTTGTGGTTTCGTCTCTGGCGACCACAGTTCCACCATCACAGGCTCTGGATCTCGGTGGTTCCAATCTAAGCTGACAACCAGAAACAGAAGTAAAACAACATGGACCAGGATAGATAAAAAACCCGACTTTATTCGAGACTGTTTTACTCCTCGGGACATTTATTCCTTGGGTGTTACCATCAAGCCAACACGCTCAACATTCATTTTTTGTAACACGTCCATCATGTCCATTACGCGTTCATACCGAACACTTTTATCAGCAGAGATAAGGATTGGTTGATTTGGATTAGCGTCTTGCTTTTGCGTCACGACAGATAACAACTCACTCCATCCGATAACCCTGGTCGCTTTAGATTTTTCCCGATCGATATAAGCAAAATCTCCACCGGCCTTTATGATGAGTTCTAATGGTCTTATAGGTATTTGAGACGATTTACCGACGCTAGGCAATTCCACAACTCCAGGATTAAGCATTGGGGCGGTCACCATAAAGATCACCAGTAACACCAACATCACATCAATGTATGGAACAACATTCATTTGATTCATTAACTTACGCTGTCTTTTTGCCATTACGTCACCTATAAATCGTAAGGATCAAATTCGGGTTAACTAACCGTCACTGAACGCTGTAATAGATTTGATATTTCCTCCATTCCACTTTCGTATCTAGCAGTTAATCGCTCCACATCACGGACATACCGGTTATAAGCCAACACGGCTGGTATTGCAGCGAATAGACCCATTGCGGTAGCAATTAATGCTTCTGCAATGCCTGGTGCGACCTGCGCTAAAGTTGCCTGCCCTACATTAGCTAGGCCTCGAAATGCGTTCATGATTCCCCAAACCGTTCCAAAAAGACCGACGTAAGGACTCACTGACCCTACTGTTGCTAAAAACGATAAGTTCATTTCTAATCGGTCCAACTCTCTCTGGTACTGGGCATTCATCGCCCTTCGAGTTCCATCCATTAGGGTTGGTAAAGACATACCAGTCTGCTGCTGTAGTTTTGTGAACTCTCTCAGTGCTGACTCAAAAATTCGATCGAGGGCGCCGCGCGTTTTACTGGCTCGAACATGCTGATATAAACTCCCGGGATCATTAACAGAAGCAAAATGCCCCTCAAAAGCTCTAACGCTCCTAAATGCATCCTTAAATATCTCCCTTTTTAAAAAAATATACCACCACGAAACCAGAGACATCACAAGTAACGCAACCATTACCAATTGGACTAAAATGCTGGCGTTAACAATCAACGAGAAAAAAGACATGTTCTCCGACATGCTCACTGGCATAAATACCCTTTCTTTTTTTGAAGAGAATCAAACATACGGCTCTAATTTATCCTTTAGCGAATATGGAAATCTAACGGGTACAAACTTTAGCGCGTGGATACACGCCAAATTAACATTAGCGCTGGCTAGGATCAATCCACTTCGACACACAGATTGAGTCAATGTCAACTGAGCGCGACCAACCTTGACGGTATTCACAGAAATATCGAGCTCATCATCCAGTCGACCAGGCTGACGGAAATCAATTGACAACTTGCGAACAACCAAAAGAACATTAAATTCCTTTGCTAACTTTCCAGACTCAAACCCAAGGTAGCGCAACCAATCGGCACGAGCACGTTCCAAAAAATCCAAATATCGAGAATGGTAAATCACGCCACCCGCATCGGTATCCTGATAATAAATTCGCGTCTTCAGTGCAAAAATAATCTTTAAGCCCCTTTGAACAAATCTGGCTTATCGTCAACTGTATTCTCAAGACCAAGATGACTAAAAGCTCTTGGGGTTGCCAACCTTCCGCGCGGGGTCCTTTGGAGATAGCCCTCTTGTATTAGAAATGGCTCAATCACGTCCTCGATAGTATCCCGAGATTCGCCGATCGCTGCAGCTAAATTATCAACACCCACAGGACCTCCCGCAAAGCGGTGAATAATTGCTTCAAGCAGCTTACGATCCATAATATCCAGGCCTCTACCATCGACATCTAAGCTCATTAACGCGACACTAGCGACTTTTTCATCGATTTTCCCTTTAAATTGAACATCAGCAAAATCTCTGACACGTCGCAAAAGACGGTTTGCTATACGTGGTGTTCCTCGCGATCTGGAAGCTATTTCTACCGCACCTCCATCATCAGTTGGAGTGTCCAGCAATTCGGCAGATCTTTTAACGATTTTAGTCAACTCATCTGGCGTGTAAAACTCCAACCGGGAAACGATACCAAATCGGTCGCGAAGTGGATTAGTCAGCATACCCGCTCTGGTTGTCGCCCCAACTAGAGTGAACGGTGGTAGATCGAGTTTTACTGAACGCGCAGCTGGGCCCTCGCCAATCATGATATCAATTTGAAAATCTTCCAGAGCAGGATAGAGAATCTCCTCGACGGCCGGAGACAATCTGTGGATCTCATCAATGAATAAAACATCATTAGCTTCCAGATTAGTCAGCAACGCGGCTAAATCACCCTGCTTCTCAATAACCGGGCCAGAGGTTTGTCTGACATTGACACCCATTTCTCGACCGATGATGTGCGCTAATGTAGTTTTTCCTAATCCTGGAGGGCCAAAAAGCAAGACATGATCCAGAGGCTCTTTTCGGCCAATCGCCGCTTGAATAAAGACACTTAACTGACCACGAATCTTTTCCTGACCGACATATTCGTCTAACCGATTAGGCCGCAAAGCCCTCTCGACCCTATCCTCCGATGTAATAGGCGTTGACTCAGGAGATACTAACCGGTCAGTTTCAATCATCTCGACAAGCCCCAAAAAGAAAACAAAAACCCAATCAATCCCAGCCACAACCTGATGTCTCGATCCACACGCGGTAGCAAACGCTCTTGACGCTTTAATATTTCGAAAAAGAACATCGCTTGATTATATCTGATGCCATCCACAACTACTCACATAAGGTAAGGCAATCTTATTATCAATTGAGATTTCAACTTGATGAGATCAACTGTAACGTTTGACGGATCGTCTCGGGGAGAGTTAGCCCTTCATCCACTTTCAAAACGCAAGCTCGCGCGTCTCGGTCGCTATAACCCAAAGATACAAGAGCACTAACGGCATCATCGACTACGCTCGGCGAAGATGTGCCATTTGGCACGTTATCAGGCCCAGCCAATTTATCTCTTAACTCTAAAATTAATCTCTCAGCGGTCTTTCGGCCGATGCCAGGGACCTTAGTCAGACGAGCAATATCCTCAGCATCCACTAAACTTTTAAGTTCATCCATGCTCAGTGCCGAGAGTATAGCCAGCGCGATTTTCGCACCAATACCGTTAACTTTGAGAAGCTGTCGAAATACGGTTTTTTCTCCAGGTTTATTAAATCCATAGAGCAAGTGGGCGTCTTCGCGGATTAGTAAGTGCGTATAAAGCGTAACCTTCTGCCCCACCTCAGGCAGATCGTAAATCGTGCTCATGGGCGCTTCAATCTCGTAACCGATACCATTAACTTCCAGAACCAACATCGGTGGAAACTTCGCAATTAAAACCCCAGAAATTTGACTTATCATAGTAGTCTCTCCCGACTCTAAGTCGCGTCAATACGTTTAAGTTTACTCAACACCCTCTCAGAGTGCGCGTAACAAATTGCACACGCTAATGCATCTGATGCATCAGTGGATGGCGCACTTGGCAATTTAAGCAACCGCTTAACCATTTCCTGAACTTGCGTCTTATCAGCATGACCATTTCCAACGACAGACTGTTTGACTTGCAAGGCCGTAAACTCTGATACGGATAAATTTTTAAGAACAGCCGCAGATATCGCTGCTCCACGGGCTTGGCCCAATAACAGTGTTGATTGTGGGTTCACATTAACAAAAACCTGTTCCACAACAGCAACTGATGGCGCATAACCGTCAATAATTTCGAGAACACCACTGAGAATTTCTTTCAACCGCTCCGGAAGGCCTTTACCGACCGTTTTAATACAGCCACTAGTCACGTAAGTTAACGCCCGCTGATCTGCGTCAATGATACCAAATCCCGTAACCCTAAGTCCGGGATCAATCCCTAAGAGCCTCAAAACCCTTGCCAGAATCGATAATTCAGGCCCTCAAACATCACACGATGCCGTCGTGTATACATCCTGCACGTCGTCAAGTGACTCTAGCGCGTCTAAGAGCTTTTGCATTTTCTCCGCATCCTCGCCTTCCAATTCATTCATAGTGCTCGGTCTGTGGGTCACCTCTGCTATCTCTGGTATGAGCTCGGCCTTCTCAAAGGCAAGCTTTAACGCGCTGAATTCACCCGGGTTAGCAAAAACCTCTATGCTGCCATCCGCATTAGAAAGGACGTCTTCTGCACCTTCAGATAAACCAACGTCCATGATTAGCTCCTCATCTAACCCTGGTGCAAAAACAAAAAAAGCACAATGCTTAAACAGAAAGGCTACCGACCCATCGGTGCCCAAGTTTCCTCCATGCTTAGAAAAAGCGTGTCGAACATCCGCAACCGTTCTTTTTGTATTATCAGTTAAACAATCGACCATGACCGCAGCGCCACCAATACCATAACCCTCGTAACGAGCTTCTTCATAATTCACCCCGTCTAACTCACCAGCCCCTTTTTTTGCTGCCCGATCAATAGTCTCTTTGGTCATATTAGCGTCGAGCGCTTTATCAATAGCCAAACGCAGTCTAGGATTTGAGGCGGGGTCAGCGCCCGCAAGTCGAGCAGCAACGGTGATTTCCTTTATCAACCGAGTGAATATTTTCCCTCTTTTAGCATCAGCAGCGGCCTTGCGATGCTTAATGTTCGCCCATTTACTGTGTCCAGCCATAACTTCTCACCACCTATTACCAACTTACATAAAAAATAACGTTTAATCGCACAACCTACAATTTAGCACTAACTATTACATCTAAACGTTAAACCTAAAATGCATGATATCGCCGTCGAGCACGATATAGTCCTTGCCCTCTAGCCTAACTTTACCCGCATCCTTAGCAGCAGCCTCACCACCATGTTCAATAAAATCACAGTAACTTACTACCTCTGCTCGAATAAACCCTTTTTCGAAGTCGGTGTGTATCACACCGGCTGCCTGGGGAGCAGAACTGCCTCGTCGTAAGGTCCAAGCCCTCACTTCTTTTTTGCCGGCGGTAAAATAAGTTTGTAATCCCAAAAGTTCAAAAGCCGCACGGATAGCCCGGTTCAACCCAGGTTCATCCATGCCAATATCTGCTAGAAACATTTTTTTCTCGTCCTCTTCTAGATCGATCAACTGGGCCTCAAGTGCAGCTGAGATCGCAACTACGTTAGCTCCCTCTTTTGCAGCCATAGCTTTGACCGCCTCTAGCAAAGGATTTTCATCGAAGCCCTTCTCGCTGACGTTTGCCACATACATCACAGGCTTCATAGTTAAAAGAAAGAACGGGTGAAGCACCAAACGTTCTTCTTTCGACAAATCCACCGTACGCGCCGCATGCCCTTGATTCAGCGCCGACTCAACTTTTTCGAGAACATCTAAGGTTCGTTTAGCGTCCTTGTCGTTACCAGCCCGAGCTTGCTTACCATAACGAATTAACTGCTTCTCAATTGACGCAAGATCCGCTAACGCAAGCTCGGTATTTATCACCTCAACGTCTGAAATAGGATCGACCTTACCCCCAACATGAACGACATTATCATCTTTAAAACACCTAACTACGTGCGCGATAGCGTCTGTTTCACGAATGTTTGCAAGAAACTGATTACCTAACCCCTCGCCCTGAGACGCCCCTTTTACCAAACCGGCGATATCTACAAACTCAACAAGCGCGGGTACTGTTTTTTCAGGTACCACCATTGTTGATAACTTTTCTAACCGAGCATCCGGCACCTCCACCACACCAATGTTTGGCTCGATCGTACAAAATGGATAATTTTCAGCGGAAATTGTTGCCTTAGTCAGCGCATTAAACAGGGTTGATTTTCCTACATTGGGGAGTCCTACAATTCCACACTTCATGTTCTTTTTTCCTTAATACGTATGAGTTTAAATCAGAGCTTGTTGTTGGAGGTATGTAAAACTAACATGGCTTGGCTCATGCTATCGGTCACAACGTCCGAGCTTACATCTAAAGACCGCTGAATTCCGTCTTGAATAAGCGATTCATCGGCATATTCAGGCACACGAAGCACATAATCAGATACTTTTCGCTTATCTCCTGGATGACCGATGCCAACTCTCAACCTCCAAAAGTCTAAACCCATATGCCGACCGATATCCCGAATGCCGTTATGGCCACCATGACCCCCTCCCTGTTTCAGCCTTACGATTCCTGGCGCCAAATCAAGCTCGTCATGCACTACTAGAATTTCAGTATCTTCGATATCATAGAAACTACTTATGGCTTTTACGGCACGACCACTTTCGTTCATGAATGTTTGAGGTTTTAGCAAACGAATATCGCTCCCATTAAACTTTGCACGGGCCACATCCCCAAAAAATTTTGACTGGTATTCAAAGGTGATCCCAAATTTTGATGCTAATTGATCGCACCACCAAAACCCAACATTATGCCGAGTCGTCTCATACTTACTACCTGGATTGCCTAACCCCACGAGCAGTTTCATAAGCCGATCATCCGCTAACCTAATTATAAAAAAAGCCGAGCACCCTTCGCTGCTCGGCTATTGGCATACATTAAGATGATTTAGGACTCGCTCGCATCACCCTTGTCCGATTCTGAAGCATCACCGGCCTCGGATTCCTCATCACCACCATCTGATTCTGCACCATCGTCTTCATCAGCTGACCCTCGAGCCTTTTGTATCGCTAAGACGCTAAGGTCCTCTCCACCCCTCACTAGGTGCGCCAATTCAACACCGTTTGGCAAATTCAATTGAGTTAAGTGGATGGCATCACCAATCTCTAAAGCCACGCAGTCGACCTCAATGTACTCTGGCAAATCTCCTGGCAAACAGGAAACTTCCACTTCAGTCTCAATTCGGTTAACAACACCGCCGCCTAACTTAACACTCGGCGCTTCCTCCTCATTCACAAAATGGAGTGGTACGCGCATGGTAATTTTTTCTTTGGCTGATACTCGCTGGAAGTCAACGTGAAGGATTTCTATCTTAAAAGGATGCATTTGGTAATCACGAAGCAATACTTTTTCCACCTTACCAGCTAACGACATATCCAAAATAGACGCACGAAAGACTTCTTTTTTAAGTTGCATCAAAGTTTCTTTGTGATCAAGTTCGATCATCTCGGCCTCAGATTGACCACCGTAAAGGACTCCAGGAACCTTACCCG
>CBFIFN010000066.1:0-7436 GCA_965661885.1 uncultured Burkholderiales bacterium | reverse complement strand
CGTCCTCCGAACAACCAAAATTGACGTCCCTGTTATTGTGGTTGGTAATATTAGCGTTGGAGGAACCGGAAAAACGCCTACGGTCATCGGCATTGCACTTGAACTAAAAAAATTGGGGTTTAACCCGGGTATTATTAGTCGTGGTTATCGCGGCGACGGGATAACGCAACAAGTGACTGAGGAGAGTACTGCATCACAAGTCGGTGATGAAGCGATTCTGATACAAAATCATACCTCATGCCCAACGTGGGTGGGGCCTGATCGTGTCACTAGCGCACAAATACTGCGGGAAAAATATCCCGGAGTAAATGTCATTGTTAGCGATGATGGCCTGCAACATTACGCCCTTAAAAGAGATATTGAGATCATCGTAATTGATGGACAACGGCAGTTTGGAAATGGCTTACTATTGCCATCCGGTCCGCTTAGAGAAACGAAAACGAGGATTTCAGACTGTGACGCAGCCGTCATTACTGGAACACAGAGCATGAACTTACCAATTCCGACAACCAATATGACACTTGTTGGAGACACATTCCATCAGTTGTCCGACCCAACGCAAACGTGTCGCGCTCGAGATCTTACAAGAACTCAGATCGCCGCAATAGCCGGCATTGGAAATCCTGATCGGTTTTTCACGCACCTAGCATCTTTGGGTATCAGCGCAGAAACAAAGCGTTTTCCTGACCACCATGAATTCACGCAATCAGACATTACTTCAATAAAATACGATGTTATTCTGATGACTGAAAAAGATGCGGTAAAATGTAAAAAAATCGTAGGTAAGGAGTGTTGGTTTTTGCCCGTACGAGCTCACTTCAGTGGGCATTTAATTAAAGATATTGTCGAAAAAATAAAAATAAATCGTGGATAAAAAGCTTCTTGATATATTAGTGTGCCCCGTTTGTAAGGGAGAACTAGAATTGCAGTCTAAAAAAACCGAACTGGTATGTCAGCGCTGTAAGCTGGCGTTTCCCATTAAAAACGGAATTCCAATCATGCTGGAAGAAGAAGCACGCACTACTCAAACCGACTAGCCAATTACAGGACTTTACTGACTTGTGAATTTCAACGTTGTCATCCCTGCTCGCTTCGAATCCACGCGATTTCCGGGAAAACTATTATCCATTATTAATGGTCAGTCGGTCATTGAACGAGTCGTCAATATAGCGCGTCAATCCGGAGCGAGAGAAATCATTGTCGCAACTGACGACCAACGCATCTCAGAGTGTCTTGACCACATGAAATGTGATGTCATCTTGACAAGCGAAAACCACCAAAGCGGGACTGACCGTATCGCAGAGGTGGCGAACATTAAGAAATGGCCGGCACAAACAATGGTGGTCAACCTTCAAGGTGACGAGCCTTTTATCCCTCCCGAATTAGTCAATGCAGTCGCAAAGGCTCTAGATCAAGCGCCGAGCGCTTCAATCTCCACCGCATGCTTTCCCATCACTAAATACGAGGAGTTGCTTGACCCCAATCTAGTCAAACTTACTGCAGATCACCAAAATTATGCGCTTTATTTTTCGCGGGCTCCTATACCGTGGGCCAGGGACACGTTCTCTAATCACGAAAAATGTTTGCCCGATGGATTTGTTGGACTAGGACACATTGGGATTTATGGGTATCGAGTTAAATATTTACTTGACTACCCAAGTTTACCGTTTAGTCCATTGGAGAACCTTGAGAAACTTGAACAACTTAGAGCTCTTCAAGCAGGGCATCGAATTGTCCTGGCACAGACCTCCACCCCGCCCGCATCAGGGATAGACACCCCTGATGATTTGGAACGAGCACGTGCACATGCGAGCACGCTATAATTTCGAATCTTCTAAAAAAAGGCGAACTTCACTAATACTTTTGCCATCGCTAGAAACTGATTGCACTAAACCAAAATATCAATAAATAAGGGATTAACGTGAAATTAATATTACTTGGCCCTCCCGGCGCCGGGAAAGGCACCCAGGCAACGTTCATAATGGAAAAATATAATGTTCCACAGATATCAACCGGGGACATGCTTAGGTCAGCAGTAAAGGACGGTTCCGCTTTAGGGTTGGAAGCCAAGAAATTCATGGATTCTGGTGGCCTCGTCCCTGATGCTGTAATTATTGGTCTCGTCAAAGAAAGAATTACCAAGCCAGACTGCGAGAATGGATTTCTGTTCGATGGGTTTCCTAGAACCATCCCGCAAGCAAATGCGTTAAGCGAAGCAGGCGTTCAAATTGATTACGTTATTGAGATCGATGTTAATGACGAAGAGCTCATTAAACGTTTATCAGGTCGGCGTGTACACCCTGCGTCAGGTCGAACCTATCATATTCAATTCAATGCACCCAAAATAGAAGGATTGGATGATATTTCTGGTGAACCTTTGGTACAACGCGACGATGACAAAGTAGAAACAATTAAACGTCGATTAGAGGTCTACCATGAACAAACGGCACTTTTAATTGGTTTCTACTCTGAATTAGCAAGTAGATCTGCTGGGACTGAGACGCAGTACAAGAAATTCTCTGGTATCGGCTCACTCGAGTCCATAAGAGATCAAATATTTAATACTCTGGATCATAAATAAGAGCACGGTACCAATTAATTCATAAACAGACCAAAGCGCTAAAGACACTTTTCAAATTTATAAGGATGTGATGACAAAATTATCTAATGCTTTCTATGCTCAATCTGGTGGTGTGACTGCCGTCATAAACGCCTCAGCTGCAGGAGTCATTGAAACAGCACGAAAAAACCAAAATAAGATAGGGAAAATATATGCTGGAAAAAATGGAATCATTGGCGCTCTCACCGAAGACTTAATAGATACGTCGAAAGAGTCTGCTACTGCTATTGCGGCGCTGAAACACACGCCTTCTGGCGCCTTTGGATCTTGTCGATACAAGTTAAAAACACTCAACGAAAATAGAGCCGAATACGAGCGTTTGATAGCGGTATTCAAAGCACATAACATCGGGTATTTTTTTTATAATGGCGGTGGTGATTCCGCCGATACATGTCTGAAAGTGTCAAAGATATCTAAGGAATTAGGTTTTCCAATTCAAGCGATACACATCCCAAAAACAGTAGATAACGACCTACCCATCACAGACTGCTGTCCTGGATTCGGTTCAGTTGCGAAATATGTAGCCGTTTCCACGATGGAGGCGAGCTTCGATGTCGCATCGATGGCTAAAACATCAACTAAGGTTTTTATTCTCGAGGTAATGGGACGACACGCAGGTTGGATTGCTGCTGCCGGTGGACTAGCCTCCACGAAAGACAATCCACTCCCTATTGTTATTCTTTTTCCTGAGGTCACATTTAACCGCAAAAAATTCATTAAAAAAGTTCATGAGAAGGTCAAAGTCTTCGGCTACTGCTCAATCGTTGTCTCAGAGGGCGTCAAAGGAAATAATGGACAATTCCTTTCTGATCAAGGGCTCAAGGATGCCTTTGGACATGCTCAACTCGGTGGCGTCGCTCCTGTAATTGCCAATATCATTAAGGAAGACCTCGGATTTAAATATCATTGGAGCGTAGCGGACTATTTACAAAGAGCCGCTCGACACATCGCATCAAAGGTCGATGTGGACCAAGCATATGCGCTCGGTGCATCCGCAGTTAGACTCGCAATTGAGGGCCAAAATGCCGTTATGCCTTCGATCAAGCGGGTATCAGACCACCCATACAAATGGAAACTTGGAACAACCCGACTATCAAGGGTCGCCAACATTGAGAAGAAAATGCCGAAAAAATTTATCAGTGTTGATGGATTTGGTATTACGCCAAGCTGCGAGCGATATCTTAAACCCTTAATAAAGGGTGAAGCCTACCCACCGTATAGGGATGGGCTTCCAAAATATGTCACTTTGAAGAATAAATCCGTTAAGAAAAAATTAACCACTACCTTTAAAATCTAAGATTGTATGATCGAATTTCAAAAGCTAATCTCCATTTTCAGGTACAATCCTGCGCAAGAAAATTTAAAATAAAATTCACTCAACTCAATCTTGAGATGGATTGTAACTAACCAGGGTATTTGGCCGACCCTTATCGGCCAGTTAACTTCAAAAGTAAGGGGGGACGTTAATGTCTTCAGGACTAGTGATAGCCTTAGTTTGTTCGGTCTTAGCCGTTATTTACGGTGCTGTGTCGATACAATGGATTCTGCGCCAGCCAGCCGGTAACGATCGCATGCAAGAAATTGCCTCAGCGATTCAAGAAGGTGCGCAAGCATATTTAAACAGACAGTACTACGCGATTTCTATCGTGGGAGTCGTTTTATTTGTTGCCCTAGGTTTTGCACTTGATTGGTATACAGCCATAGGCTTTCTAATCGGGGCAGTGCTATCAGGTGCGGCCGGATATATTGGTATGTTCATTTCAGTTCGGGCTAATGTAAGAACAGCCGAAGCAGCTAATAACGGAATTAATGCTGCGCTTAACGTCGCCTTTAAGGGAGGGGCCATTACAGGGATGTTAGTCGTTGGTCTTGGCCTTCTAGGAGTTGCGGGTTACTTCGGTATCGTATCTCATCTGTCGGGTGACACCGATGAGGCGTTACACGCATTAATTGGTCTCGCCTTCGGCGGATCACTAATTTCGATATTCGCCCGTCTTGGCGGCGGAATTTTTACAAAAGGTGCCGACGTTGGTGCTGACCTAGTGGGGAAAGTTGAAGCCGGCATTCCGGAGGATGATCCTCGTAACCCAGCTGTTATTGCTGACAACGTTGGAGATAACGTTGGTGACTGTGCAGGTATGGCCGCTGACCTTTTTGAAACCTATGCCGTAACCATCGTAGCAACGATGCTCTTGGGTGGTCTCATGATGTCAGATATGGGTGAGGCTGCAATTATTTATCCGCTAGTCCTTGGTGGAGCGTCAATTATTGCATCGATTATTGGAACTTTCTTTGTGAAAACATCAGAAGGTGGCAGCATCATGGGTGCACTCTACAAAGGCGTGATCGTCTCTGGCGTTATCGCTGCAGCAGCTTTTTACTTCATCACCGACTCAATGATGGGTAGCGAGTCAATAAACTTGTTCTACGCTGGATTGGTTGGCCTCGGGTTAACCGGAATATTGATCGTTATTACCGAGTACTACACTTCAACAGAGTATGCTCCAGTAAAACATGTGGCGGCGGCATCGGAGACTGGTGATGCCACTAATATAATCGCTGGTTTGGGAGTATCAATGAAATCGACAGCGCTTCCAGTGCTGGCAGTATGTATTGCGATTGGTGCATCGTACTCGCTAGCTGGCCTATACGGAATCGCGATTGCAGCAACCGCAATGTTGTCAATGACAGGAATGGTTGTAGCACTTGATGCTTACGGACCTATTACCGACAACGCGGGTGGAATTGCTGAAATGGCCGAATTACCATCTAAAATTAGAGACATTACCGACCCTCTAGATGCAGTTGGTAATACAACGAAAGCAGTGACCAAAGGTTACGCTATCGGATCCGCCGGATTAGCCGCGCTAGTTCTTTTTGCGGACTATACAAACACTCTAGAATCTGCGGGTAAACTTGTCGAGTTCTCCTTATCGGATCCAGCCGTTATTATCGGGCTATTCCTAGGCGGAATGATTCCTTACCTTTTCAGCGCGATGGCGATGGAGGCGGTGGGACGGGCTGCTGGTTCAGTCGTTAACGAGGTCAGACGTCAATTTCGTGAGATAACAGGCATCATGGATGGGTCCGGAAAACCGGACTATTCTAAAGCGGTTGATCTTCTTACTCGGTCGGCTATCAAGGAGATGATGCTTCCCTCTTTGTTGCCAGTATTAGCTCCAGTTGTCGTTGCTTTTGGTGTGAATTGGCTCATGGGTCCAGGGGAAGGAATTAAAGCTCTCGGTGGGTTGCTGATTGGCACGATCATTACTGGTATATTTATCGCTATTTCCATGACCACCGGTGGTGGCGCCTGGGATAACGCGAAAAAGTATATTGAAGATGGTAATTTCGGCGGTAAAGGCTCTGATGCTCACAAAGCATCAGTAACTGGCGATACCGTTGGTGATCCATATAAGGATACAGCGGGTCCAGCCGTTAACCCTCTTATAAAAATCATCAATATTGTTGCACTCTTACTAGTACCCTTACTGTAAGAGAAACTGCAAATCAAAAAAAGGCCTCTTTAAGAGGCCTTTTTTCTATTGAACTCAGTCGTTTTACTTAGATTGCTGAATACCTGCAGTAACAGCGAGCCGCATAGCTTGCTCTCGCGGCATGTCGACAGCAGTCACTCTGGAGCGCTCGATAAAAACGGTATATCCACCGATCTGATAACTCATGGGTAAATAAACCGCTACGCGTCCCTCAGGGACCATACCTGTTGGGAGATCAGAGAACTCCTCTCTGGTAACAAATCCAAGTAACCTGACTTCTAAATTCGGCATATCAACCATGACCACTTGAAAGTTTTCTCCCTTATCATCACCAGCAAACAGTCCAAAAAACTCCTTTAAAGCGCTATATATTGTCTTGATCAGTGGCACCTTTAAAAAGAATCGTTCAGTCAGCGTAAAGATGCTTCGAATGACGTAAGCCCGCATCAAGATTCCGATGACAAAAACAACAACACATCCAGCAGCAAGACCCATCCCAGCGACGTACATGCCCTCAGGCAAAATCATCTTCAACGGAGAGACCATGAAGGACTCAGCTGTTGTGAATAACCAAACCAGTAGATAGATAGTGGCCAGCACCGGCAGCGCTGTAAAAAGGCCTGTCAAAAAAACTTTACTTATAAATTTCATCACGATACTACCCTCCCCCATTTTTTATGGTCGGTCATTTTCTCTCAAGTATAGATTCTCGATCACTTAATGCAAATTTTTCAAAGCAGCTCCAGTTGCTGAATCGCGTTGTTGTGCTAAGTTTTCACAAGTCCCTTGAAATAATATATGACCTCCACCCTCTCCCCCTTCCGGACCTAAATCAATAACCCAGTCAGCACTGCTGATTACATCCGTATTATGTTCTATTACGACCACTGTGCCGCCTGAATTAGCTAAACGCATGAGTGCTTCGATTAGTTTTTCAACATCTGCCATGTGCAGTCCAACGGTCGGCTCATCCAAAATGAAAAGAGTTGTTTTACCAATTTCTTTTGACCGCTGAACGTCGGTGTCAGATCTAAACTTAGATAACTCAGAGACTAACTTGATTCTTTGGGCCTCACCACCAGATAAGGAGCTACTTTGTTGTCCGAGGGTTAAATACCCAAGCCCTAATTCGTCGAGAAGCTTAAGCTTTCTGCTAATACGAGGGTGTGCACTGAAAAGTTCGGCAGCATCTTTAATATTAAGCTTTAAAACATCTGCAACCGAATGACGGTTGTACCTTATTTGCAAAGTATCTTTACTAAATCTATCGCCGTGACAGACGTCGCACACGCTTCGAACGTCAGGAAGAAAGCTCATTT
>CBFIFN010000065.1:0-7456 GCA_965661885.1 uncultured Burkholderiales bacterium | reverse complement strand
TCGAAATGGATGACATCAATCCTAGAATTGAGAATGTAGACGTTGCCATTATTATTGGCGCGAACGACGTTGTTAACCCCAGTGCACGTGAAGATGAAGATAGTCCGATCTACGGTATGCCGATCATCAATGTGGATAAAGCCCGCACCGTGTTCGTACTCAAACGGTCAATGGCCTCCGGCTTCTCCGGTGTCGACAATCCCCTCTTCTTCGGTGAGAACACAAGAATGTTATTTGGTGACGCTAAAGAATCTATTTCAGGCGTGATCTCTGAGTTCGGCTAAATATCACTGACATTCTTGCATAAGAGAATCTGCCAAGTGTGCGAACATCTGGCAGATTTTTTTTTGCGTGAATGATTAACCCTCTGTTGCCTTGCCACAATTCCCCAGTTTACTTTGGTCACACCACGACACCCTAACACGATAGCATTCTGTTAGTTACAGTGATGATGATCGATAGGCAAAGCCTTCAAATCTAGCGATATTTCGCCGACTTTATTTACAACCTTTTCTTTCGCAATGTTGCGTTAACAGTTATCTCCCTCCTCCAAATACTAACGATAGGTGTGATGGAACAAATTCAACCTTCTTGTTAATGGAGGCTCCCCTCGGGTTATAGAGAGACATGACAAGTCAATTAACTTGGAAGCTATGGCGCCCAGAAGCAGCAAAACTATGCTGGTTGTTGAGGCGTGCTTACAATAGTCAGTCCTGCAATAAGATTCATGACAGGGTCTTCGGAGATGGTCTATCTTATAATTGTGGGCTCGCTACAAATATCATTACCCTTAACAAAAAACCGGAAGTATGACTATTTTTTTTCGGCCTCATCTGTTGTTGTATATGTCGCTTTCATAGTTCAGTATCGAGCTGTGATTGGACATATATGAGAAGAGGAATCTCGCTTTGTGTTTTGTCTCTAAGACCTCGCCCGCGAACTACGCTATAGCCGCATTGTCGCTAAAGTCGAGAACCAAACTGTGACTGCCCCGCCGGTAGAGCGAACAAAAGCTCAACAGCAAACGATTGGCTCACATAGCCCAATAGCCGTCGTGTTACATTGGGGCTTTATCGGTGTCTTTGCATACGCTCTAACAAAACAGATCGATGAACTTGATGAGCTAGAGGACTTCTCTCTACTTCAGAACGAAATGATATTCGCTTCCGTTTTCCTCGCGCTTTTGTTTGCGCGATTCATATACATGCGCTTAACCCGACCTACGATGTTGCCAAGTGACACTCCACGAATGGAAATGCTGATGGCACAGTCTGTGCATCTCGGCATGTACGCAAGCCTAGCGATGATAGCAGTCACAGGTCTGGTCATTGGTGGAATGTATTGGTCGGGTATCAAGGGTGGTACAGAAATGCATATAGCACTCGTGGCGCACGAGTTTTTTGTGCAGACAAGCTATTTTCTAATCTTTTTGCATATTTCGGCGGCAGTCTATCACCGCCGAAAAGGCGATGGTATCTGGAGTGCTATGGTACCCTATTTCTGGAGGGAGTCTTCCGTTGAGTCAGATCGCACCTAGATTCAGGTTTGGAAAATCAACCTCCCATTATAAGGATGACAAATAACACGCTGTTTAAGACGTATTTTTTACAGCAAACTGATCAAATACTCGGGCGCCTCTGTATATCGGGGCGTACCCGACAATCACGTTCAAAAAGTAGATAGGTGGCGTATGGGGAGATCACTGGCACAAATTATTGAAGAAGCTAATGGAAGGTTGATATCTGACGGTGAACTGAATGCTATCGGCGACTATTTCACTCACGACTACAAGGTACACATCACAGATCGTGTCCTCAAAGGGGGGCATAAACTAGTACGTGATACCCTGAGCGAGCTTCAGAAAAGCTTTCCTGACATGCAAGTAGATCTAGAAATACTTGTTGAAGGTGAAGATAGAGTGGCGTGGCAAAGAACCTTTCGGGGCACGCACAAAGGAAAGTTTAAAGGTTTTGCTGCTAGCGGCCTAAATATTGTATGGCGCGACATGGTCACGAGCCACTTTCATGACGAACGCATTGGTGAGGAATGGGTAATCACTGATCTTGCAGAGCAATTGCTGGTGTCAAACAGACAACATCACAAATAGGCTCGAATCATAAGCGCTGAAATCTATCATAAAAGCATGCTAACAAGCTGTGCAAGCTGGAGAAACAACAGTTGGCTGTCATTCATTCCTCTTTACCGATAACGCAACCGATGCGCTGGGCGCACCTCAGTTTGTCGCATGACGCATGGGTCGCAGCATGAACGATATAGACTTTCCAGAGAAGGTTGCGCTCAAGAACCACTTCAATGAAAGAAAGCTGCACTTAACGCGAGCCGACTGTATATCTAGTGCCCCCTCTGTCCGAGCGCGAGTTACCTCGATATGCAATCAATCAACTGTCTATCGGAACCTATTTCAAGAACGTCTTAAGCGTGCTCGTTACACCCTATCAGATGCGGATGAGTTTTTGGTGTGGGCCACTGCTGGGTGGAAGCGGCGCACACACTTTGTCTTTTTTATCGTTGATGATCAGTTCGGGATTGTTGGTGCAATCGACATTAAGTCGGCTGAACTAGATGATGCAGAGATAGGCTACTGGGCAGACTCCAATCATCCGGGCAATATTACAAACGCCGTTTTAGCGATGATTGATTCGGCGATTGAAACAGGCTTTATTCGCTTTACCGCATTCGTACGGCATGATAACGATAACTCTAGTCGTGTATTGGAAAGGGCTGGATTTAACCTGAGTAACAAAGTGGAAGAACGTGAGGGTTACTTTTGCTGGGAGAGATGCCTCACCTAAATTGAAACCGTGCACCGTGGGCTAGGACCAAGCGCTTCCATGCCTAACGCAAAACACATTAAACCCTCAGGGTCTTCGCCGCTTAGCTGAGGCTTATGCGCCTCGAAACTAACGGGGACATGCCACCTTCGCTTTAAGGACCACAACCTATATTCACAGTGGATATATCTGATGAAAATTAGTGAGTGCATACCGATCGTTAGCGTTTCTGCTATAGAACCCGCCAAGTCATTTTTTGTCGACCTGCTCGGTTTCACTGTTGATTTCGAAGTCGATGCAGTCGTTGGCTTACTACATGGGAGTGTGCTGATCTATTGCATCGCTGAAAACAGTGAAAACAACAGGCAGCCTGCTGGTTCTGCCAACCTGAACTTCATGATGGATGAAGTAGACGAACTCTATTCCAGATGCGTAGCCGCTCATGTTGAAATCCTCGTTGAGCCTGGCAATAGGACATACGGACAACGAGATTTTGCGGTGCGAGATCAAGATGGGAACGTGATGGTGTTCTCGTGCAGCCTTTGAACAATACCCTTGTATTCGTTTCTCTCCAACGTGACTGGTCGCAAGGAGCGATATAGCGCTAGTATCGCTAGACGCTACATTTAATCGCCACCTGGTTACTAGCAACAACGCATTTGGGATGATCTCTCTACTGCTACCACTTGTTACCCATCATCTGCTCGACTTAAGCCCCTCTTACGGTCACCAAAATCAGCAAATTTCGCCGTGTTTCGTCGGCTTTCTTTACAAGTTCCTCGATTGCAGAATCCCATTTATAGCTATCTCTCTGAAAATTAATGATATTTCTATGTCGGTATGATTATTGCTGCTCGAAACGTAACGTCTCAGTGCGTCGTGGCGTACATTTTCCATGTGGAGTCTTTATGTACGATCATGTCAGCCGAGTCGTTTTGAGAGGTCCGTGGCGCTCGCCACATGCTTAGCTTTACGGAGGTCGGGTCTGCCCAAAGACTAACGAAGTCGACTCGAATGCCTAGCATAACAAGCAACGCGTACTCTCTGTTTGTTAGGTCAATGCGCAGCAAAATTTCTCTGCGCACGTTATCGTGTTGTTATGTGAGCTCTATCTCATGAATCTGATCTCAATGTTCTTTGTGTTTCTGGGTGTTTGCGTTGTCGTAATTGCCGGCATCACAATGTACCTAGATAAGCGAGAACCTCGAGATACGTACGACTCGGAACCTTCGGAGGCTCAAGAAAAAAAGCACGCAGCTATCAGTCAAAGCAGCGTAAAAAATGCCGACAATAGTGCCGCAAAAGTCATCAAAACTGCCATACCTTTGATGGTCGCAGGCTTCACACTATGGGTTTTTGCAAGTTTTATAACAAAACATTTCGGTAGTTGAAGCGCTGAGGTGCCTTACAGCACAGGCCCTGGGTACGCCGCCTAGCGGCATGCTTCACCGGCTGAATGATCAGATTTGGTGATATAAAAACATCTGAGGAAGCCGGATAACAAGTCACTCAAATTGACAAATAAGTGTTGGCTTTCGCTTCTGCGTCGCTTACTTTGGATAGAGGTTATGTGCCGCTAGCGATGTGTTATGCGTTCATCCAACCAGCGCGTAAATTTCTGAAGGATTTTGTTGGTGATTTCATCGAAAGATAGGAACGAGATTTTCGATCTAGTAACCCAATACAGTTTCGCTTGGGATTCATCCGATGCAGATAGATTTCAGGCGCCAACAACTGCGTGGTCGGGAGAGATGCGTTTAGAAAAGCGATTGCAGGGCGAATCGATCGATTCGACAGGATTGGATGAGTGACAAAACACTAAATTCCAAACTCTATAATCTAATGAACGGGAGTGTCAGACGTACCAGATCGTAGCCTAACAAGCGCTCATCGATAGCACATTGATACAAACGAGTTATTAGTGAAATAGCGCATGAGATCAGCGCTCGCGCTTTGATTTGGAAGCTTCATTAATAGTGTTTACGCTGACACCTTTTACCTGATTGTAGTTTATCTAAAAAACGAAAATGATGCGTTTATGAGATTTATCCATACTACCCTCCATTTTAAGCACTGCTTACTATCGTTGGCTTTAATCACTATTATTTTCGCATTCTCTTCTGTACACGCTGACCCTTTGATTAAAAAAGTTAAGGCAATAGAAAAGCAGCTTGATGCTCGTATTGGCGTATCTATTTATGATGCCACCCGCAATCACCTTTGGCATTATAACGGAGATGCTCGTTTTCCATTAATGAGCACGTTTAAAACGTTAGCGTGTGCAAAGTTGCTTGCAGATGTCGAGCGCGGGCTACAATCCTTTGATACTTCGAGTGTGATAACTACAAACGCTATTATCTCTTGGTCGCCGATAACTGAACAACGCGTTGGTGAAAGCATTTCTTTAATACAGGCGTGCGCAGCAGCAATGACCATGAGTGATAATACTGCGGCAAATATCGTACTCACTGGCATCAACGGACCAAAAGCGTTAACTCAGTTTATGCGCTCTATTGGCGATGACGTTACCCGATTAGATCGCGTCGAGCCCGATTTAAATGAAGCGCTGAATGACGACATAAGAGATACAACCACGCCGAACGCGATTGTAAAGAGTTTACATCTTTTATTGTTTGGTAATGTGTTGTCGGAAAATTCAAAAGCGCTGTTAAAACAATGGATGATTGACAATAAAGTTGCAGATAGTTTACTCCGTTCAGTAATTCCCGAAAGTTGGTCTATCGCTGACCGTTCAGGAGCAGGAGGTAGCGGCTCAAGGGGAATTACTGCCATGGTGTGGTCAGATGAACACCCGCCACTGATGATCAGCATTTATATAACTCAGACCGGCGCTCCATTAGCCCTACGAGATAAGGCGATTGCAGATATAGGTGAAGCAATATTCAACGTTTATCGTGAGTAAGACTGACAAGCTGTTTCACAAGTTACTTCAAAGCAGCGTGTACCTTTACCTAGCAAGTTTGTTGGTCCTGGATTAAGGCGACATGACTCGAAAGGTGCTCACTGGCCACCCACCAAAGGGCTTTACGGTTTATTTGCACGGGCTTGCTACTTATCATCTGCCTCTGACACGTTAACGGGTTAATTAAATTTGAGAGATCGATCATGGATATCACAAAGAAAAATCTAAACGAAGCTGCAGAGGCGAATTTAATATCCATTCAACAAGTAGAGCCCCTATATGCGTTTCTAGTGGCTCGGTCAGATGATATTCCGAGATTTACATTTACTCATGTGCTTTATTATTTAGGTGGCCTTATCGCAATTGGGGCGATGACTCTCTTCATGACTTTGGGCTGGGAATCCTTTGGAGGTGCTGGAGTATTTGTCATTTCAGTTACGTATGCTGGGATTGGATTAAAAATCGCCAATGTTTTATCACATAAGCAATTGGTTATTCCCGCCGGGATTTGCGCTACATTTGTCATCTGTTTAACGCCGTTAGCAATATATGGCCTGCAGCAGTGGTTGGGGGTATTGCCCGAAGCACGCGCGTATAGAGATTATCACCGGAACATCAATTGGTATTGGTTGAACATGGAACTTGCCACGTTAGCCGTTGGCGTGATCATTGCTTGGAGGTATAAATATCCTTTTCTGGTAATGCCAATTGCTGTCACGCTTTGGTATATGACGATGGATATTACTGAAGTAATAGCCGGTGGCGATATTACGTGGGAGTTAAGAAAGTTAGTCTCATTATATTCCGGGCTGCTTATGATCGGTCTCGCTTTTTGGGTTGATATGAGATCCCGTCATAATGCTGATTATGCGTTCTGGCTTTATATCTTCGGCGTTATTACGTTCTGGGGCGGGCTATCTTCCCAGAGCTCAGATGATGAGCTATCAAAATTTATCTATTTCTGCATTAACCTTCTGATGATAGGCGTTGGTGCGTTGTTAATTCGTAGAGTCTTCGTCGTTTTTGGTGCGCTCGGCAGTTGTGGCTATCTTGGCTATCTGGCTTTTGATGTTTTCAGTGATAGCTGGTTATTTCCAATGACACTCACCGCGATTGGCTTCGGTGTTGTATATCTCGGAATTCTTTGGCAAAAATATGAGAAAGTCATCACTCGAAAGTCACGATTACTTCTGCCTATTTCACTAAGGGAACTATTGGAGGTCAAGAGGTGAACCTGCGCATAAATAAGGCGTCAATAGAAAAGGAATTTACCCTGACCTGAGTTTGAAATCTAAAACACCCGTCAACCGTCGATAAAGTTTACATTCGTGCGAATAAAAACTCGACGTTACAATTGATCGACCACTTTTTAGTTGCTTGATAGCCGTTGGCATAAACTTTGCTCGCTCAATGTTTTAATTTTTAATGATCAAGGATGGAGCATGTCTCAAAAGACCCGATTATTTTTCGTAAACACCCTCCTCTCAATTACACCGCCGAACAGCGTGTGGGCAATCAATTGCTGGTTGTCAAACAGTGCAAGGTGAAACGATCAATACACTAACCCTGTCAATCCTCATATATGCAGCGCTAGGCAGCGGAATGATGGCGGGACTCTTCTGCGCTTTCTCTAACTTTGTGATGAGAGCACTTTCGAGGTTACCACCGACTAGAGCAATTTCGGCAATGCAGTCCATTAACGAGGTGATCGTCAGACCCGCTTTCCTTATTGTATTTCTAA
>CBFIFN010000064.1:0-7686 GCA_965661885.1 uncultured Burkholderiales bacterium | reverse complement strand
CCCCTCACGGGGGGTTTTTTTTAGTTCCTGAATATATAACCCAAACTGATTGCAAATACCGTGTCAAATCATCCAACATTGATATCGCTAGAATCTGTAACGAAAAGATATGGCAGTAAAGAAATCATCCATGACATCTCTTTCGAGGTGAAGAAAGGCGAAATTGTAGGTTTTCTTGGGCCCAACGGCGCAGGCAAAACGACAACCATGAGGATGATATCTGGATTTACCGCCCCCACAACCGGTAAGGTTGTTGTAGCTGGGCACGACATGGCCCATGACAACTTTAACGGGGCAAAAAAAATTGGATATTTACCAGAACAACCGCCGCTTTACGATGTTCTGAAGGTAAAACGCTATTTGCAATTTGTTTCAAAAGTCAAAGGAATTCATCGATCCAGAGTCAACTCGGAGCTCGAGCGCGTCATGAATGCGTGCCGTTTGGAAACGGTAACCGACAAAGAGATTTACAAACTGTCAAAAGGCTACCGGCAGCGTGTTGGTTTGGCGCAAGCCCTACTGGGCGATCCGGAAGTTCTCCTTCTTGATGAGCCAACTGCAGGTTTGGATCCGGGACAAATACAAGAAACTCGTGAAGTTATTAGATCCTTTGGCGAGCATCATGCAGTTTTATTGAGCACGCACATCTTGCCCGAAGTAACGCTCATTTGTCAGCGAATCGCAATTATTAACGATGGTAGAGTGCTTGCTGTAGACTCTCCTGAGGCATTGCAGTCGGCGTCTGATCAAACTAACAACGTTGCTATAAGTTTCGTCGGGTCCGCGAGCATCATGGAGCAGGCGCTGAGAAAAGTACCAGGCGTTAAGGACATAACGTTTTCAACTGCCACCAGCAAAGCCGGTTACTTTCAACTGAATTGCCACGTTGAAGCGATTGACGGCATTGAAGCTGAGCTAGCGAAAACCGTGACTGAACATGGGGCTTTGTATAGTCTCTCTCGACAAAAACCAACCCTCGAAAATGTTTTTCTAAAATACGTCAACGATGGTTCGAAACAGAAAGACATGGACCCATGAACGGTGTAGTTGCAGTACTCAGTAAAGAGTTGACAAATTACTTCCGATCTCCAATCGCGTACTTCATCGTCGCGGTGTTTTTATTGGGAACGGGTTATTTTTTCATTGATCACGTATTCCTGAGAGGAACTGCCTCCATGGACACGACACTTCAGAGCATGGGAATACTTCTGATCACTGTGGTGCCTGCCATAACTATGCGCTTATTCTCAGCCGAGTACAGCGGGAAAACTATTGAGCTCCTAATGACCCTTCCACTACAGAAGTGGGAAATTGTTGTCGGTAAGTATTTAGGTGCAGTTATCATTTTTCTAATAATGACGCTCACAACATGCATCAATTTAATCCCATTGATCCTTTATGGAAATCCCGACATCCTTAATATCATTTCTGGTTACCTTGGCTTTGTCTTACTTGGCATGGCCTGCATCGCGCTCGGGCAACTGTTCTCATCGCTGACAGAGAATCAAATCATTGCGGCGCTCATGACTTGGCCAGTGCTCCTAGGATTTTGGTTCGTTGGCAAATTCAAGTCATTTCAACAAACTGCGTGGTTGCGAAGCCTCTCTGATTACCTCTCATTTAGCGGCCACTACGGTGACTTTATTCGTGGCCTCATAAGGTCAGAAGGTGTGATATTTTTCTTAGCCGTGATATCAATCGCTTTGATAATAAATACTGCCTACATGCGTGGAAGAAGATAAAAATGGATCAGTCATTTCGTAATTTGTTAATTTTAATCCTTGGATTCTGCTCACTGATCCTTAGCGTTATCATGGACGCGATTTTAGTTGACACGGTAATTGTTAGTTACGCGTTATTAGTTTTTGGTTTTGTATCAACCGGGGCCGGCGCTTATTTACTTCGCGCAGATTTGATACTGTTCTTTAAGCGACAAAGGGGGGAAGCGGTAGCTTGGTCGGTCGGCATGATCGGGATAGTGGTCGCGATATGTTATCTATCGATAAAATACCCCCACCGTCTCGACATGACCGAGGGAAACTTGTACTCGCTGTCGCCAGACACTGTGAAAATGTTAGAAACATTGGAGGCTCCAGTTCACATTACGTTTTTTAATGATCCTCTAATGAGAGATACGGTTGAGTTTTATCAATTGATAGCATCAAAATCTGACAAAGTGACAGCTGAATTTCACGATCCAATGCTGAATCCGTCCATCGCTAGACTAAAAGGAGTGGAGTTTGCTGGCACCGCTCTCTTCGAGAGCGAAGGTCGAACTTTGAGAGTTAACACACCTCATGAAAACGATATTGCAAACGGTATTTTAAAGATCTCAAGAGGCGTCCAACAAACGGTTTGCTTTTTGGATGGACACGGGGAACCAGACCCATTTAGTAAAGAGCAACATGATCATGTCGAGGGTGACATTGGTCATGCTCATGGCCTAGGCACTCAATACGTGCTACATGAGCGCCACGGCATGGCCAAACTTCGAAATAGTCTTGAATCAATGAACTATATCGTCAAAAAAGTTACTTTAGCGCAAGGGGGTAACATTGACGATACATGTGCCGTGTTTGTTGTTGCCGGCCCACAAACACCTCTTCTGAAATCCGAGATTGAATGGATTGATCAGTACATCGAAGATGGTAACAATGCACTATTCATGCTAGACCCATTCGTGGAAACAGGGCTTGAGCCTGTTATCGAAAAACTGGGGGTGATCTTGGATGACAATCTTGCTCTCGACGAAGAAAGTCATTTTTGGGCAGATATTTCGTCACCCGCCGTTACAAAATACAACCTGCACTCGATTACAGATAACCTAACGCTCACTTTTTTTCCGGGCGCTCGATCATTGTCACCTACTAAAATACCAGTGGCGAATACGAAGGTCCGCCCACTGATCAACACGTCTCGAAAAAGCTACGGCGAGAAAGATATCTCCAATTCGGGTTTTAATGAAGGCGTTGATCTCAAAGGCCCACTCACATTAATGGCAATCGTCAAGCGTAATCCTTATTATGGAAAAAATGCAGAGGCTGCTATCAAAGAACTCCAAGAGGGTACGGTTGCAGAAAGTAACGAAGATGCAGATGAGAGAGACGCAACAGCAGTCTCCTCCAGAATTGCAATTATCGGAGATTCGGATTTCGCGACAAACTCTTTTTTTCATGTGATGGGAAACGGAAAACTTCTACTCAGCACTATCAACTACCTCGCAGCGCAGGAAAATCTAATTGGACTAGAACCGAAATCTCTTGATATTCCCCGAGTCAATTTAACTAACACCCAAATGAAGGGTACCTTCGTGCTCTCAATAATACTTGTCCCTGCACTCATGGCGATTATCGGTATCGCAGTGTGGTGGCGAAGGCGCTAATGAAGTCGAATAAAAGCCTAAAAATTGTTTGGTTGATATTAATCGCGCTGATTGCATTAATCACGGTTATAAACCTTGAAACAGTGGAGGACACAAACCATTCCGGGCACGGTGGCCATGACAATATATTCGAAAGTGGCGCATTACTTCCAGTCAAACTGTCGGACATCTATGCCGTAGAATTTGTATACCAGGGCGACTTATTTTTACTAGAAAAAGATCAGGCGGGGCACTGGTTTTATCATGCCCACGGAGCAACTAATGGTGTATTGGAATCACACGAGCACCTCGCCACGCCCAACGAAAACGAAACCATCTCCATCTCACTAATTGGCCTGGAAAACGCTCGGGTAGAGAGGCGACTAAAGACGCAAGAGAAAGATGAGTATGGTGTTACAAAACCAAAACTAATCTCTTTATTGTACGGGCAAGATAAAATTCGACCGCTTAGTCAATTTGCGTTTGGAGATCTAGCAACTGATCGTCTTAGTCGATATATCCATCTCATCGGATCCAATCAAGTAGCGACGATTGCTGACTATCAGTATGCGAACCTCATTAATCTGCTCGAAAAAATTAAAACGATAAACTCTAAAGCTACCCAAGAAATTTCCGAATCTAAAATTTAACCAAGAACGCTTAATGATTGGTGTAAACTCACCAATGTCTTTGATTTTATGGTGCTTGCTTAGTACAAACTAAAATGAACGAGCTGAACGGCAAACGGATTCTCTTAGGGATTACAGGTGGAATAGCGGCATACAAAGCTGCGGAACTAGTCAGACTGCTTAAGAAAAAGGGTGCTGACATCCGAATCGTTATGACCAGTTCGGGGGGGGAGTTTATTTCGGCTGTCACGTTACAGGCACTGAGCGGTAATCCCGTTTATACCTCAATGTGGGACCAAACCATCTCGAATGGCATGCCTCATATAGAGTTGTCCAGAGACTGCGACTTAATCCTTATCGCGCCAGCCACAGCTGATTTTATAGCTAAGATTGCAATAGGTCGCGCAGACGACCTCCTTAGTACGCTGTGCCTTGCAAGGGACTGCTCACTCATTGTCGCTCCAGCCATGAATAAGCAGATGTGGGAAAACCCGTCAACCCAGAGAAACATACGTTCCTTACAAGAGGACGGAATTGATTTAATTGGACCTGATAGCGGTGAGCAGGCATGTGGTGAGCAAGGGCTCGGTCGCATGCGTGAGCCAGAGGTCATTGTGAGTGAGCTTCTCTCATGGTTTCAACCGAAAATACTGCAGGGAAAAAATGTCCTTGTAACAGCGGGACCGACGTATGAAGCAATAGATGCAGTCCGTGGAATAACAAATGCCAGCTCGGGTAAGATGGGCTACGCAGTGGCGCAAGCCGCTCATGACGCCGGGGCAAATGTGTCATTAATTTCAGGCAAAACAAACTTAATTGCTCCACCCGGAGTTCGCTTGACTTCGGCAGTCTCAGCTCAAAACATGATGGATGCAGTACTTAACGAAGTAGACCATGCTGACATTTTTATCTCGGTGGCTGCAGTAGCCGACTTCAGTGTTAAGAATCCAAGTGAACATAAAATCAAAAAAACCGAGCAGAAACTGAATATTGAATTTAATGAGACACCAGACATTCTAAAAACAGTGGCGGAGCGCGAAAACGCTCCGTTTTGTGTTGGATTCGCAGCGGAGAGCACAGACGTTGAGAATTACGCTCGTAAAAAACGACTTGAAAAAGGCATCCCATTGATTGCTGCCAACCTCGTTACGGAGGCGCTGAATAGTGACATTAATTCTTTAATTTTGATCGATGATGATGGATCAAAAACTCTTCCGCCGAGCAGCAAGCTCAGTCAAGCTAGAATGCTTATTGACCACATTAGCAGTCTCACTTAATAGCCTTAAATAATTATAAAAATGAAATGCTTAGATATTAAAATCATTGACGAAAAAATAAAAAACCATTTACCCGAATACTCTACACCCGGTTCCGCCGGGCTAGATCTGCGTGCTTGCCTTAATAAAGAAACCACTGTTATTCCGGGACAAACAACCTTAGTTCCGACCGGCATAGCTATTAATATAAAAGATCCGGGGTATGCCGCCGTGATTCTTCCTCGCTCAGGCCTTGGACATAAACATGGGATCGTCCTAGGTAATTTAGTAGGCCTAATAGACTCCGATTACCAAGGTCAACTGATGGTTTCCGTTTGGAATAGGAGCGACGAGGCGTTTACCATTGTCCCAATGGATCGTATTGCACAACTAGTTATAGTACCGGTCGCCCAAGTCACATTTAACCTCGTAGACGACTTCGATCAGAGCTCCCGGGGTTCTGGCGGATTTGGTAGCACCGGTCAGCAATAAAAAAACCGGCTACAAGCCGGTTTTTCTAAGATACTGCTTTCAACTTAATCTGGAAAAACCATCGCCTCTTCTTTGATGGAAGAATCTTTGATTTCTCCTAACGCTATTCGTCGCAATTCCTCTGATCGCATGTAAGCCACAATCGAGAGAATATCCATCCCTGAGATCGTCGTACCAAACGCGCCCATTGCTCCACCTACGCTTTTGTTGGTTATCCCAACAGAGATGGTAGTGAGAATCGCCATATTGCTGTTAGCAGAGTAAGCAAATTTTCCACATGTTAAACATGGACCTTTTCCTCCTCGCCCCTCGCCACCATGACAAAATGAACATCGTCGGTCGTACCACTGACGTCCGTTTTGTACCAAGCAGTCTTTCTCAACCTCCAATGCTAAGTCAGCATCGCTGCTTTGGTGCATAGCACCTGAGTAAGCTTGTTCGATGCACTCCTGAGTTAACGTTTGATCTGCCAAGGTTGACTCTTGTGCATGTACGTTTCCTACATTCATGCTCGCTAAAAGTCCGACTGTGAGTAACGCAACAGTCGCGACTTCAATGCGCCGAAAGAGTGGTAAAAATGAGATACTAAACATTACTAATTGCCTCCCCGCTTAAATGATTCACTACTTGTGTTCCTAGTCTTCCAATGGCGGAAAATACGGAACATCATACTTCTCAACCAACTTAGCTATTGTACCGTTTTCGGTTAATGTCTCAATACCCTTATTGATGAAATCAAGAAATGTTCGGTCTTGTTTCCGAACAACAAACTTTAGATCCCACAACTGTTGACCCAGTCCCTCAGCAATATACTCCTCATCAAGCGCCGCGTACAACGCAGCTGCACTATAGTTCTCGGATAGCTTGAAAGTTGCTTCTGGATGAACACGTTTTGCCTGGGAAGGAGCATGCGAGAACACAATAGCAACATCGGTATCACCTCTGACCATATCCCTCATAACTCTTGCATTATCCGCTTGTAAGGCTCGTTTAATGCCACGGGTATGCAACCAGTCGTCCATTGGCGTTGACATCTGCACGCCAATCGGCATTCCTGCATCAATAATCTCTTTTATGGTCATGTCAGAAGCCTGATTTTGAGTAACCATCACATACCCAACGGACATGTACGCTTGGGTAAATTTCATTTGTCCCATCAAAACATCATCATCCCCGTTGTCACCAACGCCAGCGAACAAATGGCAACGTCCCTTCAACATCGAGTTTCGAAGTGCTCGTGACATCCCGCCTCTGGTGCCTGTATCAGCCCAATACATTTCAAGTTCGAATCCGCCGAGACGAGCTAACTCACCCATTATTTCCACATCAAACCCAGGTGGGGTCACATTTTTAACCGAGTACGGGTATGAGTAAGGGTCCGCGCAGACCGTCATCTTCCCACGCTCTTTAATTTTATCTAGAGTATTTTGTGCCTCATTTGCTGAACCCGTCAACGCTAGAGCACTGAATATAATTCCTACAAAAACATGAAACCATTTATTTAACAAAGCTATCTCCCGGAAACGATATAAACATTGAAGAGGATAAGTTCTTTCCTCCGCCGCTAGCACCACTTCCACTTAATTAATATTTACGGACAATTCCGCATAATTTTCGATCAACAATCAATATATTGCTTTTTATAAGTAAACCCATAAAAACAAGGGAGGGCTAAAAAGCCCTCCCCTGTTTAGCTCTAACAACTACTTCTCAGTAGCGTCTGCGCAGTTAATATTAGTTAACCGCGAAGACCATTAAGCCACCACCTTTGGTGTGTGTCTTAAGGAAGTTTGCATAGTACAGAGGCCAGATACCACCACCACCAGCACCGTAGACGATAGCAACGTACTGCTTGCCTTCGGAGGTGTATGTGGTTGGGTTACCGTGGATACCAGTACCAACGTTGAATGACCATAGGTGTTCACCAGTCTCGTCATTAACAGCGTTG
>CBFIFN010000063.1:0-7726 GCA_965661885.1 uncultured Burkholderiales bacterium | reverse complement strand
CGATTTCTCGAAGACAAGGCCAGGCCGTCCTCCGCCCGGACTGTTTCAGCCGACACGATATTTATCGGCAGAGCTAACTGCTCCGTTAATTCACGGATTATTGCAAGTTGCTGATAATCTTTTTTTCCAAACACAGCATGTTGTGGCTGAACAACATTGAACAACTTGGTTACAACCGTGCATACTCCTCGAAAATGTCCGGGTCGAAATCTTCCTTCTAGACGTTTCGCAACTTTGGGGGGATCGATAAAAAATAACTGAGGCTCTGGGTACATCTGATCTTCATCAGGGCAAAAAACGATGTCATTACCTGCGACTGCTAACTTTTCGCAGTCATCATCAAAGGTTCTTGGATAGTGCGCAAAATCATCACTTTGGCTAAATTGAAGTCGATTCACGAATATAGTGGTAATGACAGTCGGCGCTCGCTCTTTACCAATTTTTACCAAGCTTAAATGGCCATCATGGATATTTCCCATTGTTGGGACACAACACGTTTCGCTCTCGGTTGATAAGCGTCTACGCAAATCAAATATTGTTCTAATCACTTCCATTACACTACCCTTTAAATTCTCACTAAAAACATCAGAACCAAGACCCCGCTAAAAACAATGTTCAGGACCAGGAAAAGTTCCTGCCTTAACTTCAGTAACGTAAGCTTTCACGGCATCTAATATGGATGATGAATCTGCCATAAAGTTTTTGACGAACTTGGGTTTGCGTCCCTGATAAATATCCAACATGTCATACAAATTCAAGACTTGGCCCGAACAGTACGGGCCGGCGCCAATTCCGATCACCGGAATGTTAATCGACTCGGTTACCCGTCTGCCGACGTCATTCGGAACTAACTCAAGCACTATTGCGGATGCACCGGATTGTTCAAGAGCTTTTGCTGCAGCTATCAGATCATTGATCGCTTCTTCGCTTTTACCCTGAACTTTGAAACCGCCCAAGGCGTGAACAGATTGAGGAGTCAACCCAATATGGCCACAAACAGGGATGCCACGATCCACCAAGAAACGAACCGTAGCCGACATGACAACCCCGCCCTCAAGCTTCACCATCTGCGCACCGGCGGCCATTAACTCGATTGCATTTTCAATCGCCTGCTCAGGGCTTTTTTGGTAGCTTCCAAACGGCAAATCCCCGACTATTAACGCTCGGTTCGTAGCTTTCGCAACGCATCGCGTATGGTAGACCATATCGCCCATTGTGACGCCAAGGGTCGAGTTGTCGCCTTGGATAACCATACCGAGAGAGTCGCCAATTAGAAACATATCAACCTCAGCCTCATCAAGCATGCCCGCGAAACTTGCGTCCGTGCATGTCAACATGGTCACTGGATCTTTGTCTAAGCGCATTTTTTGTAACATAGCACTCGTTACTTTTGCCATCCTAACTCCCTCAAAGATTTACCCTACGTCAATGGATCTGTGACAACCAATCTGAAGATTCTGGTTGGATTAATTGTCCGGCTTTTTCGACCTCACTTTAACTCGTCCGGAATTATATCTCTGTTATGAAATATTTTTCTGTTTTACAAGAAAGCTTTAATTTAGATTTAACTCCTCTATATTTTAGAGGCAGAATTATCCTGCAAGAGATCGTTCGAGAAGGCTGAATTAAAAGACCTACGCTCGAGCAAATCCGGAGCAATTTCTAACAGTGGCTTCAACACAAAAACTCTGTCGAACATACGGGGGTGCGGTATGTCAACATCGTACGATGAATATCGAATGTCTCCAAATAATAAGACGTCCAAATCAAGAACCCTGGGTCCATTACGGACACTCCTTACTCTTCCGAACTCAACTTCTATACTCAGCAAAAGTTTGAGTAAAGACTCGGGTCCGATCGAAGACGAGACCTTACAAACTGCATTGACAAAGTCTGGCTGATCAATGATACCAACTGGTGACGAACGATATAAAGATGAGTTGGAGATCACATTGATGTCGGGTGAACAATTGATCCTTTTAATTGCTGAACGCAAGTTTTCAGCAGGATCCCCCATATTTGACCCTAAGCCGATGAACGCCATCTCGCGCATACTCTCTTCTATCATGAAGTTTTAATCGCCCCTTCACTTGTTTTTTTACGTGATCTTCGTCGCACACGTTTTTTAGTCGTCGGTTTTAGCTCATTTTCTCGCTCTATCCACGAAGCCCTTGCGTCCTCATTTACTTCCTGAAACTGACGCCACCATTGCACTAACGCTTCAGGCACTTCTCCGGCAAAACCCCTCAATTCCAAAAAATCGTAACCAGCACGAAACCTTCTGTGACGGAGCGTATGAATAGGTTTTTTTCCCGCGCGGCCAATCAATCGGCCTTGGAGATACCAAATATCTCGAATATCCGCCACGAGTCGTCTCGGAATAAACGTTTGACTCAAATCATCACACACCTCATCAATAACTCTCACTAGTCTCCCCATATACTTTGAGTCACCCTCTGAGTACTTCCATTTCTCACTTACCTCAGACCATAAAAGAGCCGCAAACAAAAAAGCCGGGGATATAGATTTTCCACTATTAATGCGCTCGTCGGTCTTTTTAAACACAAGTCTCAGTAGCTCCCCTTCTTTAGATTTCTCTTTAATTTTTCCTAATTTTTTGAAAATCGATATGTGGAATCCGTAGGTGACAATCTTTTCTATCGCCGAAGCTGAGGAACCGGTTTTGATAAGCTTTAAAAATTCATCATAAAGCCTAGCGGTAGGAACATCCCCAAGTAACCGCGCTTGTTTTTTGAAAGGGGATTGAGTCTTTAAATCAATACTTAAATTAAGCTTTTCTGAGAGCCTGACAGCCCGAAGCATGCGGACGGGATCCTCTCGAAACCTCTGTACCGGAGTTCCAATAACCCTGAGAATTCGGCCTTGCGTGTCGGAGTAACCATCACAAAAGTCAAGCACGTCCTTCGTCCGGATATCATAGAAAAGCGCATTCACCGTAAAATCCCTTCGAATTGCATCATCAGTGATTGAGCCGAAAGTATTGTCGCGCAGTAAACGGCCCTTTCGATCCTGTGAGCCTGCAGTCTCTTGCGGAGCACGAAAAGTTGACACTTCAACCATGTCTCGGCCACAAAACACATGGACCAATCTAAAGCGACGACCAATGATTCTTGAGTTTCTAAAAACACGCCGGACTTGTTCCGGCGTTGCGTCAGTGACAATGTCGAAGTCTTTGGGCGTGAATTCCAACAGTAAATCTCTGACAGCACCCCCAACAACATAAGCATCAAAACCACTATCGTGTAGTGTCGAAATAGTTCGTAATGCGCATGCACTAAATCTGTCAGCGTCTATACGGTGTTCCTCAATCGCAATCCGTCTCAGATTGCTGGGCCTATCGGGTTGATGCCCCATCAACTTACCAATTAATTTCTTTATCATTGATTCATATGCACTTCTCAGCAGTCTCGCTCATTTAACTTGACCGCTGAATTATAACTTAGACCTCATCTAAATCTCGGCAAAAACAGCCTTCCGTCTTGGCTTATGACTTGATCAAACTCTATCCGATAAAGAGCCTCAAGATTTTCCACATTCAGTATGGCCTCAGAAGTTCCAGAAAGACATGTTCCATCTTCAAATATCATTAAAGAGTGCGTAAAAAAACGATTTGCTAAGTTTATGTCGTGCATCACCATCATCGAGGCTTTTTCAGCTGTCTTCGTCACCCCAGCTACCCACGACAATAATTTTGCTCTTCCGGAATAATCCAAATTTTCGAGAGGCTCATCCCAAAGAAATAGTTTTGGGTCTTGCACCGTTAAACTCGCCAGCCTTGCCCGCTGACGCTCACCGCCAGACAAGCTACGATAATCACGATCTCTCAAATTTTGCATCTCAAATAGCTCAAGGGCTTCTTGAATGATGACTCGGTCCTCATCGGATTTATCCCATAGGCCGATTGATCGTGAAAAGCCACCTAATCCCACGTATTCCTCGACGTTACCCCAATAATCATGCTCTTCAAACTGCGGTAGTAAACCTATTTTCTGCGCTAATGATTTCTTTGGAAAGTCATGTATTGATTTTCCGTCGAATAAAACATCTCCGTTCGACGGTTTATTAATACCGGCAAAGACCCTCAACAACGACGACTTCCCGGCACCGTTCGCACCCATGATTGCCCAACTCTGACCTAGCTCTACGTTCACGGTTACGCCGCTGACCACGACGCGGTTGCCAATGTCAATGTTTACGTTTTTAACCTCGAGCATAGTTACGTTGATTTAATAAGAAAATCAATATTGGAACACCTATCATGGCGGTCATAACACCGACCGGTAATTGCGTGGGCGCCCACAATGAGCGAGCTAAAGTATCAGCGACGACGACCATTGTGCCGCCAACAAAAGCCGACATCGGCACTAAATATTTATGGCGCCACGTACCGGTCATTCGAATCATGTGCGGGACGACTAGACCTACAAACCCAATAGCACCACCCTCAACTACTACCGCTACCGCGGCCAGCGACGCCAAAAAGTAAATAAAATATTCGAGCTTTTTCACAGAAACGCCGATCGCTAAAGCACGCTCAGAGCCCAGTGACATGGCGTCTAGAGCTCGTCCAAACACGATACTAAACATAACTATTAATAAGGCTAAGAAACCAGTCCAAACTCGCGGCTCAGCATAAGTCAGATCACCCATCATCCAAAAAATCATACCCTTCATCATCGTTGGTGGTGACAAAATAAGGATTAAACTAATTAGTGCATTCAGACCCGCCGACACCATTACGCCGGTCAAAATTAATCGGTACGGATTCCAGTCAGCACCCCTGTGAGCAATATAGGCAACCAACACAATGACAAACCCAGCTCCAAGAAAACCAAAAATAATCGAAAAGGCTGGCCCCAAAACAATTAGCGAACCCAGAACACCTAACGAGGCGCCACTAGAGATTCCAAAAATATACGGATCAGCAAGTGGATTACGTAACAATGTTTGAAGCAAACAACCTGCCATCGCTAATAATCCACCGGACACAAAAGCCACAATAATTCTCGGAAATCTGAGTTGTGTGATCACTGTCCAGTGCACTCCCTCACCGGAATAAAGGCTTTCAAAAATTGTTTTCACGGGAATTGAGACGCTCCCGAAACAGATGCACAGGGCTGAAATTGACATACTCAAGCCTACAACCCATATAAAAGCTAAACGCTTTTCGAAAAACATTTTTTATTATTTTTTACGCGAATGCAGATGAAGGATATCCCACTTATTTGTCGTTGCGTATGCTAACAACTTGGCGTCTGGATTGACCGCAACGGGTTTTTGGACAATCTCAAGTAATGGTAAGTCATTAATCGAATCGCTAAAAAATAGAGTCTCTTCGAACTCATTAAAAGACAAACCCATATCATTTAGCCAAGCGTTAACCCGAACCACTTTTCCATTTTTAAAAGAGGGCGCGCCGACGCTGCGACCAGTGAATTCACCACCCTGCTCTTCTAACTCCGTAGCTATAAGATGCTCAATACCAAACTCACGAGCTATAGGGCCAGTAATAAAAGAATTTGTCGCGGTCACGATCGCAATCAACTCATTTTTGAACTGGAGCACTAATTGACGTGCGGCGTTTGAAATCATAGGGTTTATTTTTAAATGCATAAATTCATCATGCCAAGCGTCCAATTGATTACGAGAATGCTCACTCAATGGTTTGAGCTGAAAATCTAAAAATTGATTAATATCCAGGGATCCCGCCTCATAAGCCTCCAAGAACTCTTTATTACGCCGTTCGTATTTTTGTCGACTTATGACGCCTTTCTCGATTAGAAACTGCGCCCATTCATAGTCACTGTCACCATCAAGTAAAGTATTGTCAAGGTCAAAAAGCACCAGTTTCATCGTTACACCTTCAATAAAAAAATTAACTGAATACGTAAATGAAGTATTTCAATCTTTCAAATCTAAAAATGATTTGATTAAGGGAATCGTAATTCCTCTCTTTAGCTCCAAGGAATATCGATCCAAACCACCCAATAATGCTAGAAGCCCAGGGAGGTCACGTGGATAGCGAGCTAAAATAAAAGCAATAACCTCTTTGGGCACATCGAAACCGCATAATTTCGCATATTCCACCATAGCCTGAGTTTTTTGCTTATCATCCAGCGGGAACACTTGGTAGACAAGCTCCCAGCTTAATCGAGTGAGCACATCGGCCCTGAGCGAGAGGTTAGATAAAGGTTGTTGTCCAACAACGAGCATGCGACCACCACAATCTCTCAGTTTGTTGTATGTGTTGAAAAAAGTAATTTGTTCGTGATGCCCTAAGTCATCGACGTTATCGATACAAAAACACGTGCTTGCGTCAAAAGTGGGAACGTCATCTGGTTTTAAGTCGTAACACACGTGGCAACCTTCGGCAGTCATTGCGGCGCCACTGGCTCTCATCAAATGTGTTTTACCAGCCCCTGATGAGCCCCAAAGATATATAAATCTCGTGTTTTGGTCTCCACAAAGAAATCGCCCGATAGTCGACAATAACTCACGGTTCTGGCCGACTATGAAATTTTCTAGAGTAGGCTGTGGAGCTGATTTAAGTTGAAAAGCTAGTTGATGCATTGGTCATTTCATTGGTGGCAACTAACAGGGTTAACTTGAGTTGGCGAAAGCATCCTAATTTCACGAAAAACAACAAAAAACACAGAAAACCACTGTGACTTTAGGTAAAATTCAATTTAGATAATGAGAATTCTATCAGGGTCTGAGTGAAACCTGATTTATTGTCATGTTAACGAAAATAAAGTCCCGAAAAAATACGTTCGAAGGGCTACGACTGAAGCGAGTAACCGACCGTGACAAAAGAAAAACTCTCGTACAAAAAAGCTGGCGTCGACATAGATGCTGGTGAGCAACTTGTTGAAAACATCAAGCCGCTCGCAGCTAAGACCCGTCGGGACGGATTATTGGGCGGTATCGGTGGCTTCGGAGCTTTATTTCAGATCCCGGAGCATTATAAAAGCCCAATTCTTGTCACAGGGACAGATGGCGTAGGAACCAAGTTGAAGCTAGCTACAGAGCTCAACAAACACGATACGATTGGAATCGACCTCGTTGCGATGAGTGTCAACGATATACTAGTCCAAGGTGCTGAGCCGTTATTCTTTCTCGATTATTTCTCTTGCGGAAAACTCGATGTCTCGATAGCTACTGACGTGGTGTCGGGAATAGCTAAAGGATGTGAGCAAGCAGGGTGTGCCCTCATTGGTGGTGAGACAGCAGAAATGCCAGGAATGTACGCAGGTGAGGAATACGATTTAGCTGGTTTCGCTGTGGGCGCTGTAGAAAAAGAAAGTTTGATCTCAGGATCTGAGATTTCTAAGGGTAACGTCATTTTGGGCCTTGGGAGCAGTGGTGCGCATTCAAATGGGTACTCCTTAATCCGGAAAGTAATCGCACAATCAGAGGCCAAACTAGACGACCTAGTGGGCGGAGAAAAGTTAGGTGATCTCTTAATAGAGCCCACGCGCATCTATGTTCGGTCCTTATTAAATGTAATTAAAACCGGAGCTGTAAAGGGTCTTGCTCACATTACCGGAGGCGGACTAGTAGAGAATATTCCGCGAATACTTCCCAAAAACCTTGTCGCTGAAATTGATCCTCGCTCCTGGCCCCGCAGTGAGTTGTTTGCTTGGTTACAAGAAAATGGAAATATCGATAGCAATGAAATGCTAAGAGTGTTTAATTGCGGTATCGG
>CBFIFN010000062.1:0-7738 GCA_965661885.1 uncultured Burkholderiales bacterium | reverse complement strand
GTAAAGCGCCATGTTTCTCATGACCTCACGAAGCCGATCTAACGTCAGGTCAACCTCTTTATGATGCGCCGTATTGATATGACACAACCAGTCATCTAAAGACTTACTCAATTGATCAGAGGTAAATGTCTATTGGGAACAGTCTCAAGTTTGAGGGTCAATTTGTTCTTACCCGCGTAAACAAAGAGAGCAATTTACCTAAGCGATCCTTCATCTCTCTGCGGTCGACAATCATATCTATCGCTCCGTGCTCCAAAAGGAACTCGGAGCGCTGAAATCCATCCGGTAGCGTTTGTCGGACAGTTTGCTCGATGACCCGTGGCCCTGCAAAACCAATTAATGCTCCAGGCTCAGCAATGACAATATCCCCAATCATCGCAAAACTTGCTGACACACCGCCCATAGTTGGATCGGTTAATACGGATATGAAGGGTAGCCCTTGATCGGATAACTGAGACAATGCAGCGGTGGTTTTAGCCATTTGCATCAGTGAGGTTAACCCCTCTTGCATACGAGCGCCGCCACTTGCCGAGAAGCAAATAAAAGGTATTTTTTTTGTACAACTATACTTAACGCCTGCTGCGAAGCGTTCTCCAACTACAGAGCCCATAGAGCCGCCAAGAAATGAAAACTCAAACGCCGCGCATACAGCCGATATTCCATTGATAGTACCTTGCTGAACCACTATTGCGTCTGTTTCATCAGTACTTTTTTGAGCGGCAACAAGCCGTTCCTTATACTTTTTGCTATCGACAAACTTCAAAAAATCAATGGGTTTAGCGTAATCTCCAATGTCCAACCGTTTCCCGTCGTCAAATATGAAGTCCAACCTCTGCCTCGCATTTAAACGGCTATGGTGTGAGCATTTCGGGCATACCTGCAAACTTTCTTCCAACTCCGCCTGATAAAGGACAGCCTCACAGTTAGGACATTTACTCCAAAGACCTTCAGGCACAGCCTTACGCACAGTCTTAGTACTGGTAAAAGTATTAATCTTTGGCGGTAATATTTTTTGAAGCCAACTCATTGAATTAATGTTCCCGAGTACGATTGTTATTTTTGATCGATAGCACTGCGTATGGACTTAATAAAGTTTTCAACATTAGGGACGATCGCCTTCACGTCAGATTTCTCTATCTCCTCTACCAGTCGACTACCGATCACAACAGCATCTGAAAGTTTAGCGACTGCTCTGGCTGTATCGCCATCACGGATACCGAAACCGACCCCGACCGGCACTTTGACGTGATTCTTAATTTGCTCAACTCGCCTAGCCACATCATCCAAGTCTAAGTGACCGGCACCGGTCACCCCCTTTAATGAGACGTAATATACGTAACCCGTAGCTAACAGCGCGACATCTGCCACCCGGGACTCTAGGGAAGTTGGTGCCAATAAAAAGATCGAATCGATATGGTTTTCCTTTAATGCGGCGTTTAAAGCACGGCTTTCCTCAGGAGGGTAATCAACAACCAAAACACCGTCTACACCAACCTCAGCCGCTCGTTTTACAAAGCTATCAACCCCCAAAGCTTCTATCGGGTTTGCATAACCCATTAAAACAACTGGGGTTTCCTGGTCACTCTCACGAAAATTTTTAACCAAATCAAGCACTTTACTCAAACTCGTCTCGCCGGCTAGCGCCCTTTCACTTGCCCTTTGAATTGTCGGTCCATCAGCAATTGGATCGGAAAAAGGTATCCCGAGCTCAATAATGTCAGAGCCACTATCCACAAGTGCAAACATCAATTTAAGCGTTGTTGAAAGATCAGGGTCTCCCGCTGTTATGAATGGTATTAGCGCCTTACGTCCACTGACATTTAATTCTTCAAACTTTTTTTTAATTCGTGACATATGTTGATTTTAAAACTCGATTAAACATCTTTTGATGTTGATAAATAACACTAAAGCCCGATATTCGACGCCGTTGCGACCGTCGCCATATCCTTATCTCCCCGACCAGAAAGATTAACCAATAGAACCTGATCTACCTTCATTTTAGGAGCTATTTTCATCGCGTGCGCAACCGCATGCGCCGTTTCTAGCGCAGGCATGATTCCCTCAATTTTGGTCAATTTATGAAACGCCTCTAACGCCTCATCATCATTTGCCGAAACATACTCAGCACGACCGATGTCTTTTAGCCAAGAATGTTCTGGACCAACACCAGGATAATCTAATCCAGCTGAAATTGAATGTGTCTCAATTATTTGTCCGTTTGAGTCCTGCATCAGATACGTGCGGTTACCGTGAAGAACTCCGGGTGAACCAGAAGCCAACGGTGCCGCATGCTTACCGGTATCCACACCAGACCCACCAGCTTCTACACCAATTAATCTGACGTCAGTGTCTTTTATATACGGATGAAACACTCCCAAGGCGTTAGATCCGCCACCAACACAGGCAATAACGGCATCAGGCTGACGCCCAATCAACTCAGGCATTTGTATTTTTAACTCGTCTCCAACCACTGAATTGAAATCGCGAACAATCATCGGGTAGGGATGAGGTCCTGCTACTGTTCCAATAATGTAGAAGGTATTTTCAACATTTGTCACCCAATCACGCATCGCTTCATTTAGCGCGTCTTTAAGGGTTTTGGATCCGCTTTCTACTGGAACAACCTCGGCGCCAAGCAAACGCATTCGGTACACATTGCTAGCTTGACGCTTAATATCCTCCGAACCCATATACACAACGCAATCCATTCCATAGCGAGCTGCTACTGTCGCCGAGGCGACTCCATGCTGACCAGCACCGGTTTCAGCAATAATTCGTTTTTTACCCATGTGACGAGCGAGAAGAGCTTGGCCAACGGTATTATTCACTTTGTGTGCCCCAGTATGGTTTAGATCTTCACGTTTCAACCAAATTTGGGCTCCCCCAAGCATTTCTGTGAGGCGTTTAGCGTAATAAACTGGACTTGGTCGACCTACAAAATACTTCAAGTCATTATGAAATTCCTCTATAAAGCTTGGGGTATTCTTTAGCTTCTCATAGTTATCTTTCAAATCCTCCAACGCGTGAATCAGCGTCTCAGGCACGAATACACCGCCGTAAGGTCCGAAATGACCACTGCTATCAGGGAAATTATAATTTTCTAAATTTTCTTGCATCTGCATTTTTTACCTCATTAATAAAGTCTTGCACTAGCGCAAGGTCTTTGACCCCTTTTTGTCCATGCTCTACTCCGCTGCTAACGTCTACTGCCCAAGGGCTAACGGA
Organism: uncultured Burkholderiales bacterium; assembly: GCA_965661885.1. Classification (GTDB taxonomy): domain Bacteria; phylum Pseudomonadota; class Gammaproteobacteria; order Burkholderiales; family Eutrophovitaceae; genus Eutrophovita. The sequence continues at coordinate 4,513 of CBFIFN010000062.1, read as the reverse complement.
GTCAATCGCTACCGAAACATTATCGGGGGATAAACCCCCAGCTAAAACAATGGGCAGGTTCAATTGTTTCGGCACTAACCCCCAATCGAAAACTTTTCCGGTTCCTCCACGTGCCCCATCAGAAAAAGTATCCAGCAACAATCCAGACGCTTCCCCAAACGTCTTACTGTATTCTACCAAATCCATCCCATCGGTAACGCTTATCGCTTTTAGATACGGCTTACTAAAACCCCCGCAAAAATCTGGCGTTTCATCACCATGAAATTGCAATAAATTTAAGTCCACTAACTCTAACGTCTCGAGTACATGCTCCCTAGAGGGATCCACAAAAAGACCAACCTTAGAAACAAAAGGAGGGAGTTCATTAACGATCTCCTGAGCTACCTTATTGGTAACACATCGTGGGCTTTCAGCATAAAAAACCAATCCGATTGCATCAACACCTAGTCGGGCTACCGAAAGTGCATTCTCAACAGCAGTCAAACCACAAATTTTAATTGACGTAATTTCATTCTTCATTTTCACAAACCGGCTCTAGGTTGAGGTGGATGTAATACGGCCACTTGGAACAGAAAAAACAGACGCTTCAGGAAGGTCCCACTTTGCGTCATACTCTACCGACGTCAAGTATAGTCCATTAGGATCGAATGTTGGGGCTGCCATATTACGGTTTCGAGCCTCTAGTAGCTCTTTCATCCACTCTGCTCGCTGCTTCCCTGCCCCAATATATACCAAGGCTCCAATAATATTTCGGACCATGTGATGGAGAAATGCGTTCGCCGTAATGTCAAAAATGATAAGACCTGCATCCTCCTTTATTTCAAGTGAATCAACGGTTCTGATAGGACTCTTAGCCTGACACTCGGACGACCGAAATGAGGAAAAATCATGTCGACCCAGTAAAAAACGCGCAGCAGAAATCATTGAGTCAATGTTCAACGCCTTGTGGTACCAGCCGACTTTGTCTTTAAGCAGCCCGGGTCGTTGATCTCTATTCATTAATAAATAGCGATACGTTCGCCGCCTAGCAGAGTATCTAGCATGGAATTCATCACAGACTTCAACCGCCCAAAGAACCGAAATGTCCCTGGATATTAACGCGTTTACTCCCCGCACCCAGGCAGTAAGGGGCCTCGACGACCCCGTCTCAAAGTGAACAACTTGATGAGCAGCATGGACGCCGGTGTCCGTCCGTCCCGCACAGAACACTCTTATCGGCTCTGCAGCTATTTGACCTAATCCTTTTTCAATTTCGCCTTGAACCGTCGGGGCATTGGGCTGTATTTGCCAACCGCAAAATGATGAACCGTCATACTCAACACCCAGAACTAATCTCACGATGACCTCATTTCCTCTTAAAGGATTTTTAGCGCTGCCCGAAACCTAATATGACTAATAACCCACAGCCACAGTGCAAAACTGCGCGTCCTATAGAAATACTTAATTCTAGTTTTTTGTAGGCGAATCACCAAGGTTCAGATCGATTGACGATAAGTCGACCTGATTTTGAGCTGTCTGTCCGCGCTCTGCAAATTTTCCGTCAGCATATCGCACGTCGTTTGGGTCAACTAAGTATCCAAGCGCTACGAATCTCTCCCAATACGCGCCTGTTTGGCCAGTAATTCTGGAAACAGTCTGAGCCACCCCCTCAAAAGAGATTGGGTCGCTTTGCTTCGAGTAGACCTCAGCTAGTTTGAGCAAGACGTCAAGGTTATCAGGTTCGGCAATAAGGCATTCTGTAAGAATATTCCTAGCCTGTTGATATCGACCATAGGCAAGAAAGATATCGGCGTCCTCAATCGGGTCTTCGATCATCTGGGCGCGCCCAGATTGGACGACCGGAGGGTTACCGGCGGGATCGATTGGCTCTCGCGTACCATATTGTTCCTCTTTAGTCTCAATCCTACTCAATTTTTTTGAAACCCATAGTCCAATAACGAAAAGTAGGATGACTGGTAATAGCAAGTAAAGCGGCTGCGACAACACCAATTCAATGATTCGGGCCTGCCAAGATGTATCCAAATTTTGACGGACTGTAGAACCTGATATTGCCACCTCTCCGCGGGAATCCTCATCACCGGAGACGTTAGTCATTTCCTGCCGAGTCTGCGATAAGACTTTTAAATCAGCAATAATTCGCTCAAGATCATCTGCTCGCTTTTTCTGTTCCGCGAGCGCCTTTTCGGTGGCAAGCAGCCGCGCTTCCAAACCGTTCACATCGCCGTTTTCCGCCCCTTTTCCACTAGAAATTTCAACAACATGGGTGCTCTTTATTTTCTCGCCCACAGTCACGTTGTTTGAACCATCACCAACCCGACCCGATGAGCTGCGACCAACCGAATCGGCTTTGCTTGGCCCATCAGTGGCTGCCTTCGCAGCCAAACCGTCCCTGTATGCCTCCCAGTCAGCGATGTGAATACGGACTTCCTCACTTGCCTCGCTGGCAGAAATGGTTGCTAACTCACTTTCTAACGGCAAACGGATTATCTTTCCAGCGCGTAGACGATTCATATTTTCCGCAACAAACGCTTCTCTGTTTTTACGGAAAATACCTACGAGCATTTGCTCTAAGGAAAAACCAGATAGTTGCTCTCTTCGTCCGATCTTCGACAATGTATCACCCGAGCGTACCAAAAGTTGTGTAGATCTTACCGTGTTCATTTCTGCAACAGACAAGGATGAATCTGGTTCACCGTTTTCGAAGTCAACTATTTGAGGTTCAGCCGTTATCTCAGGATTGGCTAACCTAGCTCTATCATCAATAGCATCGACTTGAATCTCAGAAATAACATTTTCTAAATCGGTACCAGTTTCAGGAGTCACAGCATCTAAATTCAATATACTATCGTCAGCATCCGGGATAGAAAACGCCTCATCAATGAGTAATGGTGGGTCTAGAAATGCGACAAAGGTCTTACTGGTCGTTTGAGAAGAGGTCACCAATTCCACATGAAGGTCTATAACCACCTCATTTACTGGAGTAACGGTTGACAGATAAACGATTGGACCTTGCGCAGCATTTTCATATCGCAAAACAATTCTTGAGATAAGGTCGTTATAAATTAAACCAAGCGCATCGTAAGAAGAAGGCGAGGCCATAGAAATTACGACCATCTGCTCCGTTAAGTCTCTCGCCTCAAATACCTTTATCGATGCCGAGAGAGGCTGCCCAAGAGCTGAATCTACGCTCAAGGCGCCCAATCGTGCCGCTTGGGCGGTCGAACCTAAAAAGACGCAACCTAAGCACACAAAAATCCAGCAAACCTGGTTAATTTTTTTACGAAAGTTCATCACACCCTCCGGTCATGAATAGACCTCGACAAACAGAATACCATGAACCATGGTCATTGATCTCGCTGTATCAAGATGCATAGCATTCTCCTGAGCGGCTCAGCCGCTCCCCATAAAAGTTGATCTCCCACCGTAAATGCTGAGTAAACATTGTCAGGAATATTTAACTTTCTTATACGGCCAACAGGAATACTCAGCGTCTGCGTGACGTTCGTGGGTGACAACATAGAGATCGAAGGAGCTTTTTCATTTGGCACGACTGTAGCCCACTCGTTGGCTCCATCCACTAGTTTCTCAATTTCAGACACGGATATGGAGTCCGACAACTTGAAAGTTAATGCTTGGCTATGACATCTCATCGCTCCAACCCTCACGCAAATACCCTCAACGGCAATAGGACTCTCCTCCCTTCCTAGAATTTTGTTTGTCTCCGCCTGCGCTTTCCATTCCTCACGACTTTGTCCATTGCCCAAGTCAGCATCTATCCATGGGATCAAACTTCCCGCCAGGGGCGCGCCAAAATTTTGGATCGGGAATTCTTGCGACTTCATGCGCTCAAGGACAAGCGAATCAATATCCAATATTTCTGCAGATTCGCAAGACAATTTACTTTCAGCAGCCTCATGAATTGACCCCATTTGCTGAATTAATTCACGCATATTTTGCGCTCCCGCACCTGACGCCGCTTGGTAGGTCATCGCAGAAACCCACTCAACTAAACCCTCACGCAATAGGCCATGCAATGCAAGCATCATCAGGCTCGTCGTACAATTTCCACCCACGTAATCTTTTATTCCATCATCTAAAGCGTTAGAGATATTTTCAACGTTTATCGGGTCCAGAACAATTACAGAGTCAGTGTTCATCCTCAGCGTCGAAGCCGCATCAACCCAGTAACCCGACCATCCTGATTTTCTTAAAGGTCCATGGACCCGTTTCGTGTAATCACCGCCTTGGCACGAAATGATTACGTCCATTGCTGACAGTTGACTTTCGTTATTCGCATCCTGCAAAACAACCTGTTCGCCGGCTAACGTTGTAATTGACTTCCCCTTTTGAGATGTACTGAAAAATACGGCATTTATATTTTTAAAGTCGCCTTCCGCAAACATTCTTTGCATCAGAACTGACCCAACCATCCCCCTCCACCCAATAAACCCAACTCGCATATCAATTAACCCTTAACGCCTATGAACTCAAAATGCAGACACTCCACTATTTG
>CBFIFN010000061.1:0-8145 GCA_965661885.1 uncultured Burkholderiales bacterium | reverse complement strand
TGGCTGAATTGGGTGCGGAAGTAACCAAAGTTGAGTCTCTGAAAGGGGACAATATGCGGGATGTTGGGCCAATGGCGAATCCACACATGGGGCATTTGCATCTCCATTTAAATCGTGGAAAAAAAGGCGTTGCGGTTGATTTAAAACACCCCTCTGGAATTGAGGTCATTAAGAAGCTGATAAAACGTAGCGACGTGTTAATTTATAACGTCAGGCCTCAAGCTATGGCCCGTTTAGGTCTTTCCTACGAGGAGGTGAGCGCGCTTAACTCTAAGATTATTTATCTGGGTGCTTATGGCTACTCTGAGAGAGGTCCTAGAGCCGGGAAGGCCGCATATGACGACTTAATTCAAGGCGGCACGGGGGTGCCTTGGCTCGTGTCCAAAGGTGGAAAAGAAGCGCCGAGATACGTACCTCTTAATTTCGCTGATCGAGTTACCGGGCTTCACGCGGTTTATGCGGTGACCTCCGCGCTCTATCAAAGGGAAAAGTCGGGGCGAGGCCAATCGATAGAAATCCCCATGTTTGAGACGATTTCACATTTTGTGTTGGGTGATCACATGGCTGGTTTAAGTTTCAATCCACCCATTGGTCCCTCTGGCTATGAGCGATTAAAACATCGAAGAGTATATGAAACAAAAAATGGCTTTATTTGTGCTTTAGTTTATAACGAAGCTCAATGGACTAGATTTTGGTCTGCTATGAATCAGCCTGAAATGATGAAGGATCCTAAGTTTATATCGCACCCGGCGAGAGCAGAAAATATTGGTGAGATATACGATTTGTTGTCAGAAATCATCAAAAAGGACACCACTGACTATTGGTTGACGTTTTTTGAAAGTGTTGACGTGCCGGTGGCAAGGATGAATGCCGTCGATGATTTGATGTCTGATGAGCATTTACGGGAGACCGGATTTTTTATTAATGAGGAGCACCCTACTGAGGGCAGCTTGTATGCGACGAAAACACCAAGCAATTGGTCTCATTCAACGCCAGATAGGGTCACACCTGCCCCTACACTGGGTCAGCATACACGGGAGGTGTTAAGAGAGCTTTCCTACAACGAAGCTGAAATTGATGCTCTGATGCAGTCCCATGCTGTTTCGGATGGATCGTCTTAAAAGGGTGAATGCGCTTATGGCATCGTTAAACCGCCTCCAGGCCCACCACCTGACATGCCGCCCTGTGCGCCGCCAGGCAGCACTATAGAAGACGCTTGCTCTCTTCTCATTTCTTGAAGCTCTTTCACCGCTTTTTCAACAGCGGCTTTACCCGCATCACCGTAACGCTCAACGGCGGTTGCCAAAGAGTCCGCCTCAATTTGAAAGGCAATTGGTAAGGCCCCCATCGGCGTCATAATTTGTGTTTCCCCCGCGTAAACCGTCTGCCGATTCGGGTCCTGTTTGCCATCGGTACTGATTGGAGTTAAAACTCTGATTGTTCCAACTTTCCGGTCAGTTATGCTCTCCTCACGGAATAATTCTGTTGGGTCCATTACAAGCTCTTCGATGGATTTTTTTTCGTTAGCCATAAATCTGTCTCTCTTTGCCTAGTCGGTTTCTTAAGTTCAAATTAGATAGGTTAGGATATCAAACGTGAGGAGGTTAGACAAAGGCTAAGTGACGGTTCATTCTGAAATTAAGGTTTAGTCGTGATAGTGATCTTGAGATCGATTAAAATTTGACAGCACAGTTAAAAGTGTTACATTGGTGCCTAGAAAACTAAGCTTGCCGTAGATTTGGTGAACAAATCCGAGTAAAGAGGCAGTGGTTAATGTCAATGACCGCCTCGATGTGTGACCAAAGGGTCCTCGGAACGCAATTTGATGCGACCATATTTACAGGCCATTGAAAAACTCAAAATAGGCTGGGGCCGAGCACAATCGCTACGGAGCGCATATTGTGTTTGAACGTGCTTTCAGTCTTTGATCCGAAGCCAGGACATGTTTAGCGATAAGAGATAACGTTTTTCTGTAGTTTATGAACGAAGATGCACGCATGCAGGGTGCTCACGTTTTTTTATAATTCCTGCTCATCGAGGTTTAGGTGCCAAGAAACAATAGAGATTCTCGTTTTAAGAAAAAAAGTAAACCCTCCGGGCAAACTGGAATATCCGGATTGCAAAGTGGTCGCTTGAAGATTCTTACGAATGCACAAACAGGTGTCAGCCGAGGGGTACTTGATGCAGCCCTCGAATTAGGAACGGATTGTGGTGGCTCATGTGTTGAGGGAAGGATGGCTGAGGATGGGTTTATCCCTGATACCTATCCTGTAACCGAACTCTCAGCCGCCGATACGGGAGACACGATACGTCAAAACGTTAAAGACAGTGATGGGACCGCTATCATTTATTTCATGGATATTGAAGACGGACCGGAGGAAGCTCTTGATTACTGTGTTCAGTTGGGAAAACCATACCGCTTAATCGACGGCGGTGAGCTTCAACCCGGCCAGGCTGGAAAGGTCATCGCAGACTTTACCAAGGAAAAGGGGTTAATGAGTTTGCATGTGATCGGCCCAAGTGCAAGCTCGTCGGAACGGGGTCAACGTTTCGGTTATGAGTCAGTGCGCGCCCTCCTGGGCTTAGGTCCAAAAAAACGGAATAACTCAAGGCCGAAAAATAGGAAAACAGCAGAACCAAATGCAACTGGAAGCGAACCCAACTCGGGGCCAAACAATGAATCAAATGGAAAGCCCAGAAACTCTAAGTCCCCAGGACAAAGGCGCCGGAGAGGTTCCGGGAGACGATTTCCCAGAAAGCCTGTTGACTCGCAGGCAGCCTCAAATCCAGATTCGAGTTCAGAGACATAACGAGTCAATGTCGCAATGACTAAAGACACTTTGCTGTCTCTAGCCGCTAGGCTAAATCAATTTGCGCGAGAACGTAGTTGGGAAAAATTTCATAGTCCCAAGAACATCTCAATGGCCTTAACTGTGGAGGCTAGTGAATTAATGGAGCATTTTCAATGGTTAAGCGAGTCTGATTCGTATCTTCTTGATACAGCAAAGAAGTTGGACGTTTCGTTGGAGTTGGCGGACATTTTACTTTATTTAATCCGTATAGCTGATATTTTAGACATAGATTTAATAGACTCAGCAGAGCAGAAGTTAGTAATAAACGAAAAAAAATATCCTGTTACCTTGAGTAAAGGTAATGCCAAAAAATATACTGAGTTCAGTTGAGTGTAATGGCTGGTTTAAAAAATGTATGCATATAGGCATCATTTCCATGCAGGTAATTTTGCAGATGTTTTTAAGCATGCTCTTCTGTCACAATTAATTTTAACTCTCCAAAAAAAAGACCGACCGTTCGTGTATGTAGATACCCATGCTGGGGTAGGTGCTTATGATCTATCCCACCCTTGGGCGGGGAAAAATAAAGAGTATGAATTTGGTGTCAGTCGGATATTTGCGACTGAGGATTATCCAGAAAAGATGGAGGCGTACCTATCGGTATTAAAACAGCAGAATGAAGGCGATATGCTTAGCTGTTATCCAGGATCTCCAGTCGTCGCACGCAGTCTACTGCGCCCGCAAGACCGATTAGTACTCAACGAGTTAAACAAATCAGACTTAGTGCAATTAAAAGCGCTTACTAAAAATTGGTCTCGGACCTCGATACGTAATGAGGACGGGTTTTCTTTGACAAACTCTGTTTTGCCACCATCTGAACGCAGAGGGCTAGTGTTCATGGATCCTTCTTATGACCGCAAAGATGAATTTAGTCGAATTGCCGCTTCTCTTGAAGTCGGCCTGAAAAAGTTCGCAAGCGGAGTCTTCGTCATTTGGTACCCGGTGATAGATGGAGAGGGTGGTAACGAATTAATTAAAAAGCTTCAGCTACATAGCAGTAAATTATTGCTCCAAGCAGAGATTCATTTGTCCAATGCTAATTTTGCTGGAAGGATGAACGCCTGTGGCCTTTTAATCATCAACCCTCCTTATCAATTTGAATCCGTTGTGGATATTATCGGATGCTGGATTTTAAAAAGACTTGATCCGTCGGGAAATGGCTCTATCGTTAATCGGTTCTTAACTACGTCGCTTGAATCCACGTAAATCTATGGAGTCGCTGCCGACGTACCTTCAATCAAATGACTGTTTCGCCATAGAGGACACACTAGACGAATATTTAGCTCAAGTTGATTTTGTCTCTAGTTCCGACTTAAGGTCTTTTCGTGGCAATGTAGGTAGAAGAGACGGTCATGCATCAATTCGTATGCAAATTGGTGCAATCTTTCATCGAATTATGCTGGAGGAGGACGAAGATTTTGAGATCAGTGCAATTGGCTTGAAAAACAGTTACTTCCCCGAGCCTCTGAAAACGTTTACCTCATATTTAACGCAAACAGACTATCGTCATCTCAAAATAGCACGTGATAAGCTAAATCAATGGTCAGGTGAATTATTTAGGGACTGGGTTCGCTCTGGATTTATTGAGAGGTCTATATACTGGAAAGATCAAGCGGATCATCAATGGAGAATAAGACCAGACATTGTTACGAAGGGTCTCGTTATCGACCTAAAAACGTTTTCCGGTAATAATCAAAAACGTTTTCTAAAGAGTTTGGACCGCAATGGCCACCTGATTCAGGCAGCTTTGTATCTTGAAGGTATTGAACGTTTATATGGTGACCCTACAGGGTTTGCGTTCTTGTGTATCGATTTAACATCGCCTTATCGAATATTTCTAGACGTTCTGGACAGTGAGACTCTTTTGTTTTCCAAACATTTATTGGCACTGGCAAAACGCGATTTTAAGTCACACTTATCTTGTTATTAACATGTCAGTTCGCACTGCCAGGTGCATTAAACTCGAATAGTTTTTTGCCCCTAGACCATTTTCCTCTATCAGTTTGTCCGGAACTACTAACTGTGAGCCAAGAGTACTTTCCATAATGCCTCGCTCGCGATAAAAGCATAAGTAGCATCTCCTCGTCTATCTTTGATGTGACGCCAATGAAAAGTGTCTTACCTCTGATGTGAGATAAAGACGCGATTAAAAAATCCGCATTCGATATCGCGGTTAAGAACTGTTGATTTTTTGCTTGGGTTAAAAGCAACAGATGGTCTCTAATTTCTGAAATGTCGCCCAAGTGAATAGATTCAAGCCTCTCCGATAAATCAGAATCTTGATGCGATTCTTTTTGAAAGTCATTCTCTAAAAAATACTCTGAAATCAGTCTTCGACCATTGATGACGTTCGAGTTCAGTTGCTTGTAGGTTGGTTCTTTGGCAACAATAAAGTCTCTTATTGTCGGAACGAGTTCTTCTGAATATAGTTTTCGCCATACGTTAAAATTCGGGTCTATTTGAACTTGAGCGGCTTCTTTACTATTCTCAAGAATATTGACTTCCGTTAACTTATTTTCTATGAGAATCGTGACAGTTTCACTTTCGTTTTTTAGTGATGTATATTCGATTTCAAGGTTATAAACCCAGGAACCATCTTGGGTTAATAATAGCTGACGACTGTCTGACATTCGCGGTGTTTTGATCGCGGAAATTGTGGGAGCGCTCAGTGTGGGAACCCATGCTTCAAAAAAAATGTTCAAATCAACGTTCGTGTATTTTTGACAGGTATCTCGAATTGTCGAGTATGAGGCTGACTTAAATTTAAATGACCCCCAGAAATCTTTTATACAGCTGATAAACGCAGGTTTACCCAGAACGGTGCGCAACATGTGGAAGAACATTGCCCCCTTGCCATAACCGATGGCGGATGACGCTGTGTGATGACGCGATGAGAATGAACTAAGAGACTGCTCGTCACTTTTTGCTACTGACGCGTAGTTTCTAAGCCAACCATATCGCATGTCTTTGGCCGCACTTTGACTTTTCAATTCGGTTTGCCAGTAGTCGGCCAAATAAGTGGTTAATCCCTCTGACCAATTACCTGTTTCGTAGGACGCACGTATACCGTTGCCAAGCCAGTTGTGAACAATCTCGTGTGGTAGAGATCTATTTTTAATGAAAGGGTATTTAAGTATTTTGTCGCTTATATAGGTTAGAGAGGGCATGCCGAGCCCAGTGGGAAACGGGCTCGATACCACAGCAAAACTAGTGTACGGGTAGGGGCCAATCAGCTCTTCATAATATTTGATATAACGTTCACAAAGCGCTAAATACTCTTCGGATAATAAGCTATTGCTCTCATCGAAATAGGTCCGTAGGCTGATTTGTCCCGTTATTCCTTGGAAATGTTTCTCACCGACTGACCATTGACCTATCATTAAATCGATTCCCAAAATTGGGTTAGCCATCTCAAATGTGCTAACGCGGTATCCGTTTAAGCTCTCACGATTTGTCTCTTGACCTGGCGCGACGGCGTGCAAATGAGAGCGAGTTTTTACGGTTATCTTGGTCGTACTGGGCTCTTGAAATAAGGGATACCAGATTCTGTTACCCGGAATGAACGCTCCAGTCGACCCTCCGGACCAGTCCGCTCCACCGTTATGGGCACTCGATCGGTCGGTCTTCTCGGAAGCTGGAAGAACAATTGAGTAAGTTAAGACGATGGGTGCACTATTTTGACCGTCCTTCAATGCTATAAGATATGCGTTGGACGTTTCAGAGATAATTGCATTATTTCCTATCTCGACGTGACTAAACGTGACGATGTTAGACAAGATGAATTTTGGGGCGCTAGTCGTCAAAAAGGTTTTTGCGTGAACCAAGACCTTTCCAGATTTCTCCTCGTAGGTAACGTAAAGGTCTACATGGGGTGAGCCTGCGGCTTCTGCTGTTTGATGACCATAAAAAACGGCACTTAAGAAAAGAAAAAAAAAGTATGCCAGCTTGTGTTGAATGAGCCCCATCATCTAGCTTTGAAGAGGTATTTTGGCGAGAAGATCGATTACTTGATTTCCTCGCTTGACCTTTAATGGTAGCCAGTAGCCGGGCGCTTGCTCCTGTATGAGCCGAACGAGATTTGAACTGTTAAGGATCCGCTGTCCAGCCGCTTCGATAATGACGTCGTTAGTCTCGATACCGGTCTCCTGAGCAATACTATTTTCCAGGACGTCGCCCACTACCACGCCGTCTTCGCCGTCAATAAGAAAAATTCCAAGTTTGTGTTTGTTGCTTTCGTCGATCCCTTTCGCGATAACGAAAATGGCATCAGCTATGCTCACGCCGTCCTTTGATAAGATTAGCGCTTCACAAGAGCCACCGCTTTCAGTTGGAATCCAAGTTGTCGTTTGATATTTACCTAACGACTTGAGCTGGTGCTCAACTCCGTAACCGTACGTCAGGTGCCCGGACCCAATGATCCCCACCACTAACCGTGACGTTTTTTCCTTAGCTCTGACCAACCCCTCAGCAAAAGCTCTGTCCCACACTAACTGTGCTTCAACAAAATGCTCGATCTGCTTCTCGTTGCTACCGTCATGCTGCGCAAAGATTTCTACGAGGTCCTTCTTGTATCTCTCAGACGCGGGTGATGGTTTAGATATGTATGCTTCAAATCCTGTCGAGCCGTTTTCCCATCCATTAGCCGAGACTCCTGATATCAGTTCCCTCGGCACGTTGAGAGCAAACAAAGGGACTCGATTGTCTCTCGCGAAATGTAAGATGGTTTTGTAGAGCTCTATATCGAATCCCCATGTGTCGTACCATTCCGACTGTGTAATGAATTCTTCTAGCGTTAATTCACCGCTGACCCAAGCGTCGAGCGATTGTTGACTTGACTGGGGCAACATTTCTAACCCGATAGCTATCTTTCCTTCCTGTGCCAGTAGAGTGGCCAACATCTGCGTCTGCCAGCGATGGTGATTGGGCAAATTATGTTGCTCTCCCAATAAGACAAAGTCGGCACTACTAACGCTTTTCATGATTGTAGGGTAGGCCGTTGTGGTACTCGCCTGACGGGAGGAAGTTATCCAATTTCCAGGAGTTTCGCACAGCCCGTCAATGTCTGTCGCTCGCGCGTGAGGCGAAAACGAAAGAAGCGCAAATATTAAAATTAACATCCCACTTTGAGTCGAAAACGCTGAACGCATGGCTAAGTACCCTTATAGTTATTGGTCAAATGGGAAGTCATTGCTGTATGAAGATCTATTCATGGCCCTTAAGTTCGATCAACACGACTTTTCTCTAATTAATGAGGCAAATTTCTCGTTTCTCTCGCACTAATTTTCTCTTGAAT
>CBFIFN010000060.1:0-8288 GCA_965661885.1 uncultured Burkholderiales bacterium | reverse complement strand
GGCTTCTCTTACGTAACGATATGCCGCCTCTCCAGAACCGGCATTGACTACACCATCTTTGATACTACCGGCGCCAATCGTCTCAATATGGACTACAGAAACAACGCCCGGGTCGACCGAGAAGGAATCACTGAATTCCAAGTTCGACCCAACCATATCGTTCGCGCGCTCGAGGAATTTTATGTTACCAATCACGATATTTTGCGACCTTTTTTCCGGCAGCATTTCGTTTAGCGTTCTCACGATGATCTCTGGCCCGATTCCAGACGGATCTCCCATCGTAATTCCGACACGTTTTGGCGACAAACTCAAACTACTCTATGACCTGTGACTTTTAAGTATCAATTTCAAATACCCGAGGACATAGCCTCGAGTTTGTCACTAGATGCTGCCAACCGCACTTCCCCAGCTTTAGCTAAATCTCCACCTGACAGCTCTATCGCGTTAGCAGCCTCTTCGACAAGTTCACAATTAGTTTTCTCTGATCCAAACGGCGCATCTTGTAATCCGACACGGACGTGACCACCCTCCATGACTATCCGTGGAATGAGTGGAATAACATTCACATCCAAGCCGGATACCATCCAATTACACCCTGGAGCCACTTGATCCAACAAATTCAAATATGCGGTCATCGCATAGTCCTCTGGCGGAAAACCAAATGTAAAACCAGAGCTAAACATCAACCGATAAATAGGATCAGGCGTTGCCTCACGCCAATGCAAAGTTGCCCCTAATCTCGCGAAACCTGGCTCATAAACTGCAAAATTTGGATGCAATCCATATTCTCGTGCGATACGTAAGCCATGCCGAATGTCGGACTCAGAGTTTGTGTAAACATACCCAAGTTTGTCCTCTTTCAAATCATCGTAGTGCGAAAAATTAGAGGATCCTGGGTCGAGAACCATCCACTCTAAAAATCCATCCTTCGCTAAGGACTCAATATGAGCAAACCTCTCCTTAACGGAGCTTCGATCCACATTCGGATTCATCCCAGGTGCCGACACTGTCGGATACACGACCGCGTCTACCTTTGACCGGATACCGTCAATTATTCTTTTGTAGACATCCACATCATCGTTTTGCTGACCGGTCTCCTCGTCATAAGCGTGCACGTGGACGACAGCCGCTCCTGCGTTGACACAGTCAATACCCTGCTGGACGACTTCTTGCACGCGCACCGGAATACCGGGCTGCCTATTTTGAGTCCAAGGACCGTTAAGCGCCGCTTCAAGCCATGTTTTCTTAGTTACATCTTCCATCTAAAAATCCAATTCAATTTTAAATTATGTTCACTGACAAATCACAAAGCCCTTCGACGCGACCAATTAGGCGGTCTCCACACTTGAGAGGGCCGACCCCAGCCGGAGTTCCTGTAAAAATTAAATCCCCTGCTTCCAGATAATAAAATCTTGACAGATAGGCAATGATTTCCGGCACATCCCAAATCATTTCGTTTAAATTTCCTAACTGACGAACTTTATCATTAACAGATAATGATATTTCACCCTTCGACATATCTGGACAATCGTTGACTCCAGTAATCGCGGTAATCGGTGCTCCTTGCTCAAAAGATTTGCCGAAATCCCAAGGCCGCTTCAATGACTTCGCTTCTGCCTGCAAATCTCTGCGAGTCAAATCAAGTCCGACCGCATAACCAAAGACGTGTTGCATCGCCAGCTTGGGGCTGAGATCTGCCCCGGGCGAACCGATAGCCACCACCATTTCAATTTCATGATGTAACTCTTTTGTCATTCTAGGATAGCGAACTGACCCACCTCCTGGTACTAATGCATCTAGCGTTTTGAGGAAAAAGAAAGGGGGGTCTCGATCAGGGTCATTTCCCATCTCGCGTGCGTGTTCAGCATAATTGCGGCCCACACAAAAAATCCTATTAACAGGAAAGCTTTTTCGATCTCCATTAATCGGAATTAATTTTCGAGCTCCAGCGGGGAAGGCAAGTTCGTTTGAAGTCATAAAAATTCTTTCTAGGCTTCAGGACAGTAAGACAAAATATATTTGAAGATTATTACACAGAGCGAACACTATTCAGTCATCTAACGTGTCACATGCGCTAGGGATAAAGAATCGTGATGTCGGAAAACAGCTTGGCTCGACAAGCGAGTATGTATCCGTGCTTAAAGTCCGTGCCTGACAATGCGGTTTCAGAATAAATATCTAACCTAACGTCACCGCATATTAATTTACACTTGCACTTGCCACAGTCACCACTTTGACAGGAATACGGGAAAATAATGCCGTGTCGCAAAAGCGCTAATAATAGCGGCTCACCTGATTTAACCACAACTTTTTGTTCACTAGTCGCAAGTGTCACTAAAAAGTCAGATGGTTCCTTTATCAAATCAAAATTATTCATCTAAATATATGTTTATACGTCTATAAATGTAAATTTAAACCTTATTTTGATCACAGAAAATCGATGCCATATTTATTTTTGGGTCTACAGACTGAGTAAACAAAATAACACATACAAATGTAACGATATGGGTCTCTCACTGAAGGACCGAGAGACTATATTGCATTGCAAAAACGCGGGCCATTAAAGCCCCCTGCAAATGACCACAATTTTCAACTTCATACGATGACTTAAAAAACAGGATGTTTTAAAAAAAAGTCATTGAAACCAATACTTACTAGGTTTAGATTGGTCATAGGTTTTCGAAAGATTGCATTTCACCAAGGTACCAATTCGTTAGAAATTGGACACGGTTGCATTCCGAAAATCGTGTTGATTATTTTATATATTCGCGAATAGATAAATTAATCCTTTTAAATTTTGAGGAGAGAGATATGACTAGTTGGACAACCTCGGCTGCCGTTAAGGCAATTACAGCCGTTGCGTTTGTCGGTTTCGCTTCCCAAGCCATGGCATCTGATGTCACTTGGGACCGCCTACTGAATGCGCAAAATGATGACGCTAACTGGATGATGTACCACAAAGATTTCACCGGCCATCACCATAGTGGATTGAAGCAAATTAACACCCGGAACGTTAAAAACTTGAAACTTGCATGGCAGCATAATCCGTCTGCAACCAAGCGAGGTATTCAAGGCTTCCCTCTCGCAGTTGATGGCATGGTTTACTACACGACGACATCAGGTACGATTTGGGCGCTTGACGGTGCTACTGGTGCTCCAGTGTGGCAACACGCTGCGAAGATCGATGTAGAACGTGCCGAGGGTACTTTTTACAATCCCTACAACCGCGGCTTAGCGATAGGTCATGGTAATGTATACATGGGAACCACAGACGGTCGCCTAATCGCGTTAAATGCTAAAACCGGTGACGTTGTTTGGGATAATGAAATCATGTCTGTAGCCAAAGGTAACAAGGGCTTTACAGGAGCTCCAGTTATCGTTAAAGACATGGTCATCCTCGGCGCAAACGGCGGTGAGCTTGCAGGTTGCTGTGGACCAATTTACGCAGTTGATGCGAAAAGTGGCTCAGTTGCTTGGCAATTCGACACCATCGGCGGCGATCAGCGCTCACGTGATTCTTGGGGTAACGACTCTTGGAAAATCGGTGGTGGCGGTGGTTGGATGACTGGTAGTTATGACCCAGCAACCAATACAGTTTGGTGGGGAACGGCTAACCCAGCGCCTGACTACGATTATATTGGCGGCGATTGGATGAATGATGGACCTCGTCCTGGCACAAACCTATATAGTTCATCAGTGGTCGTTCTAGATGCGGATAGCGGCGAACTATCAGCATATTTCCAAGAAATGCCACACGACGCATGGGACTTCGACTCAGCCGTGGGTGAGTTCTTAATGATCGAGCAAGATGGCAAGAGAAACATGGTTCACCCAAATAAGGGCGGTATCATTTTTGTCTACGATGCTGATTCAGTTGGTGGTGGTAACGAGTTAGCGGTGAATAACGCTTACATGATTGGTGAGACATACAACTACATCAAAGGCGTAACCAAAGAAGGTCGTCTGGTCGGTCGTCGCGAATTACCAGAAGGTAAGCACTCTGACGTATGTCCAGCCATTGACGGTGCTATTTCCTGGAACACCGGCGCTTACAACCCTAAGAGAAACACGCACTTCATGCTCACGCAGGAGTTCTGTTTTGATATCGAGGTTGTGAATCCAGAGCGTCCAGATGATTTCTCTGGACAAGCCTATTTTGGTGCATCATGGACATCTAAAGCTCCAAAGCAAAAAGCTGATGGGACTCCAGTTGATGCGGCCTACGGAACCCTTCAGGCTCGTGATCCGTTAACCGGAAAAATGAAGTGGCGCGTTGAGTACAAGTACCCAGTGCTTGCTTCTCTTCTGTCAACTGGTGGAGATCTGGTTTTTGTTCCTGGCGCAGACGGCATGTTTGACGCTCGAGATTCAAAGTCTGGAAAACTACTATGGCAAACCAACATGGGAACTGGTGCCCACGGCGGTGTTATCACTTACATGGTTGATGGCAAGCAATATGTTGCCGTTGTGACCGGATGGGGTTCTCACGTCGCAGGTAACTACCCTGGATTGTTTGGTGCTCCTTTCGACACAATGTCAACTGATACAGGCACTTTAATGGTCTATGCACTTTAAGGTGACTTGATCTAAAAAATCGACAGTACTTTGGTCGAAATGTATCGGAATTTGGGCGGGGTAACCCGCCCATTTTTTTTACTAACGCTTTATTAAAATGTGAAAATAATTTAGAATCCTACGGTATTCAGAAGTCTTTTCCGCAGGAGAATCATATGTTAAGTCACGTTTCGCTAACCTCGATCGTTCGTGTAGGCTTTATTACACTTTTCGCTTCAATGTTAAACATATCCAGTGCCCACTCTGAGGAAGACGTAACAGATATCGCAGCAGCCGAAATTAATCCAACATACTTTAAGCATAAAGAGAATTTCTCCGTCAAACGACTGTTTGCTTCTCGGTGCAGTTGGTGTCATCAGGGATACGGCCTTAAGGAAGCAGATGGGCCACGCTTGTCAGGCACGGACAAAACAAAAGAAAAAATAATCGAACAAATTGCGTATGGTAAGAGCCCAATGCCGGGCTTCAGGAAACAACTCAAACCATGGCAAATTGAAGCTCTCGCGGACTACATTAAAGCATTACCCGACGTCGAACTTTAAACGCCAAATCTTTATATTTCTAACTTGCCGCTGGCCCTAACTAGCCGTCTATTCTTTGGATAATCGGAACGTAACGGCTAATCCGTCAAATTCGGCCTTACCCTTTAACGTGTTTTTGTCTATGAAGGTCGTTCGGCTTACAAAGTCATGAATACCCTTTCCATTAGCTGAGAAATTTACACCCTTCTCAAAAAAATGTAATGACGACAGTGCAGTTTCTGACATCCCAAATTTATCTAAATTGGTAAATCGAATGGAGCCATGCCCACCAAGCTTGAAGGTAACCCATAGTTTTCCGCTTGTCATACCCTCATACCAAGCACCGGACCAAGTTCCAATGTGTTGACTCGGAATTTCCTCGGCGCTCAGTAATGTTACGGTCGAAATTAGGCACACTCCGGCAAAGTTTTTTAAATATTTACGGAACATAGTCTGTGATTAAATTACCCAACATAAAAAACTAATACGTATAACATTATCACCTAGCGAAATAAAAGGTAAGAGCCTCACTGAATGTGCCATAGTTACACATGACCGAGGTATCTAACAAAGAGAAATAGCGTGCCCATAAAATACTGTAATCAGTGCGGAAATCCCATTACCATTAAAGTACCCGACGGTGATAATCTACCTCGAGCGATGTGCGAGAGCTGCAATTTCATTCAATATGAAAACCCTAGAGTCATTGTTGGATGCATACCCGAATGGGAAAATAAGGTGTTGCTCTGCAGGCGAGCGATAGAACCACGCTTGGGTTTTTGGACGCTTCCAGCAGGATTCCTAGAAAATAATGAGACGACCCAACAGGGCGCTCTCAGAGAGACCAAAGAGGAAACAAACGCATCGGCGACCATCATCGACGCTTTTTCGCTAATCGACATTCCTCACATCAATCAAATATATCTGTTGTATCGCGCGAAGCTTAATGATGATAATTTTTCTCCCACTCCCGAGAGTTCTGAAGTCGCCTTATTTGAAGAAGCTTCAATCCCGTGGGATGACATCGCCTTTGCGGCCATCAAAAAGTCTTTGAAACAATATTACAAATCAAAACACGAAGGCAATTTTGATTTGTATACAGAAACGATTGACATCACCAAACCACACAAACACCCGTAGATAAAAAAAATATTAAGTGGCGTTTATCTACCAACTTGATTCATTATCGGGCGATGAAGACACCTTATGGATTGCCAAATCTGCACCCATATATTCATCCTCCTCACTCAGGCGAATGCCTACAGCGGCTTTGATGGCCCCATAAACTACGAGACCGCCAATCAGCGCTACCGCAATTCCGGCCAAAGTCCCTATTAGTTGCGAAATAAAGGAAACACCACCCATACCACCCAAACTCTCTAAACCAAAGATACCAGCCGCTATCCCCCCCCAAGCTCCGCAAAGCCCATGAAGCGGCCAAACGCCAAGCACATCATCAATCTTCCATTTATTTTGTGTTGCGGTAAATAACGATACGAATAATGCGCCGGCAATAACACCCGTCACCAACGCCCCCAGTGGATGCATGATGTCTGACCCCGCGCACACCGCTACTAATCCAGCAAGAGGCCCGTTATGCACAAAGCCAGGATCATTCCTTCCCACGAATAAAGCCGCTAATGTTCCCCCGACCATGGCCATGAGAGAATTCAACGCCACAAGTCCACTAATACCGTCGACCGTTTGCGCGGACATAACGTTAAAGCCGAACCATCCCACTGTGAGCATCCAAGCTCCGAGTGCTAACCATGGAATGCTTGACGGGGGATGAGATGCAATCCGTCCGTTTTGTTTATAGCGGCCTTTTCTGGAGCCGAGGAGCAACACTGCAACAAGCGCAATCCATCCTCCCATTCCATGCACTACTACAGACCCCGCAAAATCTCGCATTGGAGCGCCAAAACTATTTTCTAACCAGGCCTGAAATCCGAAATTACCGTTCCAAATAACCCCTTCAAAA
This sequence comes from uncultured Burkholderiales bacterium, assembly GCA_965661885.1. Classification (GTDB taxonomy): domain Bacteria; phylum Pseudomonadota; class Gammaproteobacteria; order Burkholderiales; family Eutrophovitaceae; genus Eutrophovita. The sequence goes on along the minus strand of CBFIFN010000060.1, from coordinate 1,211 downwards.
AAGGGATAGACCACGCCAACGATAGCAGCGCTCGCGAACAGCTGAGGATAAAACCTGGCGCGCTCCGCAATGCCCCCAGAAATTATGGCTGGAATTGCAGCGGCAAAAGTTAAGAGGAAGAAAAATTTAACAAGTCCGTAACCGCCGTTTTGACTGAGAGTATTCGCTCCTACCAGAAAATCAGTACCATACGCGACTGCGTACCCAACGAAAAAATAAGCTATTGTGGAGATAGAGAAATCACATAAGATTTTGACAAGGGCATTGACCTGGTTTTTTTTACGGACAGTACCGACTTCGAGAAAAGCGAATCCACCGTGCATAGCAAGGACCATAATGGCGCCTAACAAGATGAACAAAACATCCGTTGAACTATTCGATGCATCCATACCAATCCCCTTTGAAAAATTTCGACCGTTTAAACATACGACATATGGTTAAATTAAAAGCAATATATATGCCATCTAGATTAAGTGATTGATTTGTAGTGAATACTCTCTATTTGGTGCGATGTTGGTGCGGCATTGTTGCACCAATATAGTGCAATAAAAAAATAACGCACATATTTTGTGCCTCGATAAAAGGATTTCAATGCGAGATACACTTAAAGTCGGCTTAACTTATCAACATTCCTTCAAAGTAACAACCAATCAGATCGTACCGAGTCTCTACCCAGAGTCAGAGCTATTTTTAGACATGCCACATGTATTCGCTACCGGCTACATGGTGGGGCTACTTGAATGGGCGTGCATTGAACTACTTAGAGATCATATTGACTGGCCAAACGAGCAGACTTTGGGAACGCATGTCAATTTTTCTCATGAAGCCCCGTCGCTACCCGGCGCAACCGTGGTTGTTAACGCCGAGCTGACTAAGATTCAGGGAAGAAAATTAACGTTTTCGGTCGAGGCGCATGACGGTCTTGACACAATTTCCCGGGGGACTCACGAGCGAGTCGTCGTTTTTCGAGAGAGATTTATCGAAAAACTAGATATAAAAAAGATTAAAGCTGATAACCGTAATTAATGAACACTACTTCGCTAATTGTTTCATAGCTTTCCCAAGACCCGATAGAGTGAGTCCAAACATCCGGTCACTCATTAATTCCCGAGTGACAGAAGTTGATTCATGAAATTTCCACCTGGCCTCAGGCGTTGGGTTGATCCAAGCGGTTTTCGGATAAACATCTAAAAGCCGCTTCAGCCAAACAG
>CBFIFN010000059.1:0-8386 GCA_965661885.1 uncultured Burkholderiales bacterium | reverse complement strand
CGGCAACCACCAAAGGATCTTTGTGAAAGGCTCGGTCACCAATGACGCTGGTATTACCGCCGTTTATATCAAGAACCGGTGCAAAAGTTAAATCAACACCGACGTCTTTCAGCTCTGCACCTAAAACAATACCGACGTCTTGAGAGAATTCACACGCTCGCACTTGATCCTCATTCCACATGGCGCCCAATACCTCCATTGGAGGGATCTTAGTAAATTGCTTTTGAAAACGTTGAACCCTGCCACCTTCTTGGTCAACACAGACAAATACTGGCTCTTTTTTTATCTGCTTTATTTCTGTTGTGAGTGCTATCAATTGTGACCTATCCTCAAAATTTCGAGCAAATAATATGACACCGGCACAGCCTTTCTTTTTTATACGCGTCCGATCTTCATTGGTTAACTCGCGACCAAGGATGTCAACAATAATTCGACCTATCATTTTTTATTAAGCCTCTCAGCAACAACATAAGAGCTAAGCAGGTCACCTTCATGACTGAAGCTGATAAAAATATTATCAACGCCATGTTGCTCCAAATAACGCGCTAAACAGTCATTGAAAAAAATATGCGGCTTGCCTATTTCACTGCTAATAATACTAATCGAGTGCAACGTCACAGGTGCTCGTAATCCTGTCCCTAGCGCTTTCGCAACTGCCTCCTTGCCAGAAAAACGAGTCGCTAAATAATGAGTCTTACGACTCACGCTCTGAAATTGCTCATTTTCTTCAACAGTCAGGACATGATTGACAAATCTTTCCCCATATTTCAAATATAAGCGATCCACTCGTCTAATACTCAAAAGATCTACACCAACTCCATAAATCATTGAACGCTAGACTTTCGTATTTCGGTGAGATAACGCGTAACGGTCTCCGCAATCCCGTATTCAAGCGCATCAGCTGTCAAAGCGTGTCCAATTGATACCTCCTGAACAAAGGGGACTTCGCTTAGGAAATACGCCAAATTATCAAGGTTCAAGTCATGCCCTGCGTTAACCTCTAAACCCAATTCAGTTGCAACAGCGGCAGTCTCTCGATACGTATCGGTAACGCGCATCCTATTCGCCGAATTGAAAGATTGAGCATAATTTTCGGTGTAGAGCTCGATCCGATCCGCCCCAAGCGCTTTTGCCAATGCCATTTGTTCCGGCAAAGGGTCCATAAACAAGCTGACCTTAGTGCTTAGATCCTTCAGCCTTTTAATTATGGGCTCTAACTTAGCGCCATCAGCATTCAAGTCCCATCCGTGATCTGAGGTGGGTGCGGAAATTTCGTCAGGTACGAGCGTAGCTTGATGTGGCTTCACTGCCTCAGCGATCTCCATAAGTTGATGAAATGGGTTGCCTTCAACATTGAATTCAGCATCTTCAAACTGTGCTACCAACCGTGACAGTGGCATAACATCCTTCGCTTTGATATGACGCTCATCGGGTCGCGGGTGAATGGTGATGCCAGAGGCTCCTGCTTGTAAGGCCAATTGAGACAAACGAACGACATTTGGCACATCCAGTTTCCGTGCGTTTCGCAGGAGTGCGATTTTATTAACGTTAACGCTTAACTTAGTCATTGCCATAGCCTTTAAGACGACTGTAGATCGATCAATAAACGCCTCGTGTGTAAAGATTTATTTCCTAAATGATGCGTCACAAGCGAACGCATCAGTAATTTACATTGAGACAAGGTCGATGGATCGTCCAAATTATCGTTTGAAATATCCAATAACGCTTTACCAGACAACTTTAGATCAATATTAGTATTCGGTTTTATTTGAGTGGGTCCGACCCCCATTAAATACGTATAAATCTCATTTTCCTTGATTTCACTCTGAGTTTTAACATCGTGCGTTAGAGTCAACCCATACCCCAATTCTGACAACAATACGCGCTCAAAACGACGCAATATTTTCTCCACCTCTGGGGATTTGATACTAAGTGCCTTTATAGTTGCTTCATAGGTTTTAAACAGATGTTCATGTGGATCCTCTCGAATCAGCAACTTAAGAATTAATTCATTAATGTAGAAACCGCTCATTAGCGCCTTACCCCTTAAACGCGCCAAACCAAATTTAATCTCTGCACCAAAGAGCGTTTTTAACTCGGATCGCCCACCCCAAGACACATAGAGAGGTTGAAATGCCTGTAAAGCACTTCGCAATAGGGATGTAGGCCGTCTTGCACCTTTTGCGACTAAGCTAATACGACCATACTCTTTGGTGAATATCTCTACGATTAAACTAGTTTCCCGATATGAATATGAGTGAAGCACGAAGGCTTCCTGATCTGAGGTACGGGTCTGCTTCGCCATCAGACCTTACTCATAGCCGAAATATTTAACAGATTGTGAATCGTCCACCCAGCCTTTTTTGACCTTTACCCACAATTTTAAAAACACTTTACCGTCAAAAAAATATTCCATTTCAACGCGAGCTTTGGTACCGATTGACTTTAATTTACTTCCCTGAGCTCCGATGATCATTCCTTTGTGCGCTGACTTTGCAACGACGATCGTCGCATGGATGCTGCGAAGACCCCTTTCCATCTTGAACTCTTCAATTTCCACCGTGACTCCATAAGGAATTTCGTCGCCCATGAGATGGAATAGTTTCTCCCGAATAATCTCAGAGGCAAAAAAACGCTCCGGTCGGTCAGTCAACGCGTCCTCATCGTGCACGGGTTCGCCTAAAGAACATTTTGATTGGATCGAAGAAATCAAGCTGTCTAATCCTTGTTTTCGCTGTGCACTCGTTGGGATGATATCGGCAAAAGCGTATAAATTTTTCACCTCATCAATAAATGGCAAAACTGCATTAGGTGACGCCAGTTGATCTATTTTACTCACTGCGCAAACTACCGGAATATCACTAGGAAACATCTCGATAAGCTTTAAGTCATTCTTTTGAATTAATCCAGCCTCGAGAACAAAAATAATGACATCAACTTCAGCCAAACTGCTTGATACAGAGCGGTTCATGGCGCTGTTTAACATTGATTTGTGCTCCAACTGAAATCCCGGAGTATCAAGAAATCGAACCTGGCATTTATCATCCGAATACACGCCGAGTATCTTATGTCGCGTTGTTTGAGCTTTACGAGACACGATACTCAATTTCGCACCCAGTATCGCATTGAGCAAACTCGACTTGCCTGCATTTGGCACACCAATCACTGCTGCAGAGCCGATCAAAATACCGTTTTTTTGCTTACTATTCTTCGAGACTACATGTTCACTCATTTGTCATATTCAATTTCAATGGATGATTAATTCGAAAGCTATTCTTGCTGCTTTTTGTTCAGCTGAGCGACGGTTACTACCATTTCCACGGGCAACAATGCCATGTTGAGGTATGCGACACTCAACAACGAACTCTTGCTCGTGCGCCTCGCCTAATACCTCGACGACATGGTATTCGGGCAGGTCAATTCGAGATGCCTGTAAATGCTCTTGCAACTTTGTCTTAGGGTCCTTACTTAATTCACGTGGATCCATATTTCCCAGATATGATGCGTAGAGCTCTATTATTATCTTTTCAACTGTTTCGTAATCGGAATCGAGATATATAGCCCCAAATAAAGCTTCGACTGCATCCGAAAGGATAGAGGGTCTTTTATTCCCACCAGTTTTCAACTCGCCCGCGCCTAATCTTAAGAAACTTCCTAAGTCTAAATCTACGGCGATGCTCGTTAAACCATCTTGATCCACAAGTACCGATCTGACTCGAGTCAGCTCCCCTTCGGGCAATTCTGGATATTTTTCAAAAAGAAACCGTCCAATAACAAGATTTAAAACAGCATCACCCAGAAACTCCAAACGTTCATTATTTGAGGAAGCAAATGACCTGTGCGTGATGGCTTCTTCTAGAAGGTGTTTGTTAGTAAATGAATATTGGATTTTACGCTCTAACTCACGCATTGATATACCTCGAGCACAGGTGAGCTGAGAGAGCTATTTCAACCAACTCAAGGATCTTGAAAATTGACCAGAATTCCAAACAACCATAAACGCTCGCCCTATAATATGGTCATCCGGCACGAACCCCCAATAACGACTATCGGAACTTGAGTCACGGTTGTCACCCATCATGAAATAATGACCATCAGGAATAGTGCATATGAAACCGGTATCACTAAAAGCGCACTTATCTCGGTTAGCAAACTGCCTAACGCCCATCAGTCGTACACTTGGTTCCTGCGGCTCGACTAACACTAAGTGCTCATCCTCCCCTAGTTTTTCCTTGAACTGCCATGCCGTCGTGTAAGCGTTGTTGTCAGAATACTGATAATCCTCCAGCCTCGTTGTCTCGACCTCGACACCGTTTACAGTGAGTCGCTTGTCACGATACTCCAAATGGTCACCTGGTAGACCGACAACACGCTTTATGTAATCCAGTGTTTTATCTCGCGGGTAACGGAACACGACAACATCTCCTCGATCCACATCTCCCGTAGGAATTAGCTTTGTGTTTAATATCGGAAGACGAATACCGTAACTCGATTTGGTGACTAAAATATAGTCTCCAACTAACAACGTCGGTATCATAGATCCTGATGGAATTTTAAACGGCTCGACCAGAAAGGACCTGAGCAAAAAAACAGCTAGAATCACCGGAAAAAAGCTCTTCGAGTACTCTACCCACCAAGGATCTTTTCGGTTATCTCGGGTTTTTGACAACCAGACGCGATCGGCTAGTGAAATCAGGCCAGTCAACAAAAGTAGCGATAACATTAAAATTGCAAACTTCATCTAAGCCCCTTGATTTTAATCTTAAAACGTTAATCCACTTGCAAAATCGCAAGAAAGGCCTCTTGCGGAATTTCCACGGAACCCACCTGCTTCATCCGACGTTTACCTGCCTTTTGTTTTTCTAATAGTTTTTTCTTACGAGAAATGTCTCCACCATAGCATTTTGCAAGAACGTTTTTACGGAGTGCTTTAACATTTTCTCTTGAGACGATTTGCGATCCAATGGCCGCTTGTACAGCCACGTCGAACATTTGCCTGGGAATCAGCGCTCTCATTCGAGAGGCCAGGTCTCTTCCTCTGGACACAGAGTTTCCCCTGTGAACGATCAAAGACAACGCATCAACACGCTCTCCGTTGATTAAAATATCCAGTTTACAAAGGTCATCGGCTCGATATTCGTTGAACTCATAATCTAATGAAGCATACCCCCTCGATACTGATTTCAGCTTATCGAAGAAATCTAACACGACTTCATTGAGCGGTAACTCATAAGATAGCATGACCTGACGCCCAAGATACTGCATGTTCTTCTGGATACCGCGTTTGTTGTTACAAAGAGTCATCACCGGACCAACATAATCTTGAGGAAGCAAAATATTCGCAGTAATGATTGGTTCACGTATTTCCTCTATTCTGCCGAGATCTGGTAATTTTGACGGGTTCTCAATCTCCTCGACAGAACCATCCTTCATGAGTATCTGATAAACCACAGTCGGAGCGGTGGTTATTAAGTTCATGCCGTATTCACGCTCTAACCGTTCCTGAACGATGTCCAGATGAAGCAAACCTAGAAAACCACATCGAAATCCAAACCCAAGAGCCTGAGAGGTTTCGGCCTCGAATTGAAGGCTGGCGTCATTTAATTGGAGTTTTTCAAGCGCATCTCGAAGGGATTCGTATTCATTGGACTCAACCGGGTAGAGTCCTGCAAAAACCTGTGCCTTGACCTCCTTGAACCCAGGAAGCGCTACCACAGCCGGATTCTTGGCCAGAGTAATAGTATCTCCAACTTTAGCTGCCTTAAGCTCTTTCACGCCGGATATAACGAACCCCACCTCACCCGCACTTAATTTAGTTTTAGCCACCGACCGAGGCGTGAATATACCCACTTGCTCGCACTGATGCGTAGTTTCGTTCGCCATCAATCGTATCTGGTCCTTGGCCTTTAGCTCACCATCAATCACTCTAATCAACATGACCACACCGACGTAGTTATCAAACCATGAATCAATGATTAATGCCTTAAGCGGTGCATTTGGGTCTCCTTTGGGAGGAGGAATTTCCTGCACGACTTTGTTCAACAACTCTAAAACTCCCTGACCTGTTTTAGCACTTGCAGTTAACGCACCAAGCGCTGGAATACCGACAACTTCTTCGATTTCCTCGATAACTCGGTCGGGATCGGCTGAAGGTAAATCTATTTTATTTAACGCTGGAATCACATCAACCCCGAGATCAATGGCGGTATAGCAATTCGCAACGGTCTGTGCTTCAACTCCCTGAGATGCGTCAACTACTAAAAGCGCACCTTCACAGGCAGACAACGACCGAGAAACCTCATAAGAGAAATCAACGTGACCGGGTGTATCGATTAAATTCAGTAGGTAAGTGTTACCGTCGTCAGCCTTGAAATTAAGGGTCGCGGTCTGAGCCTTAATGGTTATCCCGCGTTCACGTTCTAAGTCCATGGAATCGAGAACTTGGGACTCCATTTCACGATCACTAAGGCCACCACAGGTCTGTATGAAACGATCTGCCAAGGTCGATTTTCCGTGATCGATGTGCGCGATAATTGAAAAGTTTCTGATGTGTTGCATTGATTAACGGTGAAGACTTGTCCACAAAAACAAAAGGGGATTCTACCGGATTCCCCCTTGCCTAGAAACTATTTAACCGTCTTATTACCCTAGTTAGCTTGCAGCCTAATTGGAATATATAGTGAGTTTCCGCCTCGTTGAATCAACAGGGCAACGCTCCGCGCATTCTCATATGTTTGCATGAGGGCCTTGAACTGATTGACGGATTTGATATCTTCATTATTGAGTGCCAAGACAATATCTCCCTGCCTAAGACCGGCCAAATCACCCGCACCAGCAACTCGATCAATTCTCACTCCGCTTTCTAACCCCAACTGTTTCAGTTGCGCTGAGGTCATGTCCGAAACAGCAAGACCCAGAGCCTCTATGATGTTGGCCGCCGACGCGGGCTGGTCCGCATCTCTGTTACCGCGAGCCGTTGTATCAGCTGGAATTTCTCCCACCGTCAACTTGAGAATCTTCAAGCCCTTGTTTCTCCATATTTCGATTTCGACATTTTTCCCTGGTCGGGTTTGTCCGACGATTCTCGGTAGGTCATTTGAGGTTTCCACCTCTTTGCCATCGAATTTCAGTATGATGTCCGACGTCGCTATTCCCGCTTTGCTCGCAGCAGCACCTTTCTCCACCCGACTGACAAGCGCACCCCTCGCCCTATCCAATCCAAAGTTCTCCGCCAAGTCATCAGTAACTTCCTGAATAACCACACCAATTCGTCCACGCTTCACTCGTCCATCGGTTTTCAATTGCTCCGCTACATCGATCGCGACATCAATAGGTATGGCGAAAGACAAACCCATGAACCCACCTGTTCGGCTGTAAATCTGCGCGTTGATACCCACCACTTCGCCATCAAGATTAAACAGTGGACCGCCGGAATTTCCAGGGTTTATTGCAACATCTGTTTGAATGAATGGTACATAATTCTCCTGAGGCAAGGATCGGCCTTTTGCGCTGACGATCCCCGCGGTGACCGTACTTTCAAATCCAAACGGCGAACCAATGGCTAGTACCCAGTCCCCTACGCGTAAATCTTCTGGCTTCCCAATACTGACGAATGGGAGATCGGTAGCATCAATCTTAATTACAGCGACATCAGTGCGCTTGTCTACACCAATAAGCTTAGCCGTAAACTCTCGCTTGTCATTTAATTTAACCGTGATGTCGTCGGCCGCCGCCACGACATGCGAATTCGTCAGTATATACCCGTCTTCACTGATGATAAAACCCGAACCGAGCGACCGAGATTCACGTTTTTCCCCGCCTGGTGGGGCGAACTTTCGAAAGAACTCGTAAAATGGGTCGTCTTCGGGGACCGGAATGTTGTTCGGCTGGTCTATCGTCGTTTTAGTACCGATATTCACAACCTTGACACCCTGCTGTTCCACTAAATCTGCAAAACTGGGAAGCTCTACGGCACCGAGGCTTGTCATACTCAGCATTGCGATAACTGTGAAAACTGTCTTGATACTCGAAATCACTTGCACATCCCCTTATCTATAACTAATTATTAACTTTTTGATGTCTGACTAACGAATCACCGATACGCTTGACCGTATTCGCTGGAACGTCCCCAAGGACTGTAACGTACTGATCGTCTAAAACTCTTCTGTAAACATTCAAAGATCCTTCTTTTGCAAGACCCGCACGGAAGCCATTATTACTTCTCGTATCAATAAAAATTGAAATCGCGGCAAATCCATCTGAGAAAACCAAATGCACTCTAGATTGTTGGTCACCGATTTTCCTCCGAAGCTGCATGACCTGTTTAAAGCCGGGTGGGGGTTTGTTGACTAGCCAAGATTTAACGGCTGAACCTTGCTGTAATCTT
>CBFIFN010000058.1:0-8494 GCA_965661885.1 uncultured Burkholderiales bacterium | reverse complement strand
TCGTAATCTAATTGTGCCTTCTCTATTGGTGTATCTTTATTTTTTCCTATGTTGACGCCTAAAATTTGGTCAATGTTTGTTTTTTTAATTTTGTTGACAAGGTAGTCAACACCCTTATTATTAAATCCTAATCGATTTATTATGCCCCCAATCTCGGGGATCCTGAACATTCGGGGTTTGGGGTTCCCATACTGAGGCTTTGGTGTGACGGTGCCAATTTCAATGAATCCGAATCCGAGATTCCGCAGGCAATGGATGTAATCACCGTTTTTATCCATACCGGCGGAAAGGCCGACTTTATTATTAAAGGTTAATCCCATTACCTCAGTTGGGTCAGTTATGGATTTCGTTTTGTTTATTAAAAGACCCAGCGTATCTAAAGTTTTTAAACCCATAAGCGTTAAATCGTGAGCTCGCTCGGCGTCTAGCTTGAAAAGTATATTCTTTGCGACGTTATAGAGAGATGGGGGCATAAAGTTTCTTATTGGTGATTTACAGGATTGTCCATCGGTCTTTAATAAAGCCCTCGAGCGGAGAAAACCGAGTTTTATATGACATTTTGTCACTTTCCTTGATCCAGTAGCCGAGGTATAGGTACCGCAATCCAAGGGACTTACATAAATCTATTTGCCAGCAAATACTATAGCTCCCGTAACTCTTCGATTTATCTTCAGTTTCAAAAAAGGTGTAAACCGAGGATATGCCGTCATCTAGTACGTCCACGATACTGATCGCTACGCATTTGTGCGCGTCTTTAAATTCAATAATTCGTGTAGTCACGTTACTTTCAAGAAGGAAGTGTTTGTATTGATCTTTGCTATCTTGATCCATCCCGCCTCCACTGTGTCTCTCACTTTGATACTTTTGGTAGAGCTCATAGTGTTCCGTAGAGTCTTTTAAGTTTGAGATGCTTACAGAAAGATGGGTATGTTTTTTAATAACTCTCTTTAGAGACTTCGACGGGATGAATTTGGTTGTATCGATCCGCACGGGTACACAAGCTGAACAAGCGTCACAAATAGGGCGATAAGTAAATGCACCGCTTCGCCTGAAGCCAATTCGAACAAGCTCTGAATATGTCGATGCGTTAACTTCGTGGCTCGGTGACGCTACTTGCGATCGTGCCACGCGATTTGGTATGTAACTGCATGGATACGAGGCAGTTGCGTAAAATCTTAGCTTATCATCAGTAGGTAAATCATCTAAATTACTCATGACCAGGTATTCGATGGCTGATTGATATCTTCGTTTGTCGGAAATTTTATGAGGTCATGGAGCATTGCTTCAAATGTGTTTCGGCTGATCATTTCTGCACCTAAGGAGATCAGGTGACTCGAATAAACTTGGCAGTCAATTAGCTCAATGCTTTTAAAGTGCGATGTCTGAAGTAAGTGGGCTAAAGCTACCTTCGATGCATCTGATGTTGAGGAAAACATTGATTCACCGAAGAATACACGACCCATACAGACCCCATATAGTCCGCCCACTAGCTCTCCATTTAGCCATGTTTCAACCGAGGCTGCTACGCCAAGGTGAAATAACTTGACGTATGCTTTTAGCATTTCCTCCGTTATCCAACTTCCAGAGTCTCCCTTTCGGTCCCGAGCACATTTCTCGATCACATCGACAAAAGCCATATTGACAGTTACTTCAAATTTTTTTTTCTGCAGCGTTTTGCCCAGTGAACGAGAGATTTTTAGATTGTCTGGAAGGAGTATTAACCGAGGGTTGGGTGACCACCAGAGAATCGGCTGTCCTTCACTAAACCAAGGAAAAATACCCTCACTGTAGGCGCGTATTAATGTTTCACTAGTTAAATCCCCTCCCATGGCGAGTAAGCCGTCTGGGTCTTTTAGCGCTGTTTCAGTTGGTGGAAATGGATCTCCAGGAGATAGAACAGGAACCATCATCGCGGTAATTAAAGCGTCGGGTTTTTACTGATCAGACCACATGCAATAGCTTCAGCAGGTGTGTTGTTTTCAGCTTTGATCGTCAGTATTAGAGATCTACCTAAGATGCTACCTCGACTGGAGCCGGATAATTTTGCACCCATGATCGTGAAGTAAGAGTCTATAACTCCATTCTCATTCGCCATTATGTCTCCAAGGTCCCCGTATTGCTCGGGGTTGACGTCCACTCTTTGAAGGTTGTGGGTTGTATGGTCGAACGGTTTTCCAATGCTTCCCCCAAGGGGATCTCGGCAGTCTCCAACATCAAAAATTCTGAGATTATGTTTAGTGAGCGGCTCTAGATTGGCTATAAAAACTTGAACCTTAATAAGTTTTCCGCTCTCGTAAAACCGCACAATACCATCACTTTCGCCTTCATTGATTGGTGCTAAGACAGATACGGCGCTACAGCTGCATAGTAGGGTAGTCAGGGTCAAGCCGAGGATTTTGTTTTTTATAGTCTCTAAAAAGCTCATGAAGTCTATAATACCTATATGGGATTTAAATTTCAGCACTTAGCGCTGTATATATAGCTTAATTTGAAGATTCATGAACGCTCATAACGAAGCACGCCCATCATTGTGGGTCACTAAACATTCGACATTACTTAAACCCCGTTCCCGGGTGTTAGACCTTGCTTGCGGCTCAGGTAGGCATACATGTTTTTTTGCGGCTCAAGGCCATGTGGTTACCGCGGTGGACAAAAATATAGGATCCTTGTCAGCCGTCGAGAGCTACTCGGATGTAGAAGCCATTCAGTTTGACTTGGAGTCAGGCCGATGGCCATTTGTGGGGCGGAAATTTGAGTGCGTCGTAATTACAAACTACCTTCATCGTCCATTGTTTGCGGATATTATCAATGCGCTGTCCTCGGATGGACTATTAATTTACGAAACCTTTATGGTTGGTAACGAGCGGTTCGGTCGACCGAGCAGTCCAGATTTTTTACTCGAAGTTAATGAACTTTTAACGGTCTTTAGTGAAAAATTAAAAATTCTTGCCTATCAATCAGGTAAAGTTAAATTGCCAAAGGTCGCAATTGTTCAAAGAATATGCGCAACTCCGTTGCGCGATGACAACGGTGAACACTTTATTGTCGTTTAGCTAATAAGGTAAAATATCGCTCATCATTTACATTTGAATTTAACATGGAGCCGACTATGTTGTCTGGAAGCCTTGTCGCGATAGTAACCCCAATGTTCGAGGATGGTAGCTTGGACTATGAATCTTTTGGGCGACTAATAGATTGGCATATTGATAGTGGCACCCGCGGTATTGTTGTAGTGGGAACTACTGGAGAGTCACCAACGGTCACAGTGGATGAACATGCGGCGTTAATTAAGTTTGCGGTTCAACATGTGTCAAATCGGGTTCCTGTGATCGCTGGCACTGGAGCGAATTCAACGTCAGAAGCCATAGAGTTATCGATACATGCCAAAACAGTTGGAGCAGACATGAGTCTGTCCGTCGTACCTTATTATAATAAGCCGTCTCAAAACGGGCTTTATCAACATTTTTTAAAAATAGCCGAATCGGTTGACATACCACAGATTTTATACAACGTGCCATCTAGAACTGTGGCAGACCTACAAAATGAAACAGTCGTTAAGTTGTCCAAAATTGATAATATAGTCGGTATTAAAGATGCGACCGGTGATATGGGCCGCGGTTCGGATTTGATCAATATGTTGCCTGAGGGTTTCATGGTGTACAGCGGGGACGATGCGACGTCAATGGCATTAATGATGTTGGGTGCACAAGGTGTAATATCCGTGACCGCCAATGTGGTACCTCGTGAGTGTCAGGATGTTTGTGACTTTGTTGTTGCCGGAGAATTCCAAAAAGCCCGGTTAATGAACGAGAAAATCTCCCAATTAAACACAGACTTATTCATCGAGGCAAACCCGATCCCCGTTAAGTGGGCATTAAGTGAGATGGGTAGAATTAAAAAAGGAATTCGATTGCCTTTAGTTGATCTAGATCAACAATTTCATAAGACGGTCCGCTCTGCTCTATCTGACGCAGGGGTCGAGTATTAACCACGATCTTTGATGTTATTTAATCCTCACACATACTTACATTTATTCATACTATGAAATTGCTGCTTTTAAAAAATACGGTCCTGTGTCTAACAATCGGGATTTCGATCGTTGCGTGCGATACGGTGTCCGAAAAAAGAAGGGTGGACTATAAGTCCTCAGGAATTGGTTCTCGAACTGAGCCACTTGTGATTCCACCCGAACTTGGCACATTAGAGCAGAGTGATCGCTACGCTATCCCAGGGGACAACGAGGCCACTTTCTCCAAATATGAGAAACAGAGAGCGGTGACCGGCTCAGTTTCTAAGACTGACTTACTACCCGAAGTGCCGGACATAAAGATAGGACGAGAGGGTACCTATCGATGGTTAATTGTTGACAGATCAGTTGAGGAGATTTGGCCAGTCATTCTTGAGTTTTGGATGATCAAAGGTTTCTTGATTGCCGATCAGTCTCCTATTACAGGACTTATCGAAACAGATTGGGCATCCGACGAATCACAACTCAGCGTAAATCGATTGCAAGCTTGGGTACGAAAGTTCATACCCTCTGCTTTTTCAGTCCCAGAGAGGGACAAGTTTTGGACTCGGATAGAAAGAGTGAGCCCTAATAAAACAGAGATTTTTGTCAGCCATGAAAGTAAAAGGCAAGAGGTGAATATTACTCCCACCGTTCGGGAGGTTCGCTGGGCTGATCGTCCTCGTGATCCCAATGTGGAAGCTAAGATGCTATACGAGTTAATGCTGTATCTTGGGCTATCGAATGAAGTTGTCGCAGCCAGCGGATTATCAAACGACATTAAACCGATGACGACGATGATCTCGGTAGATCTACCGAGCGCTAAAAATGCATTACTCGTCTCCGGTGGAATAGATAAGATTTGGGATCGAATAGGGATTATTCTTTTGGCTATAGGGGCCTCCGTGGAGAGTCGTGACCAAGAAAAAGGATTGTACTTTGTTCGATACCATGATCCAGATGGTCGAGCGGTGAAGAAAGGTTTAGATCGCTTAAAATTCTGGCAAGATGACGAGTTGACTCAGGCAGCAATTTATCAAATCTCGATAACAGGCGATAGCGAAACCAGTATGGTCACTGTCTATGATGAAAGTGGCGAAGCAGTATCAGAAGACACTGCTCAGCGTATTCTCTCAGTATTACAAGAACGGTTGGGCTAGCGCTACTTAATCGTGGCATTTAAATTTGCATCCCTTGGAAGTGGAAGCCAAGGCAATGGATTGTTGGTCTCGTCGAGTAAGGCAAGTCTACTGATAGATTGTGGTTTTTCTACAGTCGAAACAGAGCGAAGGCTGCATCGTCTCAGTGTTGCTCCGGAGTCCGTTGATGCTATCCTCGTCACTCACGAGCACGGAGATCACGTCGGAGGAGTCGCTGGATTATCTAAAAAATATTCAATACCAATTTACTGCACGCCAGGGACGCTTATAGGAAGTCCATCTCTTATGGGTTTGGATCCTATTGTTAATATCAACAGTTACTCCGCGTTTGTTATTCAAGACTTAGTGGTTCAACCTTTTCCTGTCCCTCATGATGCTCGTGAGCCAAGTCAATTCACGGTAGCGTACGGCAAAGAAAAACTAGGTGTTTTGACCGACTGTGGCTCAATAACGCCACATATGAAAGAGCAACTGTCTGGCTGTTCGGCACTTTTTCTTGAGTTTAATCATGATGCGGAAATGTTGAAAAGGTCCCACTACCCATCATCTTTGAAAGCGCGAATCACCGGTGGATATGGGCATATCAATAACTCGGAGGCAATCAAACTACTTGAGTGTGTGAAAGGGCCTGAACTTCGATATGTCGTCGCGGCGCATCTGTCCAAGGAAAATAACGATCCACAACTTGTACGGAGTATGATTTCGCGGTCTCTGGGTTGGTGCGAGGAGCAAGTAGACATTGCAACGCAGGAATGCGGTCAAGATTGGCGGGTATTGGACGATTCCGAGTAAAAACAGATTGTCATGTTTTTATTGATCTGACGTATCCTTGAGACAGCCATTCAAAGATGGTTTCGGTAAGAAACGAATTCGGTTTAATCGCATGACCATGAATCAACCGTGTGTTTGCGAATTGTCTCAATATGGACTGCGATGAGGTCGGTATTTTGAATGCGTGTCCATCAATAAAGCCGAACTGTTCTCGATATAAAAATTTGACGGTCGATTCGATTTGATATGACGTACTACTCAGTTGAGATAGAAATTTCTTCTTGGATAATCTGTTTGGTGGTAATGACTGATAGTTGGCTGCCGATTGCGTTAAAAATTCACCAGTAAATTTTAAAATGTTGTTTTTGGTCCATTTGATTTTGGATACTTGCTCTGCCACAGCTTGCAATAGGTCTTCTGGGATGAGCCCAGGTTGATCGGTAGCTTTTCGGGTCGGATCTTGAAAGATACCGGGTAACTCAAATTCTTTATCCAGGTAGTGTAGGAATTCACTTTTAACGTGATCAAATATCGGTGCGATGAAACCTATTGAATAGGTAAAGCATGGTTCTAAAGCAACACCGTGGTGGCTAAAGTTTGGCGGTAAGTAGAGAATATCTCCGGCTGTGACCTCACATTGTCCCTCGGGCATAAAGGATTTTAGTATTCTCAATTCTTGATTAGGTATTAAATCTAGGGAATGTGAACCACTTACTTGCCATTTTCTTGAGCCGGAGCCTTGGAGTAAGAAGACATCATAGGAATCAAAATGTGGACCTACATTTCCTCCTGGAGCTGCATAACTGACCATGATGTCATCAAGTCTAGCGAATGGGATAAAAGAGAAAAGCTCAAGAAGCTTTCTCGCCCCTGTGTGGACGTGATTTATGCCTTGAACCAATAGAGTCCAGTTTTTATCGGGCAATTCGGCTATCTCGCTCTTCGTGAACGGGCCGTAAGTGACTTGATACTCAGAGTCTTTTTGAATGATTAACCGTGTCGAGCAGTCGGGGCTTTGGGAAAGCTCAATCAAATCATTTAAGTTAAGGATCCAATCAGTAGGTTTCAGAGCACCGGGTATTAGTAATGGCGTTTTTTGCCAGTGTCTCTGTAGAAATTGGTTTGGAGATAAACCCCCAAGGAAGGTTTTTTGTTTCATCATAAATTCAATTATTTAGTTTTTTATTTATCACCGGGTTACATGCATCATAATTATGTGTCATGGCAATTTATTTTGTATGCTACGGGCTAATTTTTATATTTTGAGGGTATTTATGAATATTGAAAAGGACACAGTTGTATCGATCGCGTATGAATTATTCGACATGGATGGACAGTTAATTGAAAAGACGTCTGAACCAGTCGCATACTTGCATGGAGGTTATCAGGGAATCTTTGAGGCTGTTGAGAAGGCGCTCGAAGGAAAATCAATGGGAGAAGACGTTGACGTCAAGCTTGAGCCTTCTGAAGCGTTTGGGGATTACGATGAGAATTTAGTTCATCTTGAGTCTGTTGATAAATTCCCGGGTAAGGTGGAAGTGGGTATGGAATTTGAGGGGGAGGGGGACACTTCAAAGTCAAAGGCAATTTTCCGCGTAACTGACATAGCAGATGAGAAAGTGGTCGTTGACGGAAATCATCCGCTTGCGGGCTTGGGTTTAGTATTTAAATGTACGATTAAGGCCATTCGCATGGCCAGTGAGGAGGAGCTTTCGCAAGGTCATATTCATATTGCGGACGAACACCATCATTAGATGAATTAATGATGAACGAATAAGGTTACTTATCTTTTTCCACCCGTTAATTTGTTAATGAGACCAGCCAAAGTGTCTTCCTGTGAGAATTTCCAACTAGCGAATACTATGGAAATTGTCGAAAATCCTATTAACGTTAGGACGCTGACGTGTAACGAAAAATCAGGGTTTATGTTTTTTGTGTCTATAGAATGTTTAATTAGATCTACCCCATATGAAAAGGGGTTAGCAATTGCAATCCAGTGAAGTACAGTGGGAAGGTTTTGAATTGGATAAAGTGCGCCGCTTAAAAAAAACACTGGAAAAATTACGAAATTCATAATTGCAGCAAAATTGTCCAACGACTTCGACATAACTGCCGTGACGAGACCGAGAGCGGAGCATGTGACTGCGGTTAATGTGATTCCCAAGAGAAAAACGATCCAGTTAATTTGATTGAAATCCAGTCGCTGCAACGCGAAGAGCAATACGCACAATAAAAAAATTTGGACTATTCCCGCTAACGAAGACGATGCGAGCTTACTCAGGATTATTGCGTAAGCTGGCATCGGAGATATCACGAACATACGCATAACCCCAGATTCTTTATCATAGACCGTGGTAAGCGCAGACAACATCGAACCAAATAAAAGCGTCATGCCTAGAATTCCAGGAATAATTGTGTCTTGATAATTTCTCGTCTCCTCACCTGGCATGATTGAGCCTACACCTCCTCCAATCACAAATAACCAGATGAGAGGTCGCACTAACGAAGCGAGCAGCCTGGATTTTTGTCGAAACGTTTTTTTGAGCTCTCTACCGAG
>CBFIFN010000057.1:0-8502 GCA_965661885.1 uncultured Burkholderiales bacterium | reverse complement strand
TTGAAAGCCTGTTAACACCAGCCCTCCGGTAGCCCTCAAATCTAGTGCTATCAGAGGCGCCCGGGTTAGCTTCTAGCGTGATTTCAGCGTCATCTTTAATGCTGAAGTTATCCTTCACGTAATCTATAATCCTCGCGATTAAAGCCGGTTCGAAAACAGATGGTGTCCCTCCACCAAAAAAAACGGTTTGAATTTCTCGATCTTGCAGGGCGTGCCTGTGCTGCATCAAGTCTTTAAGGAGTGACTCCGTGTAATTTTTTGGCGAAACGTCACTCCGGAGCGGATGTGAATTAAAATCACAATATAAACACTTTTTTACACACCAAGGGATGTGAACGTAAAGTGATAGGGGCGGTAAAGAAGTCTGCATCATGGGGCTTGTCAATACGTATCCGAGTCAAAAAACAATTTCATTTTCCTAGCGGCTATTCCCCTATGGCTGAGTTTATTTTTTTGTCTCAATGACATTTCCGCACCGGTCAGCTGCAAATCTCGATCAAAAAAGAGCGGGTCGTAACCGAATCCACCTTCGCCACGTGGCGCTCTTAACAACTCACCGAACCAGCGACCGTCCGCAATTAAGGGCGCTGGATCGTCATACCGTCGCACCATGACTAAGGCACAGTAATAGTAAACGCGCCGATCAGTGCAGCCAGACATTAATTCAATCAAATAATCATTATTCTGCTCGTCAGTTGAATTTGATCCAGCGAAACGAGCGGACTTCACTCCAGGTCGCCCGTCGAGTGCAGACGCACAGATACCCGAATCATCCGCCATCGTTGGCAACCCAGTCTGCTTTGACACATGTCTCGCCTTCGATAATGCGTTTTCAAGGAAGGTGTCATAAGGCTCGTCCGACTCTTTAACACCTAGCTCTTTTTGGCTTGAAAAATGAATCCCTAATCCCTGGAATATCAATTTTATTTCTAGAATCTTCCCGGCGTTACCTGAGGCAATAGCTATCTTTTTCGGAAAAATCATAAGCTTTAAGAAAGGCAGTCTTTCTGTAAGTTAATCAGCTCTAAAATCCCTTTTTCACCTAATGAGAGCATTTCAGTAAGCTGCGTTTTATTGAAGGCAACACCCTCAGCTGTTCCTTGTATTTCAATTATCTCCGACCTATCATTCATTACAAGATTCAAGTCTGTGTCACAACCTGAATCCTCAACGTAATCTAAGTCTAGTAAAGCCGTACCCGATACAATCCCCACAGAAATCGCAGCTACGTGATGAATGATCGGTGAGCTCTGTAAAGCTCCGCGCTTCATCAAATGCGTTACTGCCTGACTGAGCGCTATAAATCCCCCAGTCACACTTGCTGTGCGAGTGCCTCCATCCGCCTCAATCACATCGCAATCAATCTTAATTGTCCTTTCCCCTAGCTCAGCGAGTGAAATCGCAGATCGAAGGCTGCGTCCGATCAGACGTTGAATTTCTTGCGTTCTTCCAGATTGCTTTCCTCTTGCCGCCTCTCTATCCATTCGAGAGCCAGTTGAACGTGGAAGCATTCCATATTCAGCCGTCACCCAACCTTTTCCTCCCCCTCTTAGAAAAGAAGGAACCTTTTCCTCAACACTGGCAGTACAAATTACCCGAGTTCTTCCAAACTCAACCAAGACAGAGCCCTCTGCTTGTCCAACAAAATCTTTCGTGAAATTAATTTTTCGTAGACTGTCCGCGCCTCGACTATCTCTGCTCATCACCACTTCCTCCATCACATATCCAAAAAAAAGTTATAAGTCTTTGTCCCTTGCCCCTCACTCAAGTAATATCTAACCACTAGACTTTCATAAAACAGGAAACAATTCATGACCACAAGTATGACTGGATTCGCCACTGCCTCCCACCCAGCCAATTCGGTTACAGTAGCCGTCGACATCAAATGTGTTAACCACCGTTATCTCGACCTCCATTTTAAAATTCCTGAGGAATTACGTCTCTATGAAATCCAATTCAGACGCACATTGGCTGATTTTTTACATAGAGGGAAAGTCGAGTGCAAAATATCGATTAACCCAAACCACGATTCACTGGAGCAAAAAATATCAACCGAAGTTTTGAAAAACTTGCACTCACTTGAACAAGAGGTCATATCTCAGTACCCAGAGGCAGGTAAATTAACTGTTAATGATATTTTACGCTGGCCAGGAGCAATACAACAAGATACAACCGATCTCAAAACTATTTACGGTGCCTCACAAGAAGCCCTGGTCAAAGCCAGCACACAACTAAACGTAGCTCGAAATGAGGAGGGGCAAAAATTACAGCAAATAATTCAAGAGAAAATTGAACATATCAACAATTTAGTCCAATCCACTAAACCGCTGATACCAACTATCATTTCATCTTACGAGAAAAAACTAATGACGCGTATCAGCCAACTGGATTCTGAAATCTCTGAGGACCGAATTGCTCAAGAAATGGTTATGCACTCAACAAAAGTTGACATCGAAGAAGAAATCCAAAGACTTGAAGCACATATTTCCTCGGTTTTATCGATTTTGAGCTCCAAAGGGCCACGAGGGAAAAAACTCGATTTCCTTATGCAAGAACTAAATCGCGAGGCTAACACACTCGGATCAAAATCCACTAACATTGGCACAACAAATATCGCCATGGACCTAAAAGTAACTATTGAACAGATCCGAGAGCAAGTTCAAAATATTGAATAGAGCTATGCCAAACATCTTTATTATTTCAGCGCCCTCAGGAGCAGGAAAGTCCTCTTTAATTGATGGCTTAATTGCCAACCATGTCAAACTTAAAAAATCGATATCGGTTACGACTAGGAAACCTCGTGAAGGAGAAAAAAATGGAGAACAATACATCTTTACCGATGAAGCTGATTTCAAAAAACGCTTAGATAAAAAAGAATTTTTAGAGCATGCTCATGTTCACGGAAACTGGTACGGAACCAGCAAATTACTAGTTGAAAATGAACTTAATAAAAATCACAATTTAATTCTCGAAATAGATTTTCAGGGCGCACAAGTTGTTCGCACGCATTACCCGAACAGTATTTCGGTATTTATCCTGCCGCCGTCCATGGCCGTTTTAAGAACCCGGCTCGAGAAGAGAAACACCGACTCCGCATCGGTCATTCAACGAAGACTTGAGGCAGCCAGTAGTGAGATAGCGCATGTCTCAGAATATCAATATGTTATTATTAACGCAGAGTACAATGACGCGCTATCGGATTTAGAGACGATCATAAGGTCGGCTGAATTAAGAAATTCCACTTCGAAAAGCGAAAAGATTGTAAAAAACTACACTAGAGGACAATAGATTATGGCTCGCATCACGGTTGATGATTGTTTGGAATTCATTCCAAACCGCTTCGAATTAACATTAGCCGCTAGTTACAGGGCACGACAAGTTTCCATTGGAAATACCGCATTGGTTGACGAAAATAACGATAAGCCAACCGTTATAGCACTCAGGGAAATTGCTGGCGAAAAAGTCGGCATAGAAGTGCTAGATAATAAATAAAATTTATTTATTATGATAAGTATGGGAACAATATCGAAAAAATAGACAGCCTCGGTATATAACGTCATGACGCTTGATTCCCGAGAAGTGCCGCATCACGTTGAAGTAGACCTGGCGTCCCCTTTGTTTGAACAAGCCGCCGTCTATCTGAAGCCTCGAGAATTGAGCCTACTCGAGGAAGCATACCAGTACAGTCGAAAAGCTCACCAAGGGCAATTTCGAAAAACAGGAGAACCTTATGTGTCGCATCCTGTGGCGGTATCGCAAATACTCACAAGCTGGAATCTTGATGCTCCCGCATTGATCGCAGCGCTATTACATGATGTGGTGGAAGATACGCACATAACCAAAGCAGAAATAGGTCAAAAATACGGTGAGGTTGTAGCGGACTTGGTCGATGGTGTTTCTAAACTTGATAAGATCAGTTTTGAATCACAGAAGCACGAGCAAGCGGAAAACTTCAGAAAAATGTTGCTTGCCATGGCTAAGGATGTGCGAGTCATGCTCATCAAACTCGCAGATCGATTACACAACATGAGAACCCTAACGGCGATGCAACCGCAAAAAAGAAGACGAATAGCTAAAGAGACGTTAGAAATTTACGCGCCTATCGCGAACCGGCTGGGATTAAATGATGTTTACCGAGAGCTTCAGGAATTATCCCTGTCCCACCTTTATCCCAATCGCTATAGAGTTCTCTCTAAGGCTGTTAAGAGGGCACGAGGAAACCGAAAAGAACTGATTAAAAAAGTGCTTGGCTCTTTACAAGACTGCCTAAGGGATCATAAATTTGAGGCGACAGTATCGGGCCGCGAAAAAGCAATTCATAGTATTTACCGAAAAATGACGACAAAAACTTTATCGTTCGCAGAAGTTTTTGATATTTATGGCTTTCGCGTCGTTGTGAAAGACATACCATCTTGCTATGCGGCTCTTGGCATTCTTCACCAACGGTACAAACCCGTACCAGGTAAGTTTAAAGACTATATCGCCATCCCAAAAGCGAACGGATACCAAAGTCTGCACAGCACATTGTTAAGTCCTGTAGGAACGCCTATTGAGGTCCAAATCAGAACGACAAATATGGATCAAATTGCCGAATCTGGAGTCGCCTCTCATTGGCTCTATAAAGAGACCGACGACACCTCGTTAAGTGAATTACAAACGCGAACTCATCAATGGATGCAGAATTTACTTCAACTCCAATCTGAACCAGGTAATGCCGCTGAATTTCTAGAACATCTTAAATTAGATTTATTCCCAGATGAAGTATTTGTCTTCACCCCTAAGGGGAAAATTATTTCACTTCCTCGAGGAGCAACAACGATTGACTTCGCTTATGCAGTACATACCGATGTTGGTAATTCAACTCTAGCCGCTAAAGTCAATCATGAACCGGCACCTTTAAATACGGAACTCAGAAGCGGTGACCGAGTGGAAATCATCACATCCGGACAGGCTACGGCCAACCCTCATTGGCTCAGATTTATCGTAACCAGCAAAGCCCGATCGCAAATACGCCACTCAGTGAAGGGTCAACAGCACGAAGAATCGGCTCTTCTAGGTGCGCGCTTGCTGAAGCAGGCTTTAAACGACCTGAAAATGGAGCCGGATACCATTGCACGCGAGCACTGGGATCGACTGGCAAAAGAATATACCGGAAAAACTAAAAATGAAATTCTTTCTGAAATTGGTTTAGGCAAACAACTCGCAATCGTCGTAGCCCGCCACTTGTTAGCTCTTGATGACAACACAGAAACCCAGACGAATGCACAAAAAACGAGCTTAGTCATCCACGGAACTGAAGGAATGGCACTGCAGTTCGCTAAATGTTGCCATCCGATACCTGGCGATCCCATTATCGGCTACCTAAAGAAAGGCCATGGGTTAAATATTCATACTCATGACTGCCCGATCTCAAGAAGAGCCCACAACGACCCACACAAATGGATTGATGTGGAATGGGATCCTGATTCATCCAAATCGTTTCTGGTAAAAATTTGCGTTCTTGCTCAAAACGGCAAAGGTTTATTAGGTAAGATTGCCACGAAAGTTTCGGCCGCCAACGCGAATATCGAAACGGGTAATTTTGAGCAAAACGATAGCGCAAATTACGCTGAAATCAATCTCTCTATCTTAGTGACAAATCGAATCCATCTTGCAAGAGTGATAAGAAACGTACGGTCGCTAGATGAAGTTACCCGGATAATAAGACTAAAATCTTGAATATCCAAACCGACTAAGCTAAGAAATAAAGCATAACCACTTCACCGTAAGTGGCTATGCCAAAAAAACAAATTCTCTAAGGGCGAACCATATCGCAGGTAGTAGGGAGCGCGGTATCTTCAGCAGCGACAATATAATCGGTTCTAGGTCCAGTTCCGGTACGCTCCACCTCATATTTCACACCCTCTTCACCCAGCTTTTTGAATGTAGACACGTACAAAGGCTGCATCAATTGGTGATTATCCTCTCTAATCCAAACATCTCCGGTCACCGACTCATAGCGGCCTTCTTGCTCCAGCATTCTAGCCACACTCAATGCGTCTGTGGATCCAACTTTATCGATCGATTGAGCCAAGAGTTCCATGCCATACTTGAGTGTCAGAAAGAACAAATCATCGTGGTATTCTGGATATCGACTTCGATAAGCCTCTACTGTCTCATCTGATACGTCTCCACCCACATTAACGTGCCAATGCCCGACCTGCTTCACTCGGTCCACGCCAGCCAAACCAATAGCAGTAGGGCCACCAGCAATCCCCGCATAGTAGGTGTAAAAATCGACATCTGCGCCAGAATCATTTGCCGCCTTGATTAAAAGCGCTAGATCAGCGCCCCAATTCGCGGTAATGATCGAATCTGCGCCAGACGCTCGAATTTTTGCGATATACGGTGAAAAATCTTTGACCTTCCCCAACGGGTGCAAATCATCCCCGACAATCTCAATATCTGGACGCTTTTGGGCCAGCATCGTTTTACCTGCCTTAGAAACCGCGTGGCCAAATGAGTAATCCTGATTGATTAGGTAAACTTTTTTAATTGAGAGATCAGCCGCAATCGTGTCGCTTAGCGCCAGCATTTTCATGTCGATATCAGCATCGAATCTAAAGTGCCAAAAATTACATCGCTCATTCGTTAAAGCTGGATCCACCGCGCCGTAATTCATAAAGATCATAGCTGAATCAGGGTTTCGTTTATTATGTTTAGCGATAGCTTCGGTAAGCGCACCCGCCACAGCGGATGAATTAGCCTGAAATACGTATTTAACTTTTTGATCAGCCAATTTCCTCAGAGCGATCAATGAGTCTTGCGGGTTAGCTTTTCCGTCAAGCGCAACGACCTCAAACTTCGATCCACCAAGTACGCCACCACGCTCATTAATTTGCTCTACAGCCAATTCAAGCGATCTAAGCCCATTTTCACCGACGTTCGCAAAAGCGCCTGAAAGAGGGTCAATCCATCCAATCTTGATAGATTCCTGAGGTTGATTACAACCTGACAAAAATAAACTCCCGACCACAAATACAGTGGCTAAAATTCTTCTAACAAACATGTTTCCCCTCCGTCAAACTTGTATAAAAAAATGCTTTCAGCACGGAAAGTTCGTGACTTTATTTTTATCACGATACTCCCATCCTATTATACGACTGTCGACGCTCAGATCCTAAACTAGTGTTAAGTTCCTTAATTAACTAGTCTACAGTCCCCTGTGCGGTCTTACTACATTTGGTTTGATAATCCCTTGCAAGCTAAGCACTCTCAGTAACGATTTATTGAGACGAAAAAAAAACACTTACTAACGTAAGTGTTTTTTCCTGGATCAATGGTAGGCGGTGCGAGATTCGAACTCGCGACCAATGGATTAAAAGTCCACTGCTCTACCAGCTGAGCTAACCGCCCACACAAGCGCCCAGCATTTTAGCGGCTTATGACCCTGTTGGTCAACCTGACTTATCAAGGATTAAAAATCTGAACCATATCAAACGCTACAGGTATACCGTTGGGTCATTTACACCCGCCTCTATAAACCCTTGCTTTCGAATACGGCAAGAATCACAAACACCACATGCTACTCCTGAAAACGTTGCCTGATAACACGAAACAGTCTGGGAATAATCAATATCAAGTTTGACACCTAAGTGAATGATGTCAGCTTTCTTCATATCAATTAACGGAGCATGAATCTTGAATGCTGATCCTTCAACACCCGCTTTTGTCGCACGATTTGCGAGTGTCTCAAAAGACTCGATATACTCTGGACGACAGTCTGGGTAGCCTGAGTAATCAACCGCATTAGCTCCTATAAAAATATCCCTTGAATCCAGGACTTCAGCCCACCCAAGCGCTACCGAAAGCATGATGGTATTACGAGCAGGTACGTACGTGGATGGAATTCCCTCCGTATCTCCAGTTGGGATACTCTGATCATGGTCTGTAAGCGACGAACCACCCAATTCCGACAAATCTATTTTGATAATCTTGTGCTCAACAGCCCCACGCTGGCTACACATACGTCGGGCGAAGGTTAACTCCGAAATATGCCGCTGACCATAATCAATCGACAACGCATAGCATCTATAGCCCTTTGATTGAGCGTAGGCAAAAACCGTCGCAGAATCTAAACCGCCAGACACCAAAACAACTGCATTAGGTAGATCAGAATTCATTAATCGCAACGCCTATTTACTTCTTGGAGACGCTTCTGAACTTTTGTCCATTTCGAGGGGTGCGACTTTTTGTTGCAATAATCGACACTTGCATCAATTAAGAATTTCTTTGCAGCCTTACATTGCTTCCTCTCCAAACTTATTAATGCTGCCTCTAATGCCACGTCACACCGCTTGTTATGAGTCTTCTGAAGACGCGGCAATAGCGACGTCAGTATGCTCAGCGCTTCCCCACTACGAAAATCACCATCCTTTAAGGCCATCGCGGCCCAGTACATACCACTTTGAGAATATTGATTCTCGGGAAAAGCATTATTAAGCAGACCGAATAACTCAATGG
>CBFIFN010000056.1:0-8581 GCA_965661885.1 uncultured Burkholderiales bacterium | reverse complement strand
CGCATAACTGATTTTAAACTCTCTTCCCCGATGGAACTCTAAAGGTACTGCTCGAAAACTTGAAATGAACGCATGTCAGTTATATAATTGACCGGTGTTCATTTATTTTCGTTGGAACCGACCCAAGTGACAAGCAGTTCGTTTGATAAGAGAGGAGCCAGGTATGGATTCAGTCGTCCCAATTAATCAGGGAACGCCGCGCTTAAAGGAAAAGTCGTGGAGACGGAAAACGTTGCTGGGGGCCGCCGAGGTGTACTTTCTCGAGGTTGGTTACGAGGCATTTTCTATGAATCGGCTTGCCGAGAGAGCTGGGGTCGGGAAGGGCACACTTTGCCTTTACTTCACGACAAGAGAAGAATTGTTGATAACACTTTATGTGCAGAGTCTGATTCGATGGAGCTGTGTTTTTACAAATTACCTAGTGCAACCAATGTCGAGCAAGGGTTATGCGAGGGCGTTATACCTTACTGCCCTAGCGGATCGCGCTTTCTTGCCCTTGCTCAACAGGCTTGAACACATCATCGAGCACAATGTGGAGATCGACAGACTAACCAACTCAAAAACAGTGTCTAAATACCAGATTGAGAAGATAGCTGAATTAACATCTACCTCGCTTAATATTAATGAATTAAAAGCGACAGAGGTTGTAAATACGTTAGGCGTACTTCTGATCGACGCAACAAAATCGAGCCAGGAGGGGTTGCTAGATGGTGCGAACCTGTCCCAGGATTTTGAAAATCTTTTTATTAATTACTCGTCTGAACCTCTCTTTGTAAAAAATGCTGTTCGTATTATAGAAGCTGTACGAAAAGGCGCTTTTGAAGACTTAGAAAAATTTGTTACTCACTCTAGCGACTGCCTGCTGATAAACGGAATAGGATGAAATAAAAATTATGAATACATCACATTCTGACAGCGTCATCACACTACACTCTCAAAACTTGGAAGCACTCGTCGAGAGGCAAAGGAGCATGTTTCGAGCGGAAGGCGATGTCACCTATTCAACGCGAATCGACAGATTACAAAGACTTAGGGCACTAATTGTTGAAAATAAGACAGAATTTTCGATGACGACTAAACGTGAGTTTGGTGGCGCACGCTCCTATGAGTTCAGCTTGTTTTCAGAGTTTGCGTCAAAGGTTGAAGCTATCGACTACTCAATGAAACATTTGAAAGAGTGGATGAAACCAGAAAAACGCAAAACCAATAAACCGATGAATTTTTTGGGAGGTAAGAGCGAGGTTAGGCATTTCCCCAAGGGCGTTGTTGGCATCATTTCTCCTTGGAACTTGCCGTTTGGCCTGACCGTTGCGCCTCTGACAAGTGCGCTAGCTGCAGGTAACCGAGCGTTATTGAAACCTTCGGAGTTCGTTCCTGAAACAGCGGCATTGTTTGCCGAAGTTGTCCCAAAATATTTTTCAGAAGATGAAGTTGCGGTCGTAACCGGTGGCGCAGATATCAGTCAACGGTTTGCGGAATTGCCTTTTGATCATCTTCTGTTCACCGGCTCTACTAAGGTCGGCGCAAAAGTAATGCAGTCAGCCTCGAAACATTTGGTTCCCGTCACGTTAGAGCTTGGTGGCAAATCTCCTGTCATTATTGGTCGCAGTGCAAAGCTTGACCTGGCCGGAACACGCCTGGCATTCGGTAAGCTCCTAAATGGTGGTCAATTATGCTTGTCGCCAGACTACGTTGTCGTTCCGGAGGAACTAGAGGAACAACTCATTGCGCGAGTGGTTAAGGAGACACAGTCGATGTATCCGAACATTACAGAGAATGAGGATTACGCGGGTATCATAAACGAAATGCACTTCGCGAGGTTGCAAAACTACATTGATGACGCAGTTGCCAAGGGAGCAAAGCTCACGATTGTCGGTGCTGAAAAAACGCGGGCGTCTGATGGCAATCGTCGTATGCCCTTGCATATTTTACAAAACGTCAATGAAGACATGTTGGTTATGCACGAGGAAATATTTGGTCCCGTTCTGCCTGTGATGACCTATTCTGATGTCTCTGAAGTTCCAGATATGATTGAACCTCGTCGAAACCCTCTTGCCATGTATTACTTTGGCAAAGATAACCGTGAGCAAGAATACTTACTTAGCCACGTACAAAGTGGTGGGGTTTGTATCAATGATATTACGCTTCATTACGTACAGGAGGACCTTCCATTCGGTGGTGTTGGAGCTTCTGGCATGGGTGCCTATCACGGGCCAGAAGGATTTAGAAGCTTAAGCCATTCGCGCGCGATTTATAGCCAAACCATGATTGATGTTTTACCTATCGTTGGAGCGCGCCCCCCCTTTGGTGAAAAATTCAGAAAGAATATAAGCAAAATTTTAGGTTCAATCTAAAATTATAGGCCGCGAATCTTAACGTGTGCTTCAAGGTCGATACTCAGTTCCAAACCCGGAGCATGGTTGTCGCTTAACTCAGCGACGGCAAATAATCGCGGCGTTCCCGAAAGAGGAGAACAACATATGAACAGAACAACGGGGACATTATCGTGACTATAAATCGCCAATGGCTGCTAGCTGAGCGACCTGAAGGAATGGTTGGTCCACATAATTTTAAGTACAACGAGACCGCAATTCCTGAACCCAAAACTAAAGAGGTGCTAGTTAAGAATCTATTTCTATCATTTGACCCTGCACAACGAAATTGGATGGTTGATCGTAAGGCGTATCTGCCGCCAGTGGCTATCGGAGATCCCATGCGTGCAGGTTCTGTTGGGCAAGTAATAGATTCGCGTCACGCGGAGTATCAAGTAGGCGATCTCGTCCAAACTACCGGCAATTGGCAAGATTATGTGGTTGCTTCTCCCGGTGAAGGTCCAATGGGGTTGGTCAAATTGCCGTCAGGGGTATCCCCTGAAATGATGTTGTCTGTGCTCGGTATAACGGGGCTTACGGCGTATTTCGGCTTACTAGAGATTGGCCAGCCTAAACTTGGTGATACCGTTCTTGTTTCTGGTGCTGCAGGTTCTACCGGCTCGTTTGTTGGTCAGATTGCAAAAATCAAGGGTTGCCGTGTCGTTGGTATTGCGGGTGGTCCCGATAAGTGTCGGTGGTTAAAAGAGACTGCCGGTTTCGACGCCGTAATCGACTATAAAAATGAAGATGTTAATGCACAAATTGCTCATCATTGTCCTGATAAGTGGGATGTATTCTTCGATAACGTAGGCGGCTCTATCCTAGAGGCGGCCCTAGATCACGTCAATCTGCGTTCTCGGATTGTTTTATGCGGGAGTATCTCTGGCTATAACGCGACTAGACCGATACCTGGCCCATCAAATTTGTCGAACCTGACTGTTAATAGAGCGCGAATGGAAGGGTTCGTTATTCTGGATTACATGCCGCGAGCAATGGAGGCCATCCAAGATCTAATGTCATGGGTTTCATCAGGCGAATTGATTTACCAAGTCGACGTGCAGGAAGGTTTTGAAAATATCCCTACCACGTTGCAGCGACTCTACAACGGACAAAATCTAGGGAAGCAGCTACTTAAAATAGGCTTATAGAAATAGCCATAAGGATTGTAATTACATACATCGCATCCAAGCGTCGCGAGGAATTATCTGAGTTAGAACTGATGTTGAAAATGGTGGAGGCTTCTATGGGCTTTTTGCCAGCATCCATGATGACCATGGCACATTGGCTAGAATTTACTCAAGCTTTTGAGGAGCTAGGTGCAACGGTTCTCCGCAGCGGTGAACTAGATGCTGGCCTAAAAAAAATGATAGCGTTTGCGGTGAGAAGCGCAGCTGGTTGTCGTTACCGCCAGGCACATATAGCTAATTCAGCGCAAAAAAATAATGTCAGCGTAGAGATAATAACAGCAGTATTTGAGTTTGAGAGTAACGACTTGTTTTCCGAAAAAGAGAGAGCCGCGCTCTGAGTTGCAGTGCATGCAGCTATGGCACCCAATACTGTAGAGGCTAAGCACATGAATGGATTGTCAAAACACTTTAGTGAGAGGCAGGTTATAGAAGTTGTGGCCGTAATATCACTGTTTGGGTTTCTGAATCGCTGGAACGACACGATGGCAATCACTTTAGAAAACTCTCCTAAGAGTTTTGCAGCAGTCCAGCTCGCCTCGCAGGGCTGGGATGCAGGAAAGCATGAATAACCACGCGCGACTGCATTCACAAAGGCAGCCAAGGTTTGACCACTTCGATGGAGAAGTAATATGAAAAAACTTAATATCTACGATCAACTCAACGCAGCCACGCTTCTGTTGGTGTCACCCGAGTGGCGAAAAGTAAAAGCAGCCCGTAAGTCGGCGGTATCGTTTGAAACGCCGGATGTAACTATCCCAATTGAAAATCGTACGATAGCGAACCGCAACATTCGCCTTGCTGAGGCCGGATCAGTCGATGCTCCTCTCGTGGTGCTACTCAGCCCGTTTCCTGAGAGCATCCTAAGTTTTACAGGTTCCTGGAAAGCACTTACAGAGAAATGCCGGGTAATTGCCATCGACCTTCCTGGGTTTGGTGGTTCCGAAGGTGACCGCAAGGATATGTCACCCAGTGCCCAGGGTGCTCATCTGGCTGCGATCTTTGATGAGCTTGATTTGCATAATGTTCATCTTATCGCACCTGATGTGGGGATGGGCGCCGCGCTCGCCTATGTTCTTAACCATAAACATCGCGTAACAAGTTTAGCGGTCGGGCATGGTGTCGGTGCGCCGGGCCCTTTCAAACTTGCTTTTATGATCAGCATGTTGGCCAGGTTCGGTTTTATGCGTTTCACTACGGGGTTGTTGGGTGCTGGGCCACTCATCGCTTTCTCGTCAAAGCTTGGGTCCATCCGCCATCGGGCCAACGCTAAACAAATAGATGATTATAAACGCTCTTATTCGGGGCGCGCACATGAAGTGGTTTACTGGTTCAAGGATTTTCGTTCTAAAGCCGCAGAGCTGGCTGGACGAGTGAATGAAATCGATATACCTACCTTGGTTTTCTGGGGAGAGCTTGATGTTATGTTCGATGTCAGTAATGCAGAATATTTAAATGCAGCACTGCCGCAAAGTAAGTTACATATTCTGCCTGAGTCAGGTCATCTTGCTTGGGCTGATCAGCCGGAATTATTCGCCGAGATGATAATTGATTGGGTAGAGACCACGCATAAAAAGCTGCCGTTGTGAGAAGTGATGAGGCCTAAGCACCAGTCGCTTCACGAAGCGCTCGAAGGATGCCTGAGTTAAGGAACGTCGCTATTAAGCAATGTTGATTACTGATCGACACTACTTTCTTATAACTTTGTTCGAGATAACACCTATTTTTTCGACTTCGAGTTCGACAATGTCGCCATTGTTTAAAAAGCGCAAGTGCTCTAGGCCACATCCTAAGCCCACTGTACCAGAACCAATTACTTCGCCAGGATAAAGGGTCTCGCTTTTACTTATATGCGCGATCATATCTGCGAAATTCCAGTGCATTGTATTGCTATTGCTATCGCACCAAGTCTCTCCGTTGACACGTGCCTGCATGCGTAAGTTGTAAGGGTCATCAAGTTCATCCGCGGTAACTATAACCGGCCCAAGAATAATTGAATCGTCAAAATCTTTGCTTTTTGCTGGCCCCAACATCCCCGGAGATTCGAGCATTTGGGCATCTCGTGCCGAGAAATCGTTATAAATTGTGTATCCAAATATATGGCTTGGAGCGTTACATTTTCTGATGTCTTTTCCTTTTTTACCAATGATACATGCCATTTCTAATTCGAAATCCATTAACTCAGAATACGCTGGCCACACAATGTCTTTGCCACTTTGTGCCACGGAGAAACGGTTTGCTTTATAGTAAAGGGGCTGTTGATACCAGACTTCAGGGACTGCAAAACGGCCACTAACACGCAAATCATGTTCAGTTCCCACAGGATCATTTGCAGCCATAGCGCTCAGTTTAATGGCGCTCTCAAACGAATTTTTCAGATGCTCCTCGAAACCCAGACAGTCACGTATTTGTGCGGGCAATGGCAGTGGGGCTAACCAATCCACTTGGTCAGATGGTATTCTGGCTGAGCTAGACGCAAGTATTGCATAGGCGCGATCAAGAGCAGGTTGACCTGCTTCTATAAAATTTTGCATTGAGGAAAAAGCGAGGTCCTCCGCTGCTGCGATACTCAGATTGATGATTCCGGTGTCAGTGAAAGCGCCTAGATATTCTGCACCTTGCTGTTTGAACGTAATTAACTTCATATATATCTCGCTATGCTTTGACGCTACGCCGGATAACTGAGAGTTTTCTCATAGCAACCTTATTTGTGAATAAGTGATCTTAAATGAACGACGGTCACTATACAAATAGACGCATGGTATATCAATATTGCGGGAGTAAAATCTACAACTGCTTCGAAATTGTCCAAGTGAGTAGTTTTCGCTCGCAATCGTCACTCAGACTTCAGCCTACTTAGGATTTAAACACGATGTCCGTTTATATAATTGCGCGATTCAAAATACATGATCGAGGTGAATACGATAAATATTCAGCTGGTTTCTCAGAAGTATTTAAAAAGTTCGATGGTAAGATGCTGAGTGTTGATGAGGACCCGACGGTATTGGCTGGAGACTGGGATGATACTAGGTCGGTAATTATTGAGTTTCCATCGAAAGAATCTGCATTAGCTTGGATGACATCTGATGACTACCAGGGCATAGCAAAGCATCGTAATGCTGGAAGCACGGTAAACTCTATATTGGTAGAGGGTTTACAATAATAGAACATAGCTACATCATACCGCTCCCCAACTGGTTGTTCGAACAAGACAATTAACCGACAATGCCAAGGTTAATATAAGGGGTTTTATTGGTTGGTTCTGCAACCCATCTGCCTATCTGGGCTTGGATAGAAACCAAGTTTTGGGGTGATCTGATTAGATGGCGTATGAAAAAAGTGCGTTCTATCGCTTAGTATGTCTATATCTGTTAATAAGTTACTGTCCGAGTCTAGTACTCCGCTAGTCAGCGATATAGTTAATTGCTGATTAGCTGCTTTTAGTCAATCCTGGCCTAGAGTCCAAACAAAAACCGCATGGAGTTACTCATGAGTTCAGTCGTTGCAATTAATCAGAGAGCGAGAAGCGGGGAACAAAAGGCGTTGCGTCGACGCGCGGTACTAGAGGCTGCCGAAACCTACTTTCTTGAGGTTGGGTATGAGGCATTCTCTATGTCTAAACTCGCCAAGAATATTGGATTATCCAAGGGTACACTTTACCTCTACTTCCAAACGAGGGAAGAGATTTTTCTGACCCTCTATGAGCAAAGCCTGATTCGATGGAGTCAGGTTTTTATAAATGATTTATCTAAATCCATGACAACTAATGCATATTGCCAGAAATTATTTAGCACTGCCTCGGAAGATGGCACCTTCTTGCCTTTGCTTATTAGGCTCGAGCATGTGATCGAACACAATGTTGCCATCCCTCGGCTTATCAATTCTAAGCAAGTGTTCATAACTCAGGTGGAAGCGCTTGCTGAGGTCACGTCTATCTCGCTCACTTTGAGTAAAGCGCAAGCGATAGAGGTAGTAAAAACAATGGGCGTCCTCCTGATTGGTGCGACCCAGGGAGATCAAGGCCCTTCACTTGGTAACGAAGAGTTGCCTGAAGATGTTCAAAATCTTATCGTCAGCTTTTCGTCCGAGCCTCTCTTTATTAAAAATGCTGTTCGCATCATAGAGGGCATTCGCGCAGAAGCTTTATAAATTAACTCTGACTCAACCGCTGAGGGTGTTAGTGTGAAAGGGTTTAGAGAATTTATGTATCACCCTGGAAACACCGCTCCCAGCGAGTAGCGAAGGATGGGCCGAGAAGACAATAATATCTGCGTCAGACTGAGTTATGTCGCCGATCAGTATTTTTAGTCTGCTCACATCAAAAGTAGCTATGGGTTAATGGGATTAGTTCTCTTCGACTTAGCTTGAAATTGATGCTTTAAGCGCGAATCTTAGCCTTATGTCAGGTAAGTGGCATAAGCACTCTACTTGCAGTCTATATGAGCTGAAATTACACCAAATTGGGCTAAATATTGTCTTCATATTTGAATTCATGCTCTCACTCGCGGTCGGTTTCGACTTTAATATCAAGCCAGGGCTTTCCAGCGCACCATCCACAGCCCTCGCCGGCACATCGGTTGCATTCTAATGCTGGCTTGTAAAGCTCACTGTCGAGTGGGTCAACACCATCCTCATCCTTGTATGAGAACTTACCCTCATTACGATGGTTTTGACTTTGCTTTTCTGGGTTTGACTTTACTAAGGACCCGCCACTACCCCGACGGCTTACCCGCGGGTTACCCGAGCTCTCAGTTTTATCGGACGACTTCGCCTTGGAGTTGGTCTTGTTGGCGCCTTTTCGTCCACCTCTCCGCTGTTTTTCGCGTCTTTCCTCCAGATGCTGTCGATAGTCATTTAATTCAGGACTAATAATGGTTGATTCATCTATCTGAAAGAACGATTGAACCGCTTCTATGTGTTTCGGCTTGATATGGATATTCAGTGCCTCTGTGTGTTGCCGACTCCTATACTTAACCCCCCGCATATCAAGCGGACTCAGACCTCACCCCCTAAAACCTCAAAATA
>CBFIFN010000055.1:0-8663 GCA_965661885.1 uncultured Burkholderiales bacterium | reverse complement strand
TCTCCTAAGATTCTTCCGCCAGATGATATTTTGAATCGACAGGCTTGATCAATGAATTTGCAATCAACCCGACTACCAATAGTCCAGCCATTATGTACATTGTCGTATTGTAAGCCTGCGCCGGTGGAATACCGCTATTGATTTGGTACTGTCTGATGTAATTGACAAGCACCGGCCCGAGTACTCCAGCAACGGCCCACGCAGTCAGCAATCTTCCATGGATAGCGCCAACATACTTTGTACCAAACATGTCTTTTAAATACGCAGGTACGGTCGCAAAACCCCCACCGTACATCGTTAGAATAACAACAGAACAGATTACAAAAAGAAGCACGCTGTTGATAGAGCCGGTGGACGGCACGAGTGAGTAAAGTGCTATGCCGATCAGAAAGAAGCAAAAATAAGTGTTTTTTCTACCAATCACGTCTGAGAGCGATGCCCAAAAGAGTCTACCAAGCATATTAGATAAACTCAGAACTCCCACGAAACCAGCTGCAGCGGCAGCTGTCAGGTTAAACATTTCCTGACTCATCACTGACGCCTGACCAAGCACTCCGATACCCGCAGTAACGTTCATGCACAAAACGACCCAAATACACCAAAACTGAGGCGTTTTCCAAGCAACATTGACATGGACATTCGCTGTTGTAGTCAGTTTCTTGGGAACTGCTGGTGGCTCCCAACCTTTTGGCTTCCAGCCCTCGGCTGGAACACGAACGATTGTTGCCCCCACCATCGCGAACACAAAATAAATGCACCCTAAACTAACGAACGCACCCGCAACGCCAACATTTGTATCGCTGCTAAATAGGTCCATGAGCCATACCGACAGAGGAGATGCTAAAAACGCGCCTCCACCAAATCCCATTATTGCCATCCCAGTAGCCATTCCCGGTCGATCTGGAAACCACTTTATAAGGGTTGACACAGGGGAGATATATCCAAGCCCAAGGCCGATGCCACCAAGCACCCCGTATCCCAGGTAAACAAGCCAAATGTTATGAAGATACACGCCCAATGCCGAGACAAGAAAACCACCCGACCAGCAGAGACCTGCAGTAAACATAGCCCGGCGTGGACCGCCTTCCTCGACCCAGCGACCAAAAAATGCCGCGGATAAACCAAGAAACACTATGGCAAGGGTATACATCCAGCCAATTTCTGTTAGAAGCCAATCATTAGAACTTGATTCAGCGACACCAATCAATTTTGTCATGGGCAAGTTAAATACACTCAACGCATACACCTGACCGATACACAAGTGAATGCAAAGCGCTGCCGGCGGAACCATCCATCTGCTGAAGCCTGGCCCAGCAACGGTTCTTTCGCGTTTTAAAAATCCAAACATAGTTACCCCCTCCATTTATATTTATTGTTACAAGTCTTTTTATAGTTATAGTGGGTATTAAACGCGATTTGACACCATTTGTCTAAACAGTATTTCTAATTCATGCAATATTAGTCATTAAACTTCATTGATATTTCGGAAACGGCGATATCGACACTCTATTTCCTTCTCATTTACACTTCATACTTTTCATACAAAAGAAATCCTGAGAACCATGCTACCCACGAAGATAACGTGCATTATTTTAGCAGGAGGACTTAGCACCCGGATGGGGGGGCAAAACAAAGCGCTTATTTCAGTTGAAGATAAGACACTAATCGAGCACTCTGTCGAAGCGATTGGACAACAGGTTGACCACATTGTTATCAGCGCAAATCGTAATCTTCCCTACCTCGAAAAGTTTGGTTTTCCAGTTGTAAAAGACCAACATAAGAACCAAGGTCCGCTCGCCGGTATTGTCTCGGCATCAACTCACGTTGATACAAACCTGATCGTAGTATCGCCTTGTGATGTAATCAATATACCAGGGAATTTTGCGATAAAAGTCACGTCATCACTACTCAAAACTAAATCAGAAATTGCGATTGCCAAAACAAATCTAGGAGTCCAGCATTTAAATTTCGCCCTGACTTTTGAGGCATTAATGAACTTGAAACTAAAGTTTTCCCAGGGCGCAAGGAAAGTATCCGAGTGGCAGCAAGGATTGAAGCATACGTACGTGAATTTTGATGATTATGACAGAAAGACAGCTTTTGCAAATCTCAATACACCAGAAGATTTAGCGGAGCACGCTCTCTGAAAAAGGAACTCCGAGCTGACGTGACTAATTCGCGCTCAGCGGCTAGGCTAATTCTGTGTGAGCTTCAACGAAGCTCTAAATGACTCAAGGCCACTCACTTTGAAGAATGAGGGGCCGACTTATCTAACGTTTTAAAAAAAACCTCTCCATCTTTTAACATGCCTAAGTCAGACCTGGCACTCTCTTCAATCTCGGATAAACCGGTCTTAAGATCTAGGACTTCAGCCGTCATCTGATCGTTCATAGCCCGTTGCCGTTTATTTCCTTCAATCTGAGCCGACAAGGATTCACGGTGACTCATCACTTTTGTCCAACCCCCCTTGCCAAACCATAAAGGATACTGAATCAATAAAATAAGCAACGCTAAGGACAGTGTTAGGTATCTCATCTAGCGGATGCTGTAAAACGCCGTATGACCTGCATAACTAGCCTGCTGTCCGAGCTCTTCTTCAATTCGCAGCAACTGATTGTATTTAGCCATACGGTCCGATCGGGATAAAGAACCTGTTTTAATTTGACCTACGTTAGAACCAACAGCCAAATCTGCGATGAAGGTATCCTCTGTCTCACCAGACCGATGAGACACCACTGCCGTGTAACCAGCACGTTTGGCCATTTCAATCGCTGCCATTGTTTCAGATAAGGTACCTATTTGATTAATCTTTATGAGGATTGAGTTAGCAATAGCCTCATCAACACCACGTTTCAGTATTTTTGTATCAGTGACAAATAAATCATCACCAACCAACTGAATTTTAGACCCCAAGCGTTTGGTTAGAACATCCCAACCCGCCCAATCATCCTCTGCCATACCGTCTTCAATGGATATGATTGGATATTTGCTAACTAAAGTTGCCAAATAGTCACTCAGTTCAGCTGACGTTAGCACAAGCCCTTCGGATTGAAGAGTATATCTTCCATTTTCATAAAATTCAGAACTGGCACAATCTAATCCCAGAGCCACCTGGGTTCCCACTTCATAGCCGGCGGCACTAATTGCCTCTAAAATAAACTCAATCGCTTGATCATTGCCACTAAAGTTGGGTGCAAACCCGCCCTCATCACCAACAGTCGTAGGCATGTTAGCCACATCAATGTTTTTACGTAGAGTATGAAATACCTCAACACCACATCTGAGAGCCTCACTGAAGCGTTCAAAACCCTTAGGAATTATCATAAACTCCTGAATATCCAAACTGTTATTTGCGTGTGCGCCACCATTAATCACATTCATCATTGGAACCGGCAACTCCATCTCGCCAGCGCCACCCAAGTAACGATAAAGCGGAAGCCCTAAATCCTTTGAAGAAGCTTTCGCCGCGGCTAGTGAAACAGCCAAAACGGCGTTGGCTCCAAGTCGCGATTTCGAATCGGTACCATCCAACGATATTAATGTTTGATCAATCAGGGATTGATCTATCGAATCTAAGCCGATGATTGCCTCTTTAATTTCACCGTTTACACTATCAACCGCTTTCAAAACGCCTTTACCTGCAAAACGTGTTGACTCCATATCCCTCAACTCAACGGCCTCCCTAACCCCAGTAGAAGCTCCGGAGGGGACAGCCGCGCGACCAATCACTCCACTGTCAAGGTGAATGTCTGCTTCAACCGTTGGATTACCCCGGGAATCAACCACTTCCCTTGCTATAACGTCAATTATTGCGCCCATGATAGTTAATTAATTTCCTTTTAATTTTTAGCCGAGTTTATATCCATCTCCTGAAAGGGGGTGGCTTTAACAAGCTCATCTATTTGTTTTATTTGTTTTAGCAATTTTCCCATCCGATCCAATGGCCACGCATTTGGCCCATCTGAAAGTGCCTGCTCTGGATTAGGGTGTGTCTCCATGAAAATCCCACTAATACCCGCTGCGACAGCGGAACGTGCCAAAACAGGAACGAATTCTCTTTGACCCCCACTAGCATTTCCCCGAGCTCCTGGAAGCTGAACAGAGTGCGTCGCGTCAAAGACAACAGGGCAATTGGTATTGCGCATTATCGCCAGGGAACGCATGTCAGAGATCAGGTTGTTATATCCAAAGCTAGCTCCACGCTCACAAACAAGAATGTTATCAACGCCACTTGCGTTCTTAGCTTTCTTGACTACCTCCCGCATTTCGTTAGGCGATAAAAATTGCCCTTTTTTAATATTGACCGGCAGCCCTGTTGCGGCGACAGTACGAATAAAGTCGGTCTGACGACACAAAAATGCTGGAGTTTGCAACACATCAACCACTGAGGCAACTCGCTCAACCTCCTCAATCGAATGCACGTCAGTCAAAATAGGCATCCCCAACGTTTGTTTGACTAATGATAAAACTTCTAAACCTCGATCAACCCCCAAACCCCTGAACGAGTCATTGGAAGAGCGGTTAGCTTTATCGTAAGATGCCTTGAAAATAATTGGCATTCCCAGCACCTCTCCCATCTCTTTAAGCGCTCGCGCTATTGCTAGAGTGCTTTCCTCTGATTCAATCACACAGGGTCCTGCAATCACAAAGATTGGCTCATTAAGTCCAACAAAAAAATCTCCGATATTCATTCTATGTGCCCACGAGCGATGGTTAAGTTAAGGTTCGTCTCATTCATTCATTGATCACTTTTTACCCATATTTTCAATAGCTGCAGCGATAAAGCCGTTAAACAAAGGATGCCCCTTGATAGGCGTAGATGTAAATTCAGGATGGAATTGGCAGCCCAAAAACCAGGGGTGATCTTCCAGTTCAACCACTTCGCACAAACCCTCATCCTCGGAGGTCGCGGACATTGTCAAACCACGGCTTTCAATTGGACTTAATAATTCATTATTCACTTCATACCGATGCCGGTGCCTCTCCCCCACGAATGGCGAGCCATAAATTTTTTCTACCTTAGAGCCAGATTTAAGAAGTGCTTTTTGTTCGCCGAGTCTCATCGTCCCGCCGAGATCAGAGTTCATATCTCTTTTCTCCACGTCACCCGACACGGTTTTCCACTCTGTAATAAGAGCTACCACCGGGTGACTCGTGTCGGCATTGAATTCGGTGCTGTGGGCATTTTTCCAGCCGAGAACATGCCTGGCAAACTCAATGACGGCCAACTGCATCCCTAAACAAATTCCCAGGTAAGGAACATTATTCTCTCTAGCAAACTGAATTGCTTGAATTTTTCCTTCAACGCCTCGATGACCAAAACCACCAGGCACCAAAATAGCATTCATGCACCGTAATGAATCAATGCCATTTTTTTCAATTTCTTCAGAATCAATGTAGGTAATTTTTATCTTCGCATCGCAGTGAATTCCCGCATGAATCAGAGCCTCTGAAAGGGACTTATAGGACTCCGTGAGATCAACATACTTTCCAACTAAAGCTATATTCACTTCAGTTTTTGGATGCTCCAGCTTATAAATCAACTCATCCCACCGACTCAAATCAGCCGGGTTCGTTGCGAGCTGAAGTTTTTTCAGAACAATACCGTCCAAATTTTGCTTATGCAAAAATGATGGAATCTTATAGATACTGTCTACATCTATTGCCGAAATCACCGCATCAACCGGTACGTTTGTAAAAAGCGCGATCTTTCGCCTCTCGTTCTCAGGAACCTCCCGTTCAGATCGACAAAGAATTACATCAGGCTGGATACCAATTTCCCTTAACTCTTTGACAGAATGTTGCGTAGGCTTAGTTTTTATCTCTCCGGCCGACGGGATGTAAGGAACTAATGTCAGGTGCACAAAGCAAGCATTTTCACGTCCAACCTCAAGACTCATTTGCCGCACAGCCTCGAGAAACGGCAATGACTCTATATCGCCAACTGTGCCGCCAATTTCGACAAGAACAACATCTGCACCGTCAGCACCTTTAACAATTTGGCTTTTTATCTCATCTGTTATGTGAGGAATAACTTGAACCGTACCACCCAGATAGTCGCCACGTCGTTCTTTACGAATTACCGATTCATAAATTTGGCCTGTAGTGAAGTTATTCCGTTTACCCATGCGCACATCAACGAAGCGCTCATAATGGCCAAGATCTAGATCGGTTTCAGCGCCATCATAAGTGACGAACACCTCTCCATGTTGAAAGGGACTCATTGTGCCAGGATCAACATTGATGTAAGGGTCAAGCTTTAGCATGGTCAACTGAATGCCACGGGACTCAAGTATCGCCGCGAGCGAGGCAGAGGCGATACCCTTGCCTAGAGACGACACAACACCGCCCGTAACAAAAATATATTTAGTCATTCCACACGATTGTCATCTTCGGGTTAAGCAAAATTGATTGTAACATTCGCTAGCAAACTAGCGCGCTACACTTTTAATTTAAAATTTTGCGAAATATTGTCTTAAAAATTTTTATACACGAAAGCTCAATTTTTTAAATGTTTACCGAGATACATCCAAGTATCTACAACTGTGTCGGGATTTAAAGAAATGGCGTTTATTCCTTCTCCGACCAACCATTCGGCAAAGTCAGGGTGGTCTGAAGGCCCTTGTCCACATATTCCCACATATTTTTCTTTTTTACGGCATGCATCAATGGCTAAATGCAACATTCGTTTAACGGCTAAATCTCTCTCATCGAATTGGCCAGCGACGATGCCTGAATCTCTGTCAAGTCCAAGTGTTAGCTGCGTCATATCGTTAGAGCCAATCGAGAAACCATCAAAAAACTCTAAAAACTCGTCAGCCAACATCGCATTAGTTGGTAGCTCACACATCATAATAATGCGAAGACCGTTTTCACCTCGC
Source organism: uncultured Burkholderiales bacterium (assembly GCA_965661885.1). Classification (GTDB taxonomy): domain Bacteria; phylum Pseudomonadota; class Gammaproteobacteria; order Burkholderiales; family Eutrophovitaceae; genus Eutrophovita. The sequence continues at coordinate 1,782 of CBFIFN010000055.1, read as the reverse complement.
TTTAGTCCATGAGATGCAAGTAACTCAATCGCCTGTTCAGCTTCACTCAAGGTTCTTACGAAGGGCACCATAATCTCAATGTTTGTTAAACCCATCTCATCTCTGACAGTTTTCAGTGCACGACATTCAAACTCAAAGCAGTCTCTGAAGCTCTCAGAAATGTAGCGAGATGCACCTCGAAAGCCCAGCATTGGGTTTTCTTCATTCGGCTCATACAACTGTCCACCAACCAAACTGGAATACTCATTTGACTTAAAATCAGATAAACGCACAATCACCGGCTTAGGAAAAAATGCAGCCCCCAACGTGGCGATACCTTCCTTGAGTTTTTCGACATAAAAGTCAACGGGGCTTGCATAGCCAGAAGCTCTAGATGTGACAGCGTCCCTTACATCATCTGGTAATGTCTCAAACTCAATCGCCGCTTTGGGATGAATCCCAATCATACGTGCAATTATAAATTCCAATCGAGCGAGCCCTATGCCTGCATTAGGTAAACGCTGAAAGTCAAATGCCAACTCTGGATTACCCACGTTCATAGAGACCTTTACAGGAATCTCGGGCAGTTTATCCAACTGAATTTTTAGTACTTCAACATCCAAGATTCCCTCGTAGACAAAGCCGGAGTCACCCTCAGCACATGAAACCGTCACGTGATCGCCCTCTGATAAAACCTGCGTCGCAGTTGCAGTACCAACTACGGCAGGAATACCCAGTTCGCGAGCAATAATAGCAGCGTGACAAGTTCTACCTCCTCTGTTTGTCACAATTGCCGAGGCCTTCTTCATCACTGGCTCCCAATCCGGGTCAGTCATATCAGTGACCAGCACATCCCCTTCTAGAACCCTATTCATTTCACTCGCATCTTTTACTGATCGAACTACTCCGGATCCAATCTTGGATCCGATCGCTCGACCCTCGACTAACACTTCTCCCCGGTTGTTTAATTTAAAGCGCTCCTGAGTCGTGGCTCCATCCTCCTGTGCCTTTACAGTCTCAGGTCGAGCTTGGAGAATATATATCTTCCCATCCTCGCCATCTTTGCCCCACTCAATATCCATCGGACGACCATAGTGCTTCTCGATTTTAATGGCTTGCACCGCTAGTTCATGAACCTCTTCATCTGTAATCGAAAATCTATTCGCCTCTGCTACAGAAATTGGATTTATCACTGTTGACTTGTCCGCCGTCTGACTATCGGCAAACACCATACGTAATGCTTTGCTGCCGAGATTCCTACGCAGAATTGATGGGCGCCCAAGTTCAACTCCTGGCTTGTATACATAAAACTCGTCGGGATTTACCTGTCCTTGGACAACCGTCTCTCCTAGGCCATAAGCTGATGTAATAAATACAACTTTATCAAAACCTGACTCCGTGTCGAGCGTAAACATAACACCGCTAGATCCAGAATCTGATCGAACCATACGCTGCACGCCGGCAGATAGCGCAACGTTAGAATGCTCAAAGCCTTTGTGGACTCTGTAAGAAATTGCCCTATCGTTATAAAGTGACGCAAAAACAAGCTTAATTGCGTCAAGTATGTTCTCGAACCCACGGATATTCAGATAACTCTCTTGTTGGCCGGCGAAGGATGCATCTGGCAAGTCCTCTGCCGTCGCGGAAGAACGCACAGCGAATGAGATTTCACCTTGCGTACTCGTTAATTCGTTATAAGCGATCTCAATTTCTGAGCGTAACCGATTCGGAAACGGGGCATCTATTATCCACTTTCTAATCATTGCTCCAGAACTAACCAAGGCACCTAAATCTTCGACATTT
>CBFIFN010000054.1:0-8736 GCA_965661885.1 uncultured Burkholderiales bacterium | reverse complement strand
GACTCTAGTCTATCCACACCAATAGCAGAAGCCATGCCGGAAGCGCCTAACATAGCTAGTGCGGCTGTTGAAACCGCTACGCGCTTAAAGTTATGCATGTAATACACCTCCCAATTGAGAAACCCGAAGAGCACGACGATCCAGAGTAAACTGAGAGCGCCCCACAACCGAGCCTAATTTAGTTTGTATAGTTAACTATTATTCAAACCACTTTTTACACTTGAAGCTAATGACGTACCTAACAAACAGAGCCAAATAACGCAATTAAACTTCTCGTAAACTTAAGGTAGTAGAACACAACCGGCATGTCAACATCTGGAGCACATTTAAAGAAGGTATTTCATGAGTGAAATTTACGCCAAAACTGATGTTTGTGCGACGCAATATTTGAGAATCAACTCAATATTTCCATAAAATCAATTATGCTTGTAGTATCGTTGCTAATCGGACGCATAACCGTCAAAAAAAACTCCATTCATGAAATAAATTTCAATATTTAGTAGATTTTCATAAAAAAATGCCCCTCATTAGAGCTCACAGACGTCTTGGTCCATTTGTGTTCGCTATTTTTTTTGCATTGCACCACGTAAATTTGTCCAGCGACCCCCTTATTACTTACCCCTTAATCATCAACACATATGAGATAAGAGTGGAGCTTGCAAATGAACCTAAAAGTAGAGCGCAGGGGCTCATGGCTAGAAAATCGTTAAGGAATGATCGAGGTATGGTGTTCGCTTTCCCGACAGAGAGGGTGTTCTCGATGTGGATGAAAGACACTCCCATTGACCTAACGGTTCTATTTACAGATAAACAAGGCCGAATAATTGAGGTTGCGAAAATGAAACGAAATACATTGGATTCACACAGCTCTAACAAGCCGGCTATGTTCGCCTTAGAAATAAATTGGGATTCACCGTTGGCAAAAACCGTTAAAGTTGGAGATCTTGTTCTGGGCCTGGAAAAGCTACCCGCCGCCAAAAACTAATACATTTGAAGCTTTACGCGCGACACTATAGTCAACGCCTCTCGTGTATCGGCGACGTCAACAGATCATCTAATATGCGCTCAGCAATTAAGCGGTTTCCCACATGATTGATATGGCAGAAGTCAAGAAATACTTCTCCATGAGTATGATGCTCCTCTAACGCGTCACTCAGATCAGAAAAAGAAATGCCCTCGCTGGACAGGGCAACACTAACGTCCCGCAATTTTGGATACCCCCGATCAAACGCAACCTCTATTCCAGGCGGAGTCTCCAAATAATTATTCAGCAAATCCTTTTCATACGAAGACTTTTCCGTCATTTCAAAAATAGTAGGTTGTAAATAATGAACAAAGTCAACATTCGATTTCTGCGCTAATCTGTATCCATTCTTGATTGCTAGACTAAACTCTCTCACCGACGAATCGATGCCTTTTGTCAGAGTCGCATGATCTGAAATCGTCAGGGGCGTTGAACGATCAAAAATATCTAACGCGACATCTGCCGTATAACTGTAGTGTTTGAGCCGATTGTGCCAACGACTCATCCACTGAGCTAAAGGACTCAATTTCTGGATAGGCCGGAAGTTAGGAACACCAGCTTTCCAGCCACCAGCTGCGCCACCAAAAACTACGTAGTAAATATCGTTCACACCATGATAAAAAATTACAATGTCACCATTTTGCAGCGGGATCGACCTCATTATCATCACTTGCTGGGACGCGTTCATACCAGGTAAACCGTAATTATGAACGCTCCACGACTGACCGCTGTCGATCAGCATCCGCTGTAAATAGCTAGCGATCGTCAAATGATCTGGTACCTCCTGACCAAACAATGTAGACCCGCCAAAAAGCAAAACACGACGCTGAGCCTTTTCTGGCACATCAGAGGTGACTCGAAAACCACCTCGGATATTAAAGTAACGACCTTCAAAATCCTCCAACTCGACTACATCGGTTATGCGCCCATTAACAAACGTCTCGGATTCTCTCAAAAATTGTGCATTGAAATAGTCTGCATTTCGGTACGGCTCGGGCTGAGTTGCTCTAAACTCCCATCTCGATAGTTGTTCATCACGAACCACATTCACCCAAATCCAAGAGCCCGATTCGACCAAACACAGAGCTATTAGAGTCGAGAACAATATCACTGCGCAGTTAGTGGCAAACGTTTTCAAATGACAACACTTTCTTTAAATATAGCGGGTGATTATAAAAAGGGTTACTCCCCGATCTGCTCGCCGCAGGACCAACAACTTTGAAATGATCCAGGATTCGTCTCTTTGCAGTATTGGCAGATCCAATCTAGCAAATCGCGCTTAGTGCCAAACGCCTCAAGCACGCCAATGGCAATGTCCCAATCCTTTAAATCCTTGACCCACACCTCGGGCCAAATCTCGACGAATGGTAATTCACCCAATCCACCTTGCAAAGATTCGTTTTTAACCACCGAGCTAACCCCCCTCGAGTGAAGAATCCCGTCTAAAAGTCGCGCCTCAATCAAATCGTTAGCAACATACAGCTTCTTCACGTTCCCAAATACCTAGGTTAGTCAAAAAAAAGATTACTAATGGTGAACTCATACTACCCGACTAATGAGCGATCCTGAATTACCACCTGTCAAATTCACATCAGATTTGGACGCTCAAGCACTTCCTCGCCACACACGCAATCTACTCATTTAAGCATCTGCATTGCGGCGCCGAAAAGCTCAGTCTCTGGATTTGCGAACGTTTCTAAAATGCTGAAATGATTGTCAGACGGACACGGCACATCTCTACAAATACTCGAAGGCCAAGACTGAGCAATCAATCGATGTTGGTCTTTAAATCCGCCTAACTCTTGCCCCCCAACAGCAATTGACAAAGGTCCGCCCGAAGGTGCTGGCATGAGGGCTGGACTTAACATTGCAGCCTCTGACTCAGTCATACGTAAATCTCCATTAATAGATTGGATTTTCGTCAGGATCCGTAGGTCGTAAAGTCCGCTGATAGAAAGGCCGGATTGGAATATTTTTTTTGGCAATCCTTTGGAGTAAATAGGCCATTCGCACAGCAACGCCAAAGTAGCCAAGTGTCCTCCAGCTGAATGTCCTGCTACAAACAATCGCTTCTTTGGTACTTGAAACTCATTTGCGTTTCGATATAGATAAGCTCCGGCTGCCATCACTTGGAGTACTAACTTTTTCATAGCAACATTCGGACACAGAGAGTAATTAATGACGGCTACCGCGACCCCACGATCAACAAATGGCTTAGCGATAAATGCGTGCTGAGATTTATCAAGAGACCGCCAGTATCCACCATGCACAAACATAAGCATGGCAGTCGGAGCCTTCGTAGGCATATAAACATCCATAGTTTCAAGTAGATCGTCCCCGTAGGGAATATCCCGTTCACATTGTTCCTTCAGTGAGGAACAAAAATCAGATGATTTGTTTGCCCACCGATCAACATACCTCTGAAAATCAGGCACCGCCGCGCGGTTGTTATAAAGTGATTCAAGATAAGCCGCATCAGTAAGCATTAGGAAATGTCCCGTATAACGTTTTAAGCAGTTAAAGCCCTCTATGAATCGTGTGAAGGCACACACTGCCACATGATGATGTTTACACTGTAATGGATTAGATTACACTAGCTCTTTCGTGTACTCAATGATGGGTACCGTATAACGATAAGGTCCATCAACCCAAAAGGAATTCCCTTATGACGAGTCCGATTTGGCCCAAGCCTCTTGTATCTACCGGATGGCTTTTAGAGAACCTCAAAAATCCAAAAGTAAGAATCTTAGACAGCTCAACGCACCTTATACCTAAGCCTGACCTGTCTCTCTACACAGTCCTGCCCGCCTTCAACGAGTACAAAGAAGGTCACATTCCTCACGCTCAATTTATCGATATTGAGCATGAATTATCCACCCCACACCCAGAACTCCACTTTATGCTGCCGAGTGCTGAATTGTTCGCGGAAACGGCGTCACGCTTTGGCATAAGCGGTGACACTATGGTGGTTATTTATTCAACCACAAACCATTGGTGGGCGACACGCCTCTGGTGGACTTTTAAGGTGTTCGGTCATACAAATGTCGCGGTTCTGGACGGCGGCTTCCAAAAATGGGCGTCGGAAAAAAAACCCACCGAGTCGGGAATAACTGCAACTTTCAATCAAGGAAATTACCCGGTGAAGGAAGCGAACAAAACATTAATTGCAGATAAAGATTCAATTTTGAAACACTTAAACAAGGAGCCAGCATCCTTGATCAATGCGCTACGACGAGAACAACATGAGGGTCGCGGTGGAGTAAACTATGGGCGCAAAGGACACATCAAAAATAGTATTAACCTCCCGGCCATAGAACATGTTAATCAAGATAATACGTTTAAATCGGTAAATGAATTACGAACGATCTTCTCAGAAACTCTCAAACAAAATGAGGTCATTGCGTACTGCGGGGGAGGCATTGCTGCCACCAGCGTAGCGCTGGCGCTAGACATGCTGGGTCATAAAAATGTTAAGGTCTATGACGCCTCATTGACTGAATGGGCCTCGGACGAAACGCTACCGATGAGCATGTAACCCTAGTATCACCAGAGGATCAAATACATTAAAAAGGACCTCGATATGATTGATTTATTTCCGGTAGATAAAAATGATTTTAGCGATCCCGTGATCGTCACCGGCGCTGGTGGCTGCATTGGGAGCTGGGTACTGTATCTGCTAAAGACCGCTGGCATTGATGTTATTGCGCTTGATTTACGCAAAGATATTCGTAGACCTAGATTACTCATGACTCAAAAGGAAATCTCCTCAATCACTTGGCTTGAGGGGGATATCTCAGATCCTCAAACCATTATGAGTGCTGTCGAAAAAAATAAAGTGGGAGCTATCATTCACTTAGCCGCCCTTCAGGTCCCCTTTTGTAAAGCAGACCCAATTTTGGGAGCGCAGGTTAACGTTGTAGGCACAACAAATGTCTTGGAAGCTGCTCGCCAAGTGGGGATCAAACGTCTCGCTTATGCCAGCTCAATAGCAGCACATGGGGTCTTCGACCCGCATACACTCTCTACGTTATACGGTGCTTATAAATTTTGTAATGAAGAGACCGCCAAAGTGTATATGCAGGACTGGGGCGTTCCGAGTACATGCCTGAGACCGGGAGTAGTCTATGGCGTTGGACGAGACCAAGGTATGACATCAAAAACAACCATGGCAATACTTGCAGCAGCAATGAACCGAACTTACACCATCCCATTTAAGGGATCAGTCTCGTGGTTGCATGCCGGAGAAGTCGCTAGCGCTTTTATCCAGTCTGTATCCAAACCAAGGGACGCCGCACGTGTTTTCGACATCAATGGTTCGATTGCAACAGTGGAAGCATCATTGAAAAAAATTCAAGCGATAGCGCCAGAGTCCAACATCAACGCGGAAGGATCTGCGCTGCCTTTTCCAACAGATTTATCAGACGAACCGCTAAGAGCTTACCTAGGTGATTACGGCTCTGTTGAGCTTGACGAAGGTATCGAGAGCACGTACAGAAATTTCCGCAAATTAATTGATGAGGGAATATTAAGCCCAGATGCACTGCTATGAAACTTAGTCAGTCGCGCCCATAGCGATAATCGCCTCTTTATGGTTAGATTCTCCGCGGTTATCCAGCCAACTGACCTCGACAGAGTCACCCGGCTGACCGCCTCGAAAATAACAAAATAAAGATGGATTTTTTGAGACGCCGCCTCCCCACTCAGCTGCCAGAACCACTCTACCTTCATGATGAACCGACACATTGGTAATAAAGTGTGAAGGGACTAGTGTACCGTCTTTCTTTTTTCTGAATCCAGTCTCCATATCATGTCGCATTAAGACACGCACAGTAGTCAAACCATTCTCATTACAAGTCGCGAAAATTCTCATCGGACGAGTCATAGCTCACCTTTATTCTCAATCATTAATCTAGCCCCCACAGCCGCCACGCGTCACTTTTATGACTTTTTCAGCGCTTATAAAACCTCTATTCGTCTTAACTAGAGTCACCACTGAAGCGGTCTCCGCCATCTTAATCCGAGTTCTAATGAATGGAATAGTCTGTTCCGATAATTCATAGTGTGCAGCCAAGGGCCTGGGGTTTTTCTCACAAAGTAAGGCGATAGCAGTGGCTGACACACTCTCGTCAACCTTCACTCCGACTGGCACAACAGCACCGTTTTCCGCAATGGGTGGAGCAATAAATTTTATGAGGCCAGCTGAATCTTCAATGACGGGTTGAGACGTCAGAGCTCCGATAGCCTCCGATAGGTTATCCGCCTCAAACGCAGCTTTGTTCCAAACCGAAGATTTGGCCAGTGCAGCGCTGATAAAACCTACCTCAGACAAGCCGGCTAGAGCACTTAAAATACCCGCTTGGGTTAAAAAACTTCTTTTCGATTTATTCATGATTGCTAATAATAAACTACGACGTCAGAAACGGCTATAACAACGGGGTAATTAAAAAACTCAGTCCAACCGACACAGTTTTTAGATTTAAATTAATCAACTCTGATTGATGCACTGATTTAAATCAGTTGAATAAATATTCAGAGCTCTAGCAATAACGAAATATTGCCTCGCTCATAAGCATCACTTGTCAATGGGATTTCAACGAACCCGATCGATTTATATAGCCCAATAGCCGACTCTAGGATGGTATTTGAAATGATACCGATACGCTCGGCACCTAGACCTTTCGCAATTTTAAGCATCTCAATCAGCATCGCTCTGCCTAACCCGAGACCTTGAAAGCTAGAAGTAACACTCATCTTGGAAATTTCATATGTCTTGTCACTGTGTTTCAACAGGCCACAGCATCCGATGATGAGGTCATCAGTCTTGACTAATATTATTGCCCCCCCAGCATCAATAAAATATTTTTGAGGATCTGCTAACAACTCTAAATCTATTTTTTCTGGCTCGAAATATTCCTCGATCCATTCCAGATTTAACTCTTTAAACGCTTCCGAATATTGCACAGAAAACTCTATCAAGTCATATTTTTTCTTCATGCTATAAAAGTCTTACATTAAACACTGTAAATCAGCATCAACGTTCAGAGCTTGCCCAGATATTGTTCGCCCCAGGGGAGAGGCCACGAATGCGATTAAATCCGCGAGTTGCTGCGGGTCAATTAACTCCTTAATGGATGCCATTGATAACCAAGTCTTTGTGAACTCCTCCGGCGTTTGTCCTGCAATACTTGCTTTTTCCTGAATCACTGACTGAATCCTCGTTCCGTCAACCGGGCCAGGTAAGACTGCGTTACACCGAATGCCGAAATCACCTAACTCCATCGATAAAGACTTGGTGAATCCAATTACACCCCACTTTGCGGCGGAATATGGCGCCCTGTTCGGAAAACCAAATCGTCCTGCTGCCGAAGATAGATTAATTATGGACGCATTCTCGGACATTTTAAGGTGATCAACAACTAACCGGGCGCAGTTGAATTGTCCAGTAAGGCAGACTTCGATACATCGATCCCAGTCATTGGGGTCAATTTCATGAAAGGCACCAGTTGGGCCAGCAATTCCCGCGTTATTGACTAAACAGTCTACTCCGCCTAAAACATGGACTGCCTCCTCGATCATTAAGGAGACAACTTCCCTGTTTGACACATCACAAAGACCGGTCATCAAAGATGGATGTTTCTTTTTTGCTAACCCTAGCGCCGATTCATCAACATCACAAATGTAGACGAAAGCCCCTTCGCTAAGGAAACGCTCAGCGATTTTAAGGCCAATCCCATTTGCTCCCGCCGTTACAATTACCCTCGAGCCCCTTAGCTTTAAATCCATATTTTTTCTCCCGATTCGCGTCTTTAAAAGCTCCACTCCTGGTCAGTGTATCTGATTTTCCCGTCGAAACAGAGACGAAGTAAATCTGCTTTTCTCCGCCTGGCAGCACTCAAGTAATAGAATTGCAGCAACAATATTAACCGAGTAATGTTACTTTACTCATCACTTGTCAGCCTTTAATCAAGCCTAAAGAACCATGTCCCAAGCAAGAATTAAACTCATCACTTTATTTGTCGTTGGACTTTTGCTTGGTCCTGCCTATCACCTTTATTGCTCATCGTATACAGGGGAAACCACTCATAGTCGATCATTTGATAACGTCGGCAATCGATGGATATTAGATGACAAGTCGATTTTCAAAATCAGCAAAGGTTTGAGTTATGAACCTTTTGAAGTCCTACTATCACCAATGGATAGCAACGTGCGACTAGATATTTCCTGTCTACAAAGTAACTGTCCGCAACTCGTTGGTGCCTCCATATCAATCGCCAACGGAGCGCAGTTAATATTCCAAGAAACCGTCAACATCAATACAACCGTACTTTCTAAAAAAATATCTGTTGGGCCAATCTTAATTCCATATCCTGAGAAATTTATGATTTTAATAGAGCCAACAGTAAAATTTAAGAACCCTCCACAACTCACACTATCCATAAAAAAAAATGTTGCGTCGCCGAGTCTACTGTTAATTTGGATAGGGTATGGTCTGACGTTTCTACCGCTTTTATTCCTCGCTAAAAAATTTATTAAAAGCACATAAGACCGCGCTTTATAGCCGCCAAGCTTAAAAGGCTCCACCCCTGGAACTGTGCCCACCATCGACGTTAACAACTATTCCACTGAGGTAGGACGCTCGGCCTGAAGATAAAAATACTACGACGTCTGCCACCTCCTGCGTTGTTGCTGCTCGGCCATAAGGCAGACCGCTT
>CBFIFN010000053.1:0-9005 GCA_965661885.1 uncultured Burkholderiales bacterium | reverse complement strand
CTGTTGATTTGATCAAAAAATACTTCGCTTAAGATGGATTCTTGAGCTGCGTTGTTACAAATGATTTCATTCGATGCAAGAACTGGTATTCCATCTGCAGTTAGCCGAACGTTAAAATGAATATTTTGAAAGCCAAGGTTACGAGCGTATTTCAGACCAGCGAGTGAATTCTCTGGTGCTAAAACTCCACCAGTTCTGTAACTTATTACTCTTTGCTGTCCTACGAAAGTGTGTTTGTCGAGCATGACAATATTATACGTCATGAGACCGGATGAACGTTTTTGACGTCTAACTTTTAGATTGTGGATGTCTCTTCCGTGATGATCTTCATATTCGATAATAATTCACTTTGTACGATATACTATGCCAATTAAAATAGGGTTAAAACATGCCAATCTATGAGTATCGATGTTCTTCTTGCGGATACGAGCACGAAGCGCTTCAAAAAATTTCAGCGGACCCTTTGGTTGACTGTCCTAAGTGTAATGCGGCGTCATTAGTTAAGTTGGTTAGTGCTGCTGGATTTCAGCTGAAGGGCGCCGGATGGTATGTCACGGATTTTAAGGATAAAAAAACGAAACCGTCGGGTACTGAGAACTCAAAGAGTGGCGAGGATTCTAAGAAGTCAGCCAGTTCCTCGGGTGAGAAGAGTTCGAAAGAGCCAGCTTTAAAAACTGAGGCAAAACCAGAGAAAAACGATTAACTAGTCTCTCAATGGTACGAGCCTGACTACCTTAACCATTCAACAATAACTCGGAAAATAACTGTAATGCGAACAAACTACTGTGGACTAATTGATTCAAACTACCTTGATCAGGATGTAAATTTATTTGGGTGGGTTCACCGGAGAAGGGATCATGGTGGAGTTATTTTCATCGACTTACGTGATCGTGAAGGAGTTGTTCAAGTTGTTTGCGACCCGGATAATGCGGATGCTTTTCAGGTTGGTGATCGTGCCCGTAGTGAATATGTTCTAAGTATTACGGGTCGAGTTCGCCGACGGCCAGAGGGGACAGTGAATGAGTCGTTAATTAGTGGTGAGATTGAGGTCCTAGCGAAGAATATCGAAATTTTGAATACCTCAGAGACTCCTCCGTTTCCCCTGGACGAGGAAGAGCCTTCAGAGATGGTTAGACTAGAAAACAGGGTTTTTGATTTGCGCCGTCCTCAAATGCAAAAAAATTTAAGACTACGGTCTCGTGTTTCAAAATTCTTAAGAGACTTTCTGGATCAAAACGGCTTTATTGACGTGGAGACCCCTTTTCTTTACAAATCCACTCCCGAGGGCGCACGAGAGTTTCTTGTTCCATCAAGGATGCATGACGGTCAATTCTATGCCTTGCCGCAGTCGCCGCAATTATTTAAACAAATGCTAATGGTCGCTGGTTTTGATCGTTATTATCAGGTAGTGAAGTGCTTTCGCGATGAAGATTTGCGCGCTGATCGTCAGCCTGAGTTCACACAAATCGATATAGAGACGTCGTTCCTAGATGAGAAAGAAATCAGGGACATTATGGAGAACATGGTGAGGAGTTGCTTCAAGGAGACCCTCCAAGTTGGTTTGCCGGATACGTTCCCAGTCATGACATTTGACGAGGTAATGAGACTCTATGGAAGCGATAAGCCTGATTTAAGAATTCCCTTGCAGTTTACTGAAGTCACTGAGTTAATGAAAAAGGAGGAGTTTAAAGTATTTAGGTCAGCGGCCGATTTAACTGATGGAAGGGTTGTTGCGCTTAGAGTCCCTGGTGGATCGGAAATCAGTCGGAAGCAAATTGATGACTATACGGATTTTGTCGCGATTTATGGTGCCAAAGGATTGGCTTATATCAAGGTCAATGATATTTCTCGAGGGATTGATGGGTTACAGTCTCCAATTATCAAGTTTATGTCTGAGGAAGTTGTTTTAAAGGTAATGGAGTTATCGGATGCGAAGAGTGGCGATATTGTTTTCTTTGGCGCAGATAAGGCAACAATAGTGAATGATGCACTGGGAGCGCTGAGAGAGAAGCTTGGTCATGATTTAAATCTGGTCGAGGCGAGTTGGAAGCCACTTTGGGTTGTTGATTTCCCGATGTTCGAATACGACGAACAGTCCAACCAATGGGCTGCTAGGCATCATCCATTTACGGCTCCAAAGGATGGGCATGATGAGCACATTGAGACCAGTCCGGGTGAAGCTTACTCAAAGGCCTATGATATGGTCTTAAATGGATGGGAGATTGGCGGCGGGTCAGTTCGTATTCATCAACCTGACATTCAGGAAAAAGTTTTTCGCGCACTTAAAATTACACCAGATGACCAGCAAGCTAAATTTGGATTTCTGTTGGACAGTTTAAAGTGGGGTGCCCCGCCTCATGGCGGTATTGCCTTTGGCTTGGATCGTATTGTGACACTTATGTGTGGGGCTGCATCTATTAGGGATGTGATCGCATTTCCCAAAACGCAGCGAGGCCAAGACTTGCTAACTGGAGCACCTTCCGCAGTGCCTGAGTCGCAGTTGCGTGACCTACACATTCGACTTCGTGGAACGGCTAAAACAGCTGAGAGCGATAAAACTGCAGATTAGTTTTTTAGTCAGCTAACCGGATAAAGTCAAGTGGTCTCATATAAAAACCCTGTGTCAGTATTGGTGGTTGTGTATACCAAAAATCTAGACATACTCCTACTAGAGAGGGCTGATCGAGAGGGATTTTGGCAGTCGGTGACCGGCAGTTGCGAATTAGAAGAAGCGTTAAGCGATACCGCAGCCAGGGAATTAAAAGAAGAAACGGGTATTGACGCCCCTCACCATGGCCTTGTTGATTGGAAAATGTCCAACGAATTTGAGATTTTTAAGCATTGGCGCGGTCGTTACGCTCCCGGAGTTACGCACAACCTGGAGCATGTGTTTGGGTTGTGCGTTCCTGATGTCTTACCAATCAAAATATCGCCTCGCGAGCATATCCAGTTCGGCTGGTATCCGGTCGATGAGGCGATTGATAAGGTGTTTTCTTGGACTAATGTTGACGCGCTAAAATTTTTAATGAAACACCAAAAAAAATTAATAGGAATTGAAGCTTGAGAGTATCCTCATGTACACTTGATCACGTAGGTTTAAACTGCACGAGATCAGTAACATAGTCGTCGCAGCTAAAACGTAGGGATTTAGGACTCACTATGGATTCAGAAGTCAGCAGAAATTTTTCAGACTATCGTGATTTATCTGATCGCGAATGTCATGGACGAATTAAGTCTGCGAAAAGCCAGCTTGGAGATGACTTAGTTATTCTCGGTCACCATTATCAGAGGGCTGATGTTTATCAACACGCAGATTTACGCGGGGATTCTTTGAAGCTCTCTAGGTTGGCGTCGGAAACAGACTCAAAACATATTATTTTTTGTGGTGTGCATTTTATGGCAGAAGTAGCTGACATTATGTCTAAGCCCAGTCAAAAAGCATTGCTACCTGATTTGGCTGCTGGTTGCTCAATGGCGGATATGGCAAACTTGTCCAAGGTCAACCGAGCTTGGAGCGAGCTTGAAATAGTCCTTGGTGACGAAATGTCCATAACGCCGATCACATACATCAATTCTGCTGCAGACCTAAAAGCCTTTTGTGGCGAGCGTGACGGTATCGTCTGCACCTCTTCCAACGCTGGCCGGATTGTCGAATGGGGATTACGTCAACATAAAAAGATTTTGTTTTTTCCAGATCAACATTTAGGTCGCTGGTCGGGGCATCAGATTGGCCTTAACCAAGATGCAGATATGAAAGTTTGGGATCCTGATCTTTGGATGGGCGGCCTCTCTGAGCAAGAAATTAAACAAGCGAAAATCCTTTTATGGAAGGGGCACTGTTCGGTTCATCAAATGTTTCAACCGGAGCACATTGTAAGGTTTCGTGAGAAGCACCCTGATGGATTGGTAATCTCACATCCTGAATGTCGATTTGAGGTTTGCGAGCAATCCGACTTCGTTGGATCCACTGAGTACATTGTTGAGACGATTCGTGCGGCAAAGGAAAATACCCGATGGTTGGTGGGGACGGAATTAAATTTAGTTAACCGTATTGCTAATGAATTTCGTCCTCAAGGAAAGGTGATTGAGTTCATGTCACCACTTGTTTGCATGTGCTCTACGATGAACCGCATAGATCCGCAGCACTTGGCATGGCAACTAGAAAACTTGATGGACGGGGCAGTCGTGAATCAAATTTCGGTAGCCGATTCAGAAAAAGATATGGCTAGGCTCTCGATGGAACGGATGCTGGCTAATTCTTAAGTCGTTAAAAACATCTAACCTTAATTCCCACATAGCATTTTCGTATTGGATAATCGCCTTTGACAAAAACTAATTGGTTGGTTTTAAAGTCATTAGCACCCTATGTTCTAAAATTTAAGTACCGAGTATTAATAGCACTCATATTTTTAATTTCAGCAAAGGTGGCTAGCGTAGGCGTTCCACTCGTACTCAAGGACGTCGTAGACTCACTATCCCAACAGAATCAAATAATCTTTCTTCCTGTCGCTTTGTTGTTGAGCTATGGAGCGTTGAGACTGTGCTCTGTAATTTTTGCTGAACTGCGAGATGTTGTGTTTGTAAAAGTAACTCGTCGCGCAACAAGGAATATAGCACTCCAAGTTTTTCGCCATCTTCATGGATTGAGTTTGAAGTTTCACTTGGACCGTCGTACTGGAGGGCTCTCTCGGGAGATAGAAAGAGGTACTAGGGGCATCTCCACGGTCCTGACTTACTCGCTGTTTTCTATTATTCCGGTTATTTTAGAGTTTAGTTTTGTAGCCGTTATTTTATTAAATCGTTTCGATTGGCGATTTGCTGCGATAACTTTCTCAACAGTGTTTATTTATTTAATCTATACATTTTTAGTATCTGAATGGCGTATGAAGATTCGCCGCGAAGCAAATGAGATAGATACACAGTCAAATTCACATGCGGTGGATAGTCTTTTAAATTATGAAACGGTGAAATATTTCAACAATGAAGAGTACGAGGCCCAGAGATATGACGAATATCTAAAAAATTATGAAAAAGCCGATGTCAAAACTGAAACATCACTTGGTTTACTAAATATCGGGCAGAGTGTGATTATCGCCATTGCAGTGACATCCTTAATGATTATCACCTCTCAAGGGGTCGTCTCAAGGGAGCTCACGATTGGCGACTTAGTTCTGGTCAACGGATTGTTAATTCAACTATACATACCGCTTAATTTCATGGGAATGGTCTATCGGGAAATTAAGCAAGCTTTTATCGACATGCAGAAGATGTTTTCTCTATTGGATTTGCAACGCGATGTTGTCGATCGCAGTGATGCTGTCGATCTATATTCTCAGAATCCGAGTATCGAGTTTAGAAATGTTTATTTTTCTTATGATGGAAAAAGAAATACGTTATTTGATGTCAGCTTTGTTATCCCGGAAGGTAAGACAGTGGCGATTGTGGGAGAGAGCGGGTCAGGTAAAACGACGCTCGCAAGGCTGTTGTTTCGTCTGTACGATGTGACTGGTGGGGTTATTCTCGTTAATAATAAAGACATCAAAGACTATCGTCAGGAAAGTTACAGAAGATCTATTGGAGTTGTGCCTCAAGACACCGTGCTTTTTAACGATACATTGGGTTTCAATTTAAGATACGGATCCCCATCGTGTTCGCATGAGGACCTTGAAAGTGTGGTGGATTTGGCCCAATTGAGAAATTTCTTACAAGCGTTACCTGAAGGGTATGAGACTAGCGTCGGTGAGCGAGGGTTAAAAGTATCGGGGGGCGAAAAACAAAGGATCTCTATTGCCAGAGCAATGCTAAAAAATCCGCCCATTATGGTTTTTGATGAGGCCACTTCGTCACTGGATTCGGGAAGTGAACGATCAATACAGGTTGCATTGAATCGAGTGTCGCAGCATAAGACCTCGTTAGTCATAGCGCACCGACTCTCCACCGTCGTACACGCCCACGAGATCATTGTGATGGATAACGGTAGAGTTATTGAGAGAGGTTCACACCGTGAGTTACTCGAGTTGGGTGGTAAGTACAGTATTTTATGGAAGCTTCAGCAAAATCAGCCGCCAGATTAAGATCGATAGGAATAGGGTGAAGGTGTATATAATTTTGAACGCGTATGGATGAAAAACTGAAGGTGTTATGTATTTGTTATTAAAAAAGAGATCTTTTTTTTACCGTATTGGATTCAGTGTTCTTTTGCTCTTTTTGTGTAGTCACGAGGCAGTTGACGCTTGGTCTAAGGGTCGCTCTAACCCCGGACTAAAGTCTCGAGTTGCGCTAATCGTTGACCAGGACACGGGCGAAGTCATTTATGAAAAGAACGCCAGTGATATCGCTCCGATTGCATCTGTTACTAAGTTAATGACAGCTATTGTCATTATAGATTCTGGCGTACCTTTGCTGGAGTCAATTACGATAGGTAAAGCCGACAGGGACCGATACAAGGGCTCGCGGTCGAAACTAAGTATTGGCACGACTTTGCTCAGGGCTGAGGTGTTGAAGCTGGCTTTAATGGCTTCCGAAAATAGGGCGTCTGCGGCTTTATCACGGGAATTCCCAGGAGGTAAGAAAGCTTTTGTGCTTGCGATGAATGAAAAGGCTAAGGCTTTAGGTATGACTCAAACTACCTTTGTTGACTCAACTGGGTTACGTCCCGGTAACGTCTCTAGCGCACTAGATTTGGTTAAACTGGCAAAGGCCGCATTCACGTATCCTTTAATTCGACAATATACGACGACTTCCTCGTTCCAGCTTCGAGCAAAAATTGGCAAGCGACCGATCACATTAGAGTATGTTAATTCCAACAGACTAGCCCGGAGTTCTAGGTGGGATATCGGACTCTCAAAAACAGGTTATATCAGCGAGTCTGGGCGCTGTCTAGTGATGCAAACAACATTACAGAAAAGACAAATAATTATGGTTTTGTTGGATTCGTGGGGAAAACTGACGGCCTTAGGAGACGCTGGTAGAGTTCGTCGGTGGATGGAGAGACAGAGTAATAAATAAATTAAGATTGGACGATGATAGAAGAAATCATCTGTTTGGCTTCTCGGATTTGGGGCCACCCAGCGCCGCAGTAATTTTCTCAGCTGTGGCTTTGACGTGTTTCCCCCAATTTCTATTAAGCCGGTGGGAAGGACTTGATATTGAAAGACCGGCAACTATGGATCCGGTATCGTCATGAATGCCAGCGCCGATACACGACACCCCAGATTCTGCCTCCTCGTTGTCAAACGCAAAGCCTTGAATTCGAATTTTTTCCATTTCGGTAAATAATGTTTTCGTATCTTTTATGGTGTTCTTCGTAAAGACCTTTAACCCGCACCTAGACGCATATTTTACCGTTTCGCTTTTACCGTCCTCGATTAAAAATATTTTACCGACGGCTGTAACGTGTAAGGGGGCTTTAGCGCCCACTAAATGTGCAACTCGAATAGCCGAGTGCTCAGCTGTAATTCTCTCTACGTAAACCATTTCATCGCCTTGACGAATAGAAAGGTTGACGGTCTCCCGGATTTGGTGATGGAGTTCTTTCATGAATGGTAGTGCTTCCGATCGAATATCGATCCTCGTTTT
The DNA here is from genome assembly GCA_965661885.1 of uncultured Burkholderiales bacterium. Taxonomy (GTDB): domain Bacteria; phylum Pseudomonadota; class Gammaproteobacteria; order Burkholderiales; family Eutrophovitaceae; genus Eutrophovita. Next base: position 1,427 of record CBFIFN010000053.1, on the reverse strand, counting down.
TGTGATGTTACCCAGTTCCAGCAACCGGTTGCCTAGGCGGTAACTGCCAGTTTGAACTCGATCTATAAATCGATAGTGAGCTAATGCGTTAAGAATTCGATGGGCGGTTGATGGGTGTAAGTTAGTAAGCTTTGATAGCTCTTTCAAATTCACTGGATTGCCGGATTTTGACAGGGCATCAAGAAGCTCCATCATTCGATCAATGACCTGTATCGACGTTTTTCCCTTTTTTTCTTGCATGGTAATCGGTGGTGAATGATGATTGTGCGATGCGCAAAGTCTAATTGAAACCAGCATTCTCATCAACTAAGCATCGCGATCGACCTTGGTCCTTGAGACCGGAGAATGCTCTGGGGTGTGGTAAACTCTATCTAATAATTTAGGTAGCGATGTCACCTCAGATGTCGGTCAAAATTTGGATCATCTTTAAGTTTAGTTAGGAAATTATGCGTGTAGGATTATTCGTTACGTGTTTGGCTGATGTAATGCGGCCAAGCATAGGGTTGGCGACTCTCGAATTACTTAAACGACAGGGCTGTGAGGTTATTTTTCCGGAGGGTCAAACGTGCTGTGGACAACCAGCATACAACTCTGGTGACAGGCATACAGCTCAAGAGTTTGCTCGAAAAGTAATATCTGAATTCGCTGATGTTGATTACGTGGTTATTCCGTCAGGATCCTGCGGGGGGATGGTTAAAACTCATTACGAAGAGCTTCTGAATGACTCACCAGAGTATCGGGTTCGAGCTCAGTGGTTAGCAGCTAGAACTTATGAATTAACGGATTTTTTAGTGAATGTGTTGAACGTCGATTCATTCGACACAACTTTCCAAGGCTCGATAACTTACCATGACTCGTGTGCGGGCTTAAGAGAGCTGGGTATTAAGAAGCAACCTAGGGAACTACTTAGCCGGCTGAATCACGTCGAAGTGAAAGAAATGTCTGGTCCAGAGCAATGTTGTGGTTTTGGAGGTGCCTTCTCGGTCAAGTACGGCGACATCTCATCGAGGATTGTTGACCTCAAATGTGACGATATAGAAGCGACCGAAGCCGATGCGGTCGTTCTAGGAGATCTTGGATGTATGATGAATATCGAGGGTAAATTACGCCGTCGAGGTAATCATAAAACGAAAGTACTCCATATCGCGGAGGTTCTCACAGGGTTCGTGGGGAATGAGACGGAATAGGACGTAAGAAACATGGAAATTACATCACAACAGTTTAAAACCGTATCGAGTTCAAAGCTCAGAGATGCAAAATTACAAAAGGCGCTTAAGCAAGCAAAAGGCGGCTTTGTTGTGTCTCGAGCGAAAGTAGTTAAAGAGTTAGATAATTTTGAGGAAATACGTCAAACCGCATCTGACGTCAGGGATCATTGCTTAGCGCATTTGGATTCATATTTAGAGGAGTGGGAGCGGCGAGCGCAA
>CBFIFN010000052.1:0-9177 GCA_965661885.1 uncultured Burkholderiales bacterium | reverse complement strand
TTAAGTTAATCAATTTTAAAGTTATGGCGGGCCTCCCCGCATTGCAAAGTAGTGAACCTGGTCAGGGCCGGAAGGAAGCAGCCACAGCTATGATTTGTAAGTGCCGGGGGTTTGGCTCGCCGCCCTCATTCAAATGCGTTTTCCTGATGTTGTGAAGGATTTAAACTGAAATGTCTTTAGCTCTAGCGCGTAAGTGGCGACCTAAAACTTTCACAGAGTTGGTCGGGCAAGACCATGTCGTGACTGCGCTTACAAATGCCCTCGTACAGGGACGCGTTCATCACGCTTGGCTTTTTACCGGAACTCGAGGCGTTGGAAAGACAACGCTTGCTCGGATTATTGCTAAAGCGCTGAATTGTTCGGCATTAAACAATGCAGACCCATGCGGAAAATGTGACTCCTGTTTACTAATCGACGAGGGACGATTTGTCGACGTGATTGAGCTTGATGCGGCGTCTAATACACAAGTCGATAATATGCGAGATTTGCTGGAGACGGCGACTTACAGGCCCACGGTTGGTGAATTTAAAATATTCATTATTGACGAAGTCCACATGCTGTCTCGTTCTGCATTTAACGCAATGCTGAAGACTCTTGAGGAGCCTCCTGAGCACGTTAAGTTTGTTCTTGCGACGACTGATCCACAAAAAGTACCTATCACTGTTCTCTCGCGGTGCTTACAATTCAACTTGAAACCAATACCTGTTCCGATAATTGAAGAGCAGATGAAGAAGATTTTGGGCGAAGAAGGCGTCGACTTTGATCCTTCTGGTTTGGAATTGTTGAGCCAATATGCGAAAGGTAGTTTGAGAGACGGACTCTCGCTACTAGATCAAGCTATTGCTCAAGGCGATGGGGAAGTTGAGGTCAGATCGGTCAAGTCCATGTTAGGCGTTGTTGACGAGACTTTGGTGCGAGCTCTTTTGGATTTGGTGATCGACAAAAAAGCCAATGAATTAGGTCAGATGGTTGATGAGATTGAGCGTCTGGGAGCTTCTTTTGCTTTTGTTCTCGATGAGATGGCTACGTTGTTGCAAAAATTGTCACTTTTTTCATTCGCTCCACAGGATCTGAATGAGGATTTGATCGACGCCTATCAGCAGCTAACCAGTCGTACGGATGCGGAGCACATCCAATTAATGTATCAAATTGCGACTATCGGTAAACGTGACTTGCCTTTAGCGCCCACCGATAAAGTCGGTTTTACAATGGTGTTGCTGCGAATGATGGCGTTTTTGCCCACAAGAGACTCTAACGGTGAGTCGAAGAGCCTTAAAGCTCCAGTGAAAGGAAGAACGATTCCTGCCGGTAGTTCAAAAGCTAACGGTAGCCCAAAAGTGGTGAGGAAAAGAAAATCGGATGACTCTGAGAAAGGTCCTGACGAGATTGAATTAAAAACTAACTCGGAATGGAAGAGTTTTGTCTCAGCGAAAGTATCCTCTGGGATGGCAAAGATGCTTGCCGAAAATTCTGAATTCCAAGAATACATAAACGGGACTTTAAAGTTGTCGCTTGCCCCCGAACATAAGCATCTTCTTGAAGACCGCTATCGGAACAAGCTTCAAGATTTGATTCGTCAATACGTCGACAAGGCATGCCGTCTCGAAATAAAAGTTGGTGCTGGCGGGGACACGCTTTTAGTCGATGAGATGGTTGATAGCAAAAAGCAATTGGATCAAACAACACGAGATTTAGAGAATGACCCGTTCGTTAAAAGTTTAAAAGAAGATTTAGGAGGCACCTTGGTCTCGAGTTCAATTCGAACGACCAAGTAGCCTGACAATACGTATACTTATGGATTCAACAAAAGAGTAATTGGAGAGGAAATGTTTAAAGGACAATTAGGCGGGCTTATGAAACAGGCCCAGGAAGTGCAGGAAAAGTTAAAAAAAACCCAAGATGAAATCGCAGGAATGGAAGTTGAAGGTGAAGCTGGAGCGGGACTTATTAAAGTAACAATGACGGGTCGTCATGACGTGAGAAGAATCCATATTGATTCGAGTCTTATGGAAGACGACAAGGAGATGTTAGAGGACTTGATCGCCGCCGCAATGAATGATGCGACTAGAAAAGTAGAGGAGATGACTCAATCAAAGATGTCTGCGGTTGGTGGTGGTTTAGGGCTGCCGCCAGGTATGAAGTTACCGTTTTAATAAACTTAACCGATCACCGATGAAAACACCCCAGGCCCTTGAGGCCGTGATTGATGCATTAAAAAAATTGCCCGGGGTTGGTCCGAAGGCAGCGCAGCGCATGGCCTTTCATCTGATGCAGCACGATAAAGATGCGGCACACGATATTGCCGAGGCATTGATTAATGCGTTAAGTCATGTTGGGCATTGCGAGCGTTGTAATAATTTTTCAGAACAAGAGGTCTGCAATCTGTGTCAGTCCGCTAATCGGGATGACAGTGTTATGTGTGTTGTTGAAATGCCATCCGATGTTCAATCGATTGAGCAAACACAGTCCTTTAGGGGGCGTTATTTTGTTCTTTTGGGGCGTTTGTCGCCGTTAGACGGTGTCGGCCCAAAGGAAATAGGTTTAGATCGATTGATCTCCCGTGTTAGCGATGGGGTCGTGAAGGAAGTGATTGTCGCGACAAACTTTACGAATGAAGGCGAGGCGACAGCGCACTACATCAGCGAGAAACTTGTCCCACTTGATTTAACCGTGACCAGATTGTCGAGGGGAGTCCCCGCGGGTGGCGAAATTGAGTACGTGGATATCGGTACGCTCGCACAGAGTATCATCGAACGAAAATCAGCGGACTAGCATAAATAGGGGCTTGGAGTAACTCATGACAAGATCGCGAAGGCGAGAAACATCTAGAACCTCTGATGCCACTGGATTAAGGCGTCCGACTCGTCGAAGAGCTCCGGTGAACGAGTCCCAAATTACTGCGGCTAAAGCGAGCAAAACAGTCCCTTTGAAGGCCGAAGGGTCGCGCCGAGCAGCGGATCCAGATGGTAAAGACCAGATTGCGGTCAAAAACAAACCTTCTCAAAGGATTAGTTCGGATAGGCAGACTGAGACCCAAAAGCTTCAAAAAGTCTTGGCTCAGGCAGGTATAGGCTCTCGCCGAAAAATGGAAGAGTTGATTTCTCAGGGATTGATTAAAGTTAATGGTCAAGTGGCCACTTTGGGAACGCGTGTTTCGAGCTTTGATCGAGTAGAGTTTGGTCGTCGGCGGGTAGATATCAGCGGTAGTGGAAAAGTCAGAGTCATTCTTTATCACAAGCCTGAGGGGGAAATTGTTTCCAGAGACGACCCAAAAGATCGTCAAACCGTATTTGCAAACCTACCTAGACCCAAGAACGCTAAGTGGATCGCGATCGGACGTCTTGATTTCAATACGAGTGGGCTTCTGATTTTTACAACCTCAGGTGAGTTGGCCAACAGGATGATGCATCCAAGTTTTGATACGGAACGTGAATATAGCGTAAGAATTTTTGGACAATTGTCCGATGAGCAAATTAAGCTTTTTCGGTCTGGTGTGGAGTTGTCTGATGGTTACGGCGTCTTTGAGGCTTGCGAGTCTATTGGTGGGGAAGGCCGAAATCGTTGGTATAAGGTGATCGTTAAAGAGGGTAGAAATCGGCTAGTGAGACGGATGTTTGAAGCGCTTGGATATCAGGTCTCTCGCTTGATACGAATTAGATTCGGTGGGGTTATTTTGCCTCCTCGCTTGACGCGTGGAAAATGGATGGAACTAAAAGATAATGAAGTAAGCCAATTGGAGAAACAATGTGGTTTGTCACCTGTCGAGCCGCCGATTCAAACAGCTAAACCTAAGCAAAGTTCCTCACGAGTCACTAGAAAAACAAAGTCATGACCTGATGGAGTTTCAATCCAGGTGAAAGGTATTTTAGGAAACGTTTTTTCAACGACTTCTCGGTCGCGACCGACTTCCATCAGTAGAATTCCCTCGGTATTAAGATGATTCGGCGCCTGTCTTAGAATTTTTTGTACCGAATCGATGCCATCTTCACCGCCGGCTAACGCAAGCTCTGGTTCCTTTCGAAACTCAGTCGGTAGTTGACTCATGGCGTATTGATCAACATATGGTGGGTTAGAGATGATCAAATCAAATTTATTATGAATATTTGCAAATAGGTCTGACTCCAATGAAGTTATCGCTTGTTCTAGGCCGTACGACACAATATTTTTATGACAGACTTGAAGAGCCGACGTCGAGATATCGCTGGCAACTACTGATGCGCCTCTAAAATGGTGGGCGGCTAAAATGGCTAGGCAACCAGAGCCAGTACACAGGTCGAGAATAGAATTGATAGCTCGGCTTTCTGGAAACCACACGTCTGCTTGATCGAAAATAATGTCAGCGATGTGCGATCGAGGTATCAACACATCTTCACTGACGTAGAATTTAAAATCCCTTAGCCAGGCTTCGTTGAGCAGATAAGCGGCTGGTATGCGCTCTTTCGATCGAGCCGTAATGTGCCTCATGCATTGATTAATTTCCTCGGGCATTAATCGAGCGTCTAAAAAAACATCCAATGAATTCAACGGTAGCGATAATGATCTTAGGATCAAAAAGCAAGCTTCATCAAAGTTACTTTCCGTGCCTTGCCCAAGATCAATATCGTGTTCAGCGAACGTCGTTGTCGCGTATCGAATAAAATCTCGAACCGTGACCAAATTGCTTGGCCTTATCATCTTTCTAGATAAGATATGAGTGTCATTAGCTTGTTAATTGTATTTAATTAAGCTGTTGGATTGCAGTCAGTCGCCTCTTAATAAGTCGTTGATACTGGTTTTTGCTCTTGTTTTTGCGTCAACTTGCTTGACAATAACGGCACAGTACAGGCTGCAAGTACCATCGCTAGATGGTAAGTTTCCAGACACAACAACAGATCCAGCTGGTACGTGACCATATGAAATTTCCCCGGTTGCTCTGTTAAATATCTTAGTACTCTGTCCGATATAAACTCCCATAGATATCACAGATCCTTCTCCAACAATAACGCCTTCAACAATTTCAGATCTTGCCCCAATGAAACAGTTATCCTCGATTACAGTAGGATTCGCTTGAAGAGGCTCGAGTACGCCGCCAATTCCAACGCCGCCGGATAGATGAACGTTTTTACCAATTTGAGCACAGGATCCTACGGTAGCCCAGGTGTCAACCATAGTCCCTTCGTCTACATAAGCGCCTATATTTACATAAGACGGCATCAGTACCACATTTTTCGCGATGAACGAACCTTTTCTGACCGCGGCAGGAGGAACGACCCGAAAACCGCCACGCCGGAAGTCATCATCGGTGTACGCAGAAAATTTTGAATCCACTTTGTCAAAATAGTTCGTGTATCCGTCTCGCACAATGGTGTTATCGGAGATTCGGAAAGAGAGGAGTACGGCTTTTTTGATCCACTGATGAACCACCCAGTCATTACCTTTTTTCTCAGCCACACGAATTAGGCCACTATCGATTTCGGCAATCGTTTGCGCAACAGCTTCACGGACCTCAGCAGTCGCATTTTCATGGTTAATGTCAGCGCGTGCGTCAAATGCAGTTTCGATAGTGCTTTGTAAATTACTCATTTTTTTCCCTGGATTAATTAATACGAAGGTTCCATTCTAGACAAAACCATTGGTGAATTGGGATGCGATGCGTTGTGCTGCCTCATCGCAGTCATATTTCTTGGCTACCAGTGCTATTCGAACATGATTCATTCCGGGGTTATGGCCATGAGCAGTCCTGGCCAATAAGCTGCCTGGAAGAACAACGACACCGGCGTCAGAATATAGTTTTTTAGCAAATTCGACGTCATCGATGGGTGTTTTTAGCCAAATATAAAAACCTGCCGATGGATACTTAATCTCACACAAAGGTGACAGTGTTGAAATAAATGAGTCAAATTTTTCTCGATATAATTTTCGATTTATTTGAACATGCTTTTCGTCGCGCCACGCGGCAATGCTGGCATTTTGTACCGCAGGACTCATAGCCGATCCATGATAAGTTCTATATAGAAGAAATTTTTTAATTATCTCGCTATCACCACACACAAAGCCTGATCGCATTCCGGGGACGTTTGATCGCTTGGATAGGCTGCTAAACACTATCAGTCGTTCCAAGTCTCTGCCGCAAAGTTTAGCGGCAGTAATCGCACCCAATGGTGGTGAACTTTCATCAAAGTAAATTTCGGAATAACATTCATCGGAGGCGATTGTGAACCCATATTTATCACTAAATTTGAAGAGCTCTCGCCATTCGTCAAGGTTCATAACATGGCCTGTTGGGTTACCAGGATTACAAACGTACAAGAGTTTTGTCTGTGTCCATGTCTTCTGGTCGATTTCGTTCAGATCCCATCCGAGTGTTGAGCCGTTTCCGAGATTTAGAAACTCGGGAGTCGATCCTGCGAGTAGCGCTGCCCCCTCATAAATCTGATAGAAGGGGTTCGGCATCACCACCGTAGAGTTCTTTTCATCGTGGGATAAGATCACTTGGCCTAACGCAAATAGAGCCTCTCTAGTTCCATTTACCGGAAGAATTTCGGTCTCAGGGTTGATGTCTTCCGAGCCAAATCGCGTTTTGATCCAATCTCCAATTGTTGCTCTCAGTTCAATCGATCCCTGGGTAGTCGGATAATGAGCAACCTCGCCGACGTTATATTCAAGCGCTTTCAAGATGACTTTTGGTGTTTTGTGCTGAGGCTCCCCGATGGATAAGCGGATGAGAGGATGATCTTCGCTCGGCTCAAGTCCATCAAGAATTTTAGAGAATTTTTGAAATGGGTATGGCTGTAATTTTTCCAGCAAGGGATTCATTGTTGTACTTAATGGTTGTTGTTAATTGGTTTCAAACGACATAAATTTTTTGTAAGTTAATCACGTCTGTTCATTCTTGGATAGTATTAAAACATTAGCGCAACGAGATCGTAATAGAGGCGTCCTAATAATTCTCGAAATGCTCTGAAACTGCCGTCGAGTCCACCGGTAGAGGGAATAAAGCTCATCGGCGTTGCTTTTGGCGAAGTTCCTTTAAAATCGACAGGAAATGGGATGACAACGAAGCCAGCTTGTTCAAATAATTGTTTGGCTCTATTGATATGAAATGCTGATGTGACAAGCGTGATGCGTTCATATTTTCCTGCTGCTAGTTGCCTTACTGCATCAGCTTCTTCGGCGGTATTCTGAACTTCCGATGTAACTAAAATTTTGTCTTCAGGCACATTGTATTCTCTTGCCTTACTTTTTAGGAACATTCCCTCGGTTAGGGTACCCGAGTCCCACGGAAGTTTGCCACCGGTAAATATCAGGATAGGTGCTTTCCCATATTGAAAAAGTTGGATGCCACCGAAAAATCGATTCGGGCTACCCCACTGGAAGACAAATCCGTTAGCGGTTTCGATAGCCCCGACGCTACCACTCAATACCACAATGGCATCAGTGGGCGGATTGTCTTTTGGATTTAGGAGGACGTAGCCAGCTTCTAGATATTGCCAAAATTTGTCTGCCGAGAATGGCATACTCAGTAAGCTCAGCGCGATCGTTGTGATTAGTAATCCCCGCAGTTTGTATCGAATGGAATATAGAAGTGTAAGCCCCAAGAAGAGAAATAGTGGTGAGATTAGGAGCGGTAGAATTTTGTGGAGGTAGATTGTCATGACAGCTCGTTATTCGGCAGAGACAATTAGCGCTGCTAACAAGACTTTTCTCCCTTCGCCAGCTACGATATTAAATGTACGGCAGGCAGAAACGGTAGTCATGACTTCATAAGGCAGTAAGCCACTCAAAAGCTGCGTGATGTCAGATGTTGGTGTTGAAAACTTGTCTCCAGTACCAATGAGCAGTAACTCATAGCCTTTGGTGGGTAAATTTTGAATTGCGTCGATGCCTATTGAATTGTGTGTGACTTTCCAATCAGTGACAGAATTGTCAGTACCCACAAAAAAAGGGTGATTGACTCGAGTCTCGTCAAGCTCAACGTAGTGGGGGGTTACCTCAGTGATTTTGACGATATCGATACCACTCTGAGCTGCTATTTTCATATTCTTTCCTTGGTGCTAAGGTGCGTGCGCTGCTTATTTCTTTGCTGGCAAATAGCATATCAGTTAAACTTAGCAAGATAGTGACACGAAATTCTTGACTGTGTCTGGTAACCATTAAAAATAAGCGCGTATGTCTGTTGAATTCTCTCGTATAAAAAGGCTTCCACAATATGTTTTTAACATAACAGGGGAGTTGAAGATGGCCGCGCGACGGAGAGGGGAGGATATCATCGATTTATCGATGGGAAACCCGGATGGACCTACACCGCCTCATATTGTGGAGAAGCTTGTTGAGGCAGCTCGACGGCCTTCTAATCATGGTTACTCGATATCCAAAGGTATTCCACGATTGCGTCAAGCGATCACCAATTGGTATGCGGACCGATATGACGTCAACCTTGACCCTGAATCCGAGGCGATTGTTACTATCGGATCTAAAGAAGGAATCGCACACCTCGCTTTGGCGACTCTCGATCGCGGTGACATCGTTCTGGTTCCGAATCCAAGTTACCCCATTCACATTTACGGTCCAGTAATTGCGGGCGCTGACATTCGTCATGTGAAAAACACGCCAGATGTAGATTTTTTCGAGGAACTTCAAAGGGCGTTGGTTGAGTCTTTTCCAAAGCCAAAAATGATGATTGTTAACTTTCCGGGTAATCCAACGACGCAGTGTGTTGACCTGTCTTTTTTTGAAAAACTTTTGGAAATTGCGCGTGAACACGGAGTTTACGTAGTTCATGATTTGGCTTACGCGGATATCACTTTCGACGGTTATAAAGCACCTTCTATTCTTCAAGTTCCAGGCGCTAAGGATGTTGCAGTTGAATTTTTTACGATGTCCAAAAGCTACAACATGGCTGGTTGGAGAATTGGTTACATGGTCGGCAATCCGGATTTAGTTGCCGCGTTATCTCGAATTAAAAGTTATCACGATTATGGGACGTTTACACCTTTACAAATCGCATCTATTGTCGCACTCGAAGGTCCGCAAGAATGTGTCGAGGACATCAGAAAAACATACGAGAACCGGCGTAATGTGATGGTCCAAGGCCTTCATGAAGCCGGATGGAATGTGGATATACCAAAAGCTGCGATGTACATTTGGGCCAAAATTCCTGAAGCTTATAAGCATCTCGGTTCTTTGGAGTTTTCTAAA
>CBFIFN010000051.1:0-9680 GCA_965661885.1 uncultured Burkholderiales bacterium | reverse complement strand
TGTTGCTGTTACAGGCGCGTCTGGTGCTGGTACCACGAGCGTCCAAAAGACCTTTAAATCTATTTGCGCCCAGGAAAAATACCACGCATGTTTTGTTGAGGGCGACAGCTTCCATAAATATGATCGCGACGCAATGCGACAACTGATAGATGCTTGGGAGCGAACTGCCGGACGGAGTATCAGCCATTTCGGGCCAGAGGCGAATCTCCTTAATGAATTAGAAACCTTATTTTCGAATTACGGAATGAACGGAACCGGTCAAACTAGACAAAACTTACACAATGATGAAACAGCACGGACCCATGGGCAAAAAGTAGGTACATTCACGGAATGGACAGCCGTAGATAAATCCGACCTTTTGATTTACGAAGGCCTACATGGTGGCATCATTACCGACGAGGTCAATGTTGCGCAACACGTTGATTTACTAATTGGGATAACGCCGACTATCAACTTGGAATGGATTCAAAAGCTCCATAGAGATCAGAGGGATAGGGGCCATACCGTTGACGACGTTACCCAAACAATACTTCGACGAATGCCAGATTACATAGAATATATCGTTCCACAATTTTCTCGAACCCATATTAACTTCCAAAGGGTCCCAACCGTTGACACATCAAATCCATTTTCAAATACAGGCATCCCTAGCGCCGGTGAAAGCTTAATTGTCGTTAGATTCAATGATCCTAATCAGCAAGAAATTGACGATATACTTAATGGCATTGGGGGCTCATTTCAGACTAAATTTGATTGTATTGTTGTTCCCGGACAGTCCTTCGAGCAAACCTTGGCGTTGGTTATTACGCCCAGGCTTAATAAACTCATCTTAAATAGTCAACTAAATTAATCGAGCGACCGATCAAACTTTTTTACGAAATCTTATCGAATGTCAGAAATACTCAAAGGACTTAACCCGCCACAGTTGGAGGCGGCAACCCACACAAGCTCGTCTGTATTAGTGTTAGCTGGAGCTGGCTCAGGAAAAACAAAAGTTTTAACCACTCGCATTGCTTGGCTAATCCAAACCGGCCAAATCAATGCGTTCGAGCTACTAGCCGTGACATTTACGAATAAGGCTGCGAAAGAAATGCTCCTTCGCATCACCACAATCCTGCCCATTAATTCACGCGGCATGTGGGTAGGCACTTTTCATGGCCTATGTAACCGGCTTTTAAGGACTCATTACAAAGAAGCAAACCTCCCCCAAACTTTTCAGATACTTGATTCGTCTGACCAACTATCCCTGATAAAAAGGATCATGAAAAGTCAATCGATTGATGAGACGCGATATCCGTTCAGACAAGCACAGTACTTTATTAACTCTCACAAAGAAGAAGGTTTGCGACCAGAAAAAGTAGAACTTATCGATGATTTTAGTCGAACTTTTCTAGAGGTTTATCTCGAATACGATCGCGCCTGCAGAAACGAAGGCGTAGTTGACTTCGCAGAATTGCTACTGCGGTCTTACGAACTTCTACTAAAAAATGAGCGATTACTCAAGCATTATCAACAACGATTTAAACACGTACTCGTGGACGAGTTTCAAGATACCAATAAACTGCAGTACGCCTGGCTCAAGCTGATAGCAAATCAAGGGGCATGCGTCATGGCCGTAGGCGATGACGATCAATCAATTTACGCGTTTCGCGGAGCGCACTCCGGAAATATGCTCAATTTCGAGACAGACTTTGCCGTGGACAAAGTAGTAAAGCTTGAGCAAAATTACCGCTCACTCGGGAATATACTTGATGGTGCGAATGCTCTAATTAAAAATAATGATGGTCGACTTGGGAAAAACCTTTGGACAGACCAAGGTGAAGGAGAGCCAATACGGGTCTACAGAGCGATGACAGACGGCGAAGAGGCATCGTTTATTATCGAAGAAATACAGGCGCTCAAGAACGCTGGTGCTGAACTTAAGAATATTGCTCTGCTCTACAGATCAAACGCACAGTCTCGGGTGCTCGAACACAACTTGTTTAGATCGGGCCTGCCATACAAAGTATACGGCGGCTTGAGGTTCTTCGAAAGACAAGAGGTGAAACACGCCCTAGCGTATCTAAGATTGATTGCCAACGACAACGATGACGGGGCGCTTTTAAGGATCATCAATTTCCCGACACGCGGTATCGGAAACCGAACAATTGAGCAAATCCGGGATTCAGCTGAGCTGAGTGGGGCCTCCTTATGGCAAGCTGCATGTGCCGCACGTTTATCTGGTCGAGCAAAAAGTGCGGTTTCGAACTTTGTAACACTAATAGAAAAGATTAAAACTGACACTCACGGTTTTCTGCTCCCAGATCTCATTGAGCACGTAGTTGAGACAAGCGGTCTGACAGAACACTATCGAAAAGACCGTGAAGGCCAAGATCGCATTGAGAACCTAAACGAACTCATAAACGCGGCATCCGTATTTGTTTCAGAAAGGACGAGCTCAGCTTACATGGAAGAACCATACCCCGACGCTGATGGAGGCGATTCAAACGCAGCTGAAATTGACCCGTTAATCGAGTTTCTAGCACACGCGTCACTTGAGGCCGGGGATAACCAAGCTAACGCAGGTGAGGATGCACTTCAATTAATGACTGTACACTCGGCAAAAGGTCTAGAATTTAATAGTGTATTTATTAGCGGCTTAGAGGAAGGCCTATTCCCGCATGAGAACAGCATCAACGAACACGGCGGGCTAGAGGAAGAGCGACGGCTGATGTATGTCGCCATGACACGAGCGATGCGTCGACTTTACCTGTCACACTCTCAGATGCGGATGTTGCATGGTCAGACTAGATACAATATTGAGTCTCGATTCATTGATGAGATCCCAGAGGATTTGCTAAAAAAAATAAATCATGCGGACCCGTCAGTGAATAATTCTTTTTCAACTAGTTACACCAGATCTCAAAAAATACAAAATACTATTGGTGGATTCCGAGTAGGACAACAGGTAACCCATGCGAAATTTGGTCCTGGCGTTATTGTTCAGGCTGAGGGTCAAGGTGCCGATGCCAGAATTGAAGTTAATTTTAAGGAAGTAGGTCGCAAATGGCTCGCCCTTGAATATGCAAAACTATCGAGCACCTAAGCACAAGGCCCTTTCAAATAGGAAAAACTTGTCGCTGCTCCCTATGCATCCTCAAAATTTGCTTAAAAAACGCAGGGTCGTGTGCATGAGTTAATTCGCCTGGTCGAGGCAAATGAAAATCATATAAACGAGAGACCCAAAATCTCAGCGCCCCAGCCCGCAACATATCCGGCCAGGCAGCTTTTTCCGAATTCGTGAATTCTCGAACACTCCTGTATCCGGTAAGTAGCAAATGCAATCTACCGCTATCTAAACTCCCGTCAAGATTAGTACACCAGTCGTTAGCTGTTATGGCCACATCGTAGACCCATGCGTCTACGCAAGCGAAATAAAAATCAATAAAACCGCCGACTCGCGGCCCGTCAAACAACACGTTATCTTTGAATAGATCAGCATGTATCGGCCCGCTTGGAAGCGTGTGATTTCCGAACTCGGCTTGGTGCTCTATCTCAGATCGTAACAACTCCGCATCATCATCACCCAAAAACCGATAAACCTCGAGCGCCGTCTCAGTCCACCAGGCTCTAGCTCTTAAATTATTTAACTTACTGTTAAAAGTTTGTCCTGCCAAATGCATATTTGCGAGCTGCTCTCCGACCAAACGAATATGCATACTGGTCGGTGTTGTCGTGGGAGAGCCCGGTATACAGCTAACAATAGCGGCGGGCTTTCCATTTAGCTCACCTAAAAATTGGTTATCTAATTTTTTAATTGGCGTAGGCACAGGAACGCCGTGACTACTCAAATGCGCCATTAAATTTAAATAAAAAGGCAACTCTGACGCCGTTAACTTTTCAAATAAAGTGAGTACGTAAGTACCAGCATCAGTATCCAAGAAGTAATTAGTATTTTCAATTCCAGATTGGATTCCACGCAAATTAACGACCTTACCAATCGAATAATGTTGCCTTAGCCACTGAGACGCCTCTTTTCTACTTACCCTAGTGAATACTGACATGATCTAACTCGCCACCATATCGACAAGAACATTAATTAAAGAACGCTATCTTACCGAAATTATCGGTTGAGCAAGTCTGACATAATGTAACGTGCCTAACTCATCTCCGCTGACAACAAATTAAAATGAAAAAACTACTCTTAATAGACGGCTCCTCCTACCTTTATAGAGCTTTTCACGCGCTTCCCGATTTTCGAAATAAAGCAGGTGAGCCAACCGGCGCTATTTACGGTGTTATCAATATGCTTAAAAGAGCTAAGAGCGAGGTCAATCCAGATTATATTGCTTGTATTTTTGACGCTAAAGGAAAGACATTTCGTGATCAACTGTACTCAAAATACAAGGCAAACCGTCCCAGTATGCCAACCGAACTAAGAGTGCAGATAGAACCTCTTTATGACTGCATAAAAGCTATGGGTATCCCGCTCCTTGTGGTGCCTAATGTGGAAGCCGACGATGTCATTGCAACCCTAACTCAAATGGGATTGGAAAAAAGCCTTGAAACTCTCATCTCCACAGGCGACAAAGATATTGCGCAACTGATCAAGCCGGGCGTCACAATCGTAAATACGATGTCCGGAGAGGTCCTAGACGAGGAAGGGGTAAAAGCCAAGTTTGGTGTTCCTCCTGACAAAATGATCGATTTCCAAAGCTTAGTGGGCGACTCAGTGGATAACGTCCCGGGCGTTAATAAAGTTGGTCCAAAAACTGCCGTTAAATGGCTAAACGAGTACGGAAGTCTAGACTCGATAATAGAAAATGCCGACAAAATTGGAGGTAAAGTCGGAGAAAACCTGAGAGAAGCAATCGGTTGGTTACCAACCACCCGATCGCTCGTCACTTTAAAACAAGATCTCAAACTAGACGTTAGCTTAGACGCATTAGTCTACAAAGAGACAGATAAAGACGCGCTTATTGCCTTATTTGAAAAACTTAACTTTAGAACATGGTTAACCGAACTCCATGGGCCAACGGCAACAACCGTAGACGAAGAAAAAATTTCAACGCCAAAAAATATCGTTCCGCGCGAATACGAGCTCGTCACCACAATCAGCGCGCTCGATGCTTGGATTGAACAAATTACTCACGCCGAGCTCACGGCCATTGATACCGAAACTACTGGCCTCAACACTATGCAAGCGAGATTAGTAGGTATATCGCTCGCCACGGAACCAGGCAAAGCCTGTTACATACCACTGGGACATAACTACGTTGATTGCCCAAAACAGCTAGACCTAGATCTAGCCCTCGGTAAACTAAAGCCTTGGCTTGAAAATAAGGAATGTAAGAAACTCGGACAAAACATTAAATTTGATTTGCATATATTTAAAAACCACGGCCTCTCTGTTCAAGGAATAATCCACGATACCTTACTCCAATCATACGTTTTAGAGAGTCATCGCAAGCATGATATGAATAGTCTTGCTTCACGACACCTAAACCTTAAAACAATTTCCTATGATGACGTAACGGGCAAAGGGACAAAGCGAATCGCTTTTTCAAGCGTCGAGTTGAGTGTAGCTAAGGACTATGCGGCTGAGGACGCAGACATCACCCTACAACTGCATCAATACATGTGGCCATTGCTAGAAAAAGAGTCGACACTAGCCAGCATTTACGCAGACATTGAGCTTCCTGCGATGGAAATTCTGTTCGAAATAGAACGCTTCGGCGTGTTGGTTGACACACTGTCACTGGCCGAACAGACCAAGGACTTAAGTGAAAGAATTCAGATCATCGAGAAAGAAGCATTCGAAGATGCTGGTTCTAATTTCAACCTAAGCTCCCCCAAACAATTACAGGAAATATTGTTCAATCAAAAAAATCTTCCCATTCTGAAAAAAACACCCGGCGGACAACCCTCAACTAATGAAGAAGTGCTGCAACAACTTGCATTGGACCACCCCTTGCCCGCGCTGATACTAAAACACCGAACATTAAATAAGCTCAAAACAACGTACACAGAAAAACTTCCCCGAATGGTTGACTCTCAGACTGGTCGAATTCATACCAACTACGCGCAAGCAGTAGCCAACACAGGTCGGCTCGCCAGCAACGACCCAAACCTACAAAATATTCCGATCAGAACCGAGGAGGGGAGACGCGTTCGTGAGGCTTTCATCGGGCCATCTGATACAACTATCGTCTCAGCAGACTACTCTCAGATCGAATTACGAATCATGGCACATCTATCCGAGGATGAAGGCTTAATCAATGCCTTCAGAAATAATGAGGATATCCATAGGCAAACCGCCAGCGAACTTTTTAATTTAACAACCGACAACGTCTCCGAAGAACAACGACGATACGCAAAAATAATCAATTTTGGTTTGATTTATGGTATGTCAGCGTTTGGTCTTGCTAAACAACTAGGCATTGAACGCCCTGCTGCACAACAATATATTGATCGGTATTTTGCACGATACCCTGGTGTCGCAGATTATATGGATAGATCAAAAAATCAGGCGAAAGAGCGAGGCTATGTTGAAACTGTATTCGGTCGACGCTTAACGCTACCCGACATACACGCATCCAACCATCAAATGCGACAAGCTGCCGAACGAGCAGCAATAAACGGCCCCATGCAAGGCACCGCTGCTGACCTTATAAAAATTGCGATGATTGCAGTCAATCAGTGGCTACGGGACGAGGGGTTAAAAACAAATATTATTATGCAAGTGCATGATGAGCTTATCCTAGAAACTCCGAACAACGAATTAGAATTAATACTAACTGAAGTCCCCGAGCGGATGTCATCGATAGCGAAACTTAACGTCCCGCTAATCGCTGATATAGGTTTTGGTCACAATTGGGAACAAGCTCACTAGACGGGACTAACTAGACATTTGAGCGGATAAATAGTCGATCCAGCGCATCACCATTGAGACCTCTAGCGCCAACCATTCAGGCGGGAATTTCGCCTTTAACCGTTGTGCGATACATTTCCCTCCGATGGCCGTCATAGTCATTGAACGCATGATGACAACAAATACGATTATCCCACAAGACAAACGTGCCGGGTTGCCATTTTAATCTGCATGTAAAAGCCGGTTGAGAAACATGTTCCTTTAAAAAACTCAACAAACCTGCTGATTCATCAGCAGTTAGTCCCTCGATTCCGCTCGTGTAAGTTTGATCAACGTAGAGCGCGCGCTCTCCTGATCTTGGGTGCGTCCTAACCAATGGATGAAAACTCCCGTCCACCATACTCTGAGTCCTCATATCCAATTCCATCGAGCCAAAACCTTTGGTGCGTCCGCTATCAACATCATTTTTTTGTTTATCACCGGCTTCTTTTTTTAGTTGATTGACAACGCGTTCAGCAGAAAAGTGAATTTTTAAAGGCGCTATTATTTCCTTCATAACGTCGCTCAAACAGTTATAAGCCAGCACTGAATTAGCCCAAATCGTATCGCCACCAAACGGCGGGATTTGTACTCCATATAGCATGCTTACGGAAGGGGGCTGCTTCATAAACGGAGAGTCAACATGCCACCCATTTCCAAAGACTGCGTCTACCTTTGCATCAGCCTCCATGATGACTGGATGAACATTGCGATTACCCTCCACGCCGGTCGTGTACGCGTCATCCGCGAACTCTCCAAAGCGTAAAGTGAATGATTCCTGATGGGCATGTGAAAACGTTTGGTCTCTTAAATAAATCATCTTATGACGATATAACGCGTCCTCTAGCTCAACAAATTGATCATCATTAATCGTGCTGATGTCCACACCCCTGACTTCTGCACCCATTGCCGCGGCCAATGGTAAAGCCTGAATGTGCTGATACTCTCTTGAAGAATTATCAAACCGTCTTGTCGGATGTACTTTCATTTTATAACCCCTTAATATTTAAGCACACTTACTGTGCGCATCACCCTCTTGCAAGCTTTATCAAATTATTCGCTAGCATAAACCGCGTAGAGTTTTTCATATCGCCCTTTACGTTTCATCAGCTCGTTATGAGTCCCCGATTCCACAATCCGCCCGCTGTCCATAACCACAATCCTGTCAGCTTTCTCTATGGTGGAGAAGCGGTGCGCAATGATGATTGTTGTTCTCCCCTGCCGAAGCTCCTCGAAAGCTTCTTTCACGAGCTGCTCTGAGGTGGCATCAAGAGCCGACGTGGCTTCGTCCATTATAACGATGGGGGCGTCCTTATACAAAGCGCGAGCAATCGCTAATCTCTGTCGTTGTCCGCCTGACAATTTCATACCTTTCTCACCAACTAATGATTCATAACCAGCCGGCAGTTTCTGGATAAATTCGGTCGCGAACGCTGCATCCGAAGCTGCATTTACCTGTTCCAAATTTACTACGCCACCAGAACCATAAGTAACATTTGCCATCACTGAGTCATTGAATAAGGAAACCTCCTGGCTCACTAAAGCGACATTTGCTCTCAAGCTTTTTAATTTTATTCCTGATATTTCCTGCCCATCGATAATGACTTTACCTTGTGATGGCGCGAAGAACCTCGGCAACATATTCGCCAATGTGGTCTTACCACTTCCTGAACTTCCAACTATTGCGACACTCTCCCCGGGCTTAATAGTCAGGTCGATTCCTTTTAGTGCGTACTCATCAGAACCCGGATACTTAAATGAAACATTCTCAAATATCAACTCGCCACGGACATGTTTTAACTCCCTTGTTCCAGCGTCATCTTCCTGCTTTTCATCGATGAGCCCAAACACACTTTCACAAGCCGCCAAGCCTCTTTGTAGGTGTTCCATGATGCCCGTCAGCCGTTTTATTGGAGACGTTAGCATCAATAATGCTGCCAGATAAGAAACGAAACCGCCGACGGTAGTTTGGTCGGCTCGGACCTGTCCCATGACATGATAAATCACAATAGCCGTAGCTATCGCAGCTATAAACTGAACGATTGGAACATTTGCGGCCACCGCCATCGTTTGCTTCATGAGCAATCGACGCAATTTATTACTCGCTTCGAAAAAACGTTCGCGTGCGACCGCCTGTCCACTAAAGATTTTAACGACTTTATTGCAATCGATGGTTTCCTGAACCACTTCCGTCACAGCCCCAACCGAATCCTGAGTCTCTCGACTTGCCCAACGCAATCGACCATTAAAATATCTAACAACGAGCGCTATAGGCGGCAACATAATCAAAGAAATCAGGGTTAACTGCCAATCTAGAAAAATCAAGTAACCCAAAAGGCCGACAACGGTTAACGTGTCTTTGACGAAAACCGTTATGACTTGAGTTGCTGCATACTGCACTAGCGATACGTCAAACGTAAATTTCGATAACTGACTGCCAGAGCTGTGCTCATGAAAATACTTTAACGGCAAAACGAGAATCTTCTCGAACATCTCCTCGCGTAAATCCATGACCATCTTGTTTCCCACCCAAGCACTGGCATACTGAGCAATAAATCCGCCCACTCCTCGGACCAAAAAAATTAAAATGAGGGCAATGGGCGCCCAGGTCATTAAAGACGGATCTTTATCAATAAATGTTCCATCTAAAAAAGGCTTGATCACGATGGGAAGTGCAACCTCTGTGGCCGCGGCAAGGATCATCCCAAAGATCGAAATAGAGAATACGAGCGAGTAAGGTCGCAGGTACCCCAACAAACGAAGATAAAGCTGGGCGCTTTTTTCTGATTTC
>CBFIFN010000050.1:0-9881 GCA_965661885.1 uncultured Burkholderiales bacterium | reverse complement strand
GAAAAAGCGACAGTTGCGAAAAACAAAAAAAATATCGTCCGGGTCGTTTTTCAATTACGTCAGGGCGTAAACACGAAAATAAGCGGCGACAGTCAAAGTCTCCGTTTAATCTTATCGCAAAATGAGATTCCCGATCTCATCGATAACTTTTATCAGGCAGAGTCCACGCAGACAAAAAATAAAATTTGGGAAAAAAAGCAATACGTCATTGCCATTGATGCAGGGCATGGCGGAAAAGACCCAGGTGCAGTTGGGCGCAAGGGGACTACCGAAAAATCTATCAATCTATCCATCGCAAAAAAATTGAAAGTATTTATCGATAAAGAGCCAAATATGAGAGCAGTGCTCACCCGTGATAAAGACGTCTATGTGAAGCTAGCTGATCGAATAAGAAAAATTCGAAAACATCAGCCAACCATTTTTATTTCTATCCATGCTGACGGCGCAAAAAATAGAAAAGCGAGCGGATCGTCGGTCTTTATCTTGCCCAGAAAAGATGAGGTAGCAAGCTCCCGGTATGCCAAACTAGTAGCCGCCAAAGAAAATGAAATGGATTTATTATTTGACCCAGATATAGACGACCGAGATAAAGATACTCAAAAAACAATACTGGACCTTTCACAAAATGTAACCCGCTACCTTAGCGAGCAACTCGGTAGCAGTGTTTTAAAACAGATGGGTAAAGTCAACAATCTACACAAAAAAAAGGTTGAAAAAGCAAATTTTGCGGTTCTAAAATCAATTGACGTCTGTTCAATATTAGTTGAAACCGCTTTCCTGAGTAATAGTAAGGAAGAAAAACAATTAAAGACATCCGAGTATCAAAATCGCATAGCATTAGCAATACTCAAAGGCATTCAAAGTTTTCTAAAAAATACACCCCCTGAGCAATTAGGGATAAAAATATCAAAGGACTGAAAACAGCCATCCAACAATATGGAAATCACTGGAATACTCCTATCGGCCGGAATGAGCCGTAGATTTGGGTCTCAAAAATTAGTCACCAAGTTACCAACAGGCCTCTCTCTTGCAGTGTCATCCTGGCGAGCGCTCAAATCAGCACACAATAACTCTCTCGCCGTTGTTCGTCACGACGATAAAGATTTACAAATCCTCTTTGAGCAGGAAAAAATCCCTTTTGTGATTTGTTCCGATGCTCATTTGGGTATGTCTCGCAGCCTATTGACCGGCATTCAACATACTGCTGGCTCAGGTGGCTGGATTATTGCTCTTGGCGATATGCCTTATATTTCACCTTCCACCATTAAAAAAATTATTACTGAAATGTCAGATCAAAAAAAATCGAACTTAATTTATCGTCCGAGGTATCGAGGGCAAGCCGGGAATCCAGTTGGCTTGCGTGCTGCACTTCTTGATGAACTACTCACATTAAAAGGGGACGAGGGGGCGCGTGAAATTATCAAACGATACAAAAATAAAACTGAGTTCATTGATGTTGATGACGACGGAATCGTTAAAGATATTGACACTCCAAATGACTTAGCTTGAGTAGGCGGGATTTAACGATATTGGCCATCCCAAGGTCCCAACGCTAAGGACGCGTCACGGCCATCTTCGCTAACCTTGGGCCTATTGAGTGAAAACATATTTTCTGAAGAAACAGTGCAATAATCCATATATCCCATCCTTGCGATCAATCCAGCCTTTCCGGAATCAAACAAGCCGTCCGTTAGATATTGATCGTCAATATAAACGCCGACGACAAATCCAAAAATCATCGTGTAGGAAGATGCCTCATCTTCCCCCAAATTTTTTGGGATTGGAAGACATTTCCAGAGTTTACACTCTAACGCGGCTGGACTATCAGCAACTCGAGGAGGGCTAACCAAATTAGAATCAGCAGACGTAAGCTTCGCTAATTCAAATTCACTAACGTCCTGATCCACTGCTGCAGAACTAATATTCATAGCGTCACAAAGATGTCGAGTCGCTAGCGAGCAAACAAATTCTTTATTTTTTTCTATATTGGCTAATGTATCTTTACGTTGGTTAGAAGAAATCATAACCATGGGTGGAGAGTCACTCACAGCATTAAAAAAACTGTAAGGCGCTAGATTCACTTCATTATTTTCGGAAATCGTTGAGATCCAACCAATAGGTCTAGGGGCGACTAATGCCTTAAAAGGGTCATGCTTTAGTCCATGCTTGTTACTGTCGGTTTTATAGTACATAGAAGTTCCGCTTGGAAGCGACAACCATCATCTCAATCAAGCGCCTTCAATATATCTTCGACAACTTTTTTCGCATCACCAAAAACCATCATCGTCTTATCCATGTAAAACAATTCGTTATCCAGCCCGGCATACCCAGAGGCCATCGACCTCTTATTCACAATGACGTTGTTGGCCTTGTATGCCTCTAAGATTGGCATTCCGTAAATAGCGCTGCCGGGCGTTCGGGCCGCAGGATTAACCACGTCGTTCGCACCTAAAACAAACACTACATCTGTCTGTCCGAAATCACTATTAATATCCTCCATCTCAAACACTTGATCGTAAGCCACTTCAGCTTCCGCTAACAGAACATTCATGTGACCCGGCATTCGACCAGCAACGGGATGGATTGCATAGCGCACCTCAACCCCCTTTGATATTAATTTCTCCGTCATCTCTTTCACGGCATGCTGTGCACGCGCGACTGCGAGTCCGTAGCCGGGAACAATAACAACTGAGTCAGAATTACCTAATAAGAACGCAACGTCATCTGCGCTTCCTGACTTCACAGGTTTCGCTTCAGATGTTCCAGTTTGCGCTCCCTCCTCGGCACCAAAACCACCAAGAATAACGCTGAAAAATGACCGATTCATAGCCTTACACATAATGTACGATAAGATCGCACCCGACGATCCAACTAAGGATCCAGCAATAATTAGCATCGAATTGTTTAAAGAGAAACCAATCCCAGCAGCAGCCCAGCCAGAGTAACTGTTTAACATCGACACCACCACTGGCATATCAGCGCCACCAATAGGGATAATAATTAAAACACCGAGTACGAATGCAATAGCCATCATGAGTACGAAAGGTGTCCAATCTTGCGTTAGAAAAAACCATACGCCACAGCTCATCATCAGAAGAGCTAAGCCGAGATTGATTAGATGCTGGCCTTTAAAAACAATCGGGGCCCCTTGGAAAATGCGTAATTTATAACTGCCTGATAATTTCCCAAATGCGATCACAGAACCAGAAAAAGTAATGGCGCCAACAAACGTTCCAACAAAAAGTTCAAAGCGATTCCCGACGGGAATCAGGCCATCCACTAATTCAATGCCTAACGCTTTAGGCTCGGCGACAGCTGCGACTGCGATAAAAACGGCAGACATACCAATCATCGAGTGCATAAATGCAACCAACTCAGGCATTTTGGTCATTTCAACCCGCTTAGCCATAATAGCGCCCAAACCTCCACCAACGACCATAGCACCGAAAACATTCAATAACCCAGTCTGGGCCCCAGATGCTAATTTTAGAATAAGCGCGATCGTAGTCAGAATCGCAATCATCATCCCAACCATACCGAAAGCATTACCTAACCTCGATGTGTTCGGATGAGACAAACCTTTAAGAGCTTGTATGAAACAAACAGAGGCTATCAGATACAGGAGTACGACAATATTGATACTCATTTTTCCGCCCTCTCGGCAACCTTCTTAGGTTTCCTTTTAAACATCTCGAGCATTCGCCGCGTGACCAAAAATCCACCGACTACATTAACAGAGGCAAGTGCGACTGCAGCAACACCCATCACTTGTCCTAACAGTGTTTCCGTGAGGGCAGCGGCCAGCATTGCTCCAACAATCACAATGGCAGAAATTGCATTTGTAACTGACATTAAAGGGGTATGAAGCGCTGGTGTCACATTCCAAACCACGTGGTAACCAACATAAATCGCTAATACAAAGATTATGAGGTTGATGATAGTCGGATTAATTAATTCCATACGTTGACTCCATATTCAAAAATACTTTAATCAGAATTCGACGACACCAAAGTGCCGGAAACAACTTCGTCTTCTAAATCCAACTCAAACGAGCCGGTATCTTTATTGACGAGCAATTCCAGAAAATTTAATAAATTTTTCGAGTACAAAGAGCTGGCATCTGAAGCGACACTAGATGGGATATTAACCGTACCGATGATGGTGACCCCATTCACGATCGCGGTTTCATT
Source organism: uncultured Burkholderiales bacterium (assembly GCA_965661885.1). Taxonomy (GTDB): domain Bacteria; phylum Pseudomonadota; class Gammaproteobacteria; order Burkholderiales; family Eutrophovitaceae; genus Eutrophovita. Next base: position 5,691 of record CBFIFN010000050.1, on the reverse strand, counting down.
CGGCTGTGTCAGGGGACAATTGCCACCCTGCTCCGCAGCCATATCAACGATCACGGAACCAGGCTTCATCGATCGGACCATTTCCTCGGTCACCAGGACAGGGGCTGGCTTTCCAGGGATTAGTGCGGTGGTGATCACAATATCGGCTTGACTCAGTTTGCTAGCAATCAACTCCCCCTGGCGCTTTTTATAATCATCACTCATTTCTTTTGCGTACCCGCCCTCGCCCTTGGCGAGCTCTTCCTCAGCCTCCGTGAGGGGTACTTCTATAAATTTTGCTCCTAGCGATTCGACCTGTTCTTTCGTCTCCGGTCGGACATCAGTCGCCTCAACTACAGCACCCAGTCGTTTTGCCGTTGCGATTGCCTGAAGTCCCGCAACACCAACACCCATGATAACGACCCTAGCAGCTTTCACTGTGCCCGCCGCCGTCATCAACATAGGCATAAGTTTTGGATAAACATTTGCGGCCATAAGCACTGCTTTGTACCCAGCCAAATTTGCTTGAGAAGACAACACGTCCATAGATTGAGCACGTGAGATCCGTGGAAGACGCTCCATCGCAAACCCAATGACGCCAGATGCTTTCAACCGATTAATGATTGTTTCGCTGTGAGGTTGTAGCAAACCAATAATCACTTGATTTTTTTTCAATAAAGTGGATTCACCCTCACTCGGACCTTGAACTTTAAGGATGAGTTCAGCGCTTTCATAGATTTTGGCAGCATCGTCGACCAAACTCGCGCCAGCTTCTTCATAAGCGCTGTCAGGAAACGAAGATTTTTCCCCAGCACCCGTTTGGACAAGAACCTGATGTAAGCCCTTGGCTACAAATTTTTTCACTGTTTCCGGAGTGGCAGCAACTCGATTTTCGCCCTCTAGTGACTCTGTTGGTATTCCAATTAACATCAATAGACGCCCTATGGTTTATCGTTGGGACTCAAATGTAACCTTGAGTCAAATTGAAGCATATTTGCAACTAACCTACTAAAACTTAATATTGAGATTTTATTTCTTCACCATCCCAACTTTTGCAAATTCTACATGAAGGAAAAATTAGTCGTTTAAAATCTGTACCATTAAACCTTATGTCAATAATCAGATCGCTTCCTGACGTCCTCATTAGTCAAATCGCTGCTGGCGAGGTGGTAGAGAGACCAGCGTCCGTTCTAAAAGAATTAGTTGAAAATAGTGTTGACTCAGGCGCCACAGAAATTAGCATCTCGATCGTTGACGGGGGCGTGAGGGAAATACGGGTTGCGGATAACGGTCCAGGAATTCCTCAACAACAATTAACTCTCGCGTTGTCACGCCATGCAACAAGTAAAATACAAGGGCTGGAGGACCTTGAGTCCATTCAAAGCCTGGGCTTTAGAGGCGAGGCGCTAGCTTCTATCGCGTCAGTTTCTCAACTGACTCTGGCAAGCAGACATGAAGGGGAAGCGCACAGTTGGAAAGTAAACGCAGACGGGGGAAATGTATCCGAACCCATACCTTGTGCGCTTGACAAAGGCACTGCAGTGACTGTTAAGAACTTATATTTCAACACCCCCGCAAGAAAAAAATTTCTAAAATCGCCGAATACCGAATATGGGCACTGTGATGAAGTCTATAAACATGCTGCGCTGGCGAATCCCCATGTCAGGTTTTCAATCATGCACAATGGAAAACCAAAACGAAGGGCTCAGGCGACAAGTATTGAGATGCGCGTTACAGAAACTCTAGGGTCCAGCCTAACGGAGGCGAGCATTTGGATTGATGAAGGCTCTGCACAACTATCTCTTAGCGGGTTTGTTCAACAACCAGGCTACGAAACCACAAAAAAAGACAACCAATATCTCTTTGTTAACGGTAGATTTGTTCGGGATAGAGTGATTTCTCATGCAATACGCCAAGCATTTAACGATGTACTTCACCACGGAAAATCTGTGTCTCACATTTTATTCCTGCGAATCAATCCAAAGTTAGTGGATGTCAATGTTCATCCGAGAAAAACGGAAGTGCGCTTTCACGAATCGCAAGCAATTCATCAGTTTATTTTTCACGCGATTGAAAAAAAACTCTCATCAATCGATATGAATGCGAATAAAGTGACTCACTCATTTTTCCAAAATACGGACCTTTCACCAAGCCTTTCAAATGCATCTTCTCAATCTAATTTAAATTTGTCGTCAACAGGAAACCTGACCCGACCTCAGGTATTCGGTACGTCAGGGATTCGGGGGGGGGCTGAGATAGCGAGGAACTCAACTGAAGAGCGTAATGTTACGGACCTTTCAAACTGGAATGCGCTTGAAGACACAAATACCAGCGAACATGCGCTCGGCTTTGCACTGGCACAACTAAGTGGGGCTTATGTCCTTGCTCAAAACCAAAGCGGTCTGATCATCGTTGACATGCATGCCGCGCATGAACGTATCGTTTATGAGCAGTTAAAAAATGCCCTCGACTTAGAGGCAATCCCCAAACAAACCTTACTGATCCCGATCGACATTCGGCTAGAACTAACCCAGATCGAAGTCATTCATGAAAATGAAGCATTACTCAATACGCTAGGTTTTGAGTTTTCATCATCAGGACCAGAAAATATAGCGTTACGAGCAATTCCATCGTTCATCGGATCGGACAAAGCTTCAGGATTAGTGGAGAACGTCATAAAAGATATCGTCCATTACGGAAGCACCAGAGTTTTGCAGGAACATCGTAATGAAGTTTTGTCAACATTAGCTTGTCATTCTGCAGTGCGCGCCAACCGCAAACTAACGATGGAAGAAATGAATAACTTGCTGAGGGAGATGGAAAAAACAGAACGATCGGATCATTGCAATCACGGTAGGCCGACGTGGTTTCATATTTCATTATCTGAGCTTGATACACGTTTCATGCGCGGCCAATAGTAATCGAAGGCGCTCTACCACCTCCTCTGGTAGATATTCCCACATGACAAAGACAAAAAAACCAACAGCAATATTTCTTCTCGGCCCAACTGCAGCAGGTAAAACTCAAATTTGTCTTGAGTTGAGTAAAGAATTACCAATCGAAGTCATTAGCGTGGACTCTGCGCTCGTATATCGACACATGAATATTGGAACGGCTAAACCCATCGTTGAGGAGTTAACAAACTGTCCTCACCACCTTGTCGACATTATTGACCCGAACGAGCACTATTCCGCTGCAAAGTTTAAAAATGACGCGGAGCAACTCATTCACGAAATCACTTCACGCGGGGCGATCCCTTTACTCGCGGGCGGCACTATGATGTATTACAAGGCCTTCAAAGAAGGCCTCAACAAATTACCTGAGAGAAATACGCAAATCAGAAACGAAATTGAAATAGATGCGAGAAAACACGGGTGGGAATATATACATAAAAAATTACGAGAAATCGACCCTGAGACAGCTAATCGACTGAGTCCTAACGATTCACAGCGAATTCAACGAGCCATGGAAGTATTTCGAGTAACAGGGCAGTCCATGAGTAAGTTAATTCTCAAAGAATCGCCGATTAAAACGGATATTGAAACGCTCGATATCGCGCTAATCCCCAAAAATAGGGCCGTTCTTCATGACTGTATTGCTAAACGATTTGAAAAAATGATCGAAGAAGGCCTGATTGGCGAGGTCATCAATCTTAAAAAAAACTGGCGTCTTACATTAGAGATGCCCTCAATGAGATGCGTAGGCTATCGGCAAGTTTGGGAATTTTTAGAGAATAAATATGACGAGGCATCGCTGATTGAAAAAGGGTGCGCCGCCACCCGACAACTAGCAAAAAGGCAACTCACCTGGCTTAGAAAATTGACTATTGAGCACGTTTTTGACCCCTACGCTAACAGCACCCTAAGTGAAATCAAAGAGCTGACCAAAAAATTCGTGCGCTAAAATTAGGTGGTGGTTTCCTTCTTAGCAGTAACGGATGCCTCTAACTCACCATCGTTTAACTGAATCTTCAAGTGATCGTTGATAGCGACAGAGTCAACGCTCCTTAAAATCTCACCAGCACCAAACCTTACAATCGAATAACCTCTCGACACAACTTGCTCTGGGTCGAGATGCGATAGGCCACCGCTTACCCGAGACAAACGATCGTGACCAGCAGAGACAATACTAGCCATCTCGCGACGGAGCCTAAGCCTCATATTATTCAATATCAAGGCAGAGGCTTTACTGTTCGGCTTTACTCGACTTAAATGACTAGATCCCGCGATCAAACGTGCTTCTCGACCTCGCATTAATCTTTGCGAACTGACACTAAGTCTTGATGCCATTCGAGCTAGAGTTTCGATAAGCGAGGTATTACGTTTTCCGGGATGAATTAATCTACGATTGAAATAATCCAACTGTTGCTGCCAGGCCTCAACTCTACCTCTCACTTTTCCAAGTAAATCTTTTGATAGCCTACGCAAATTTGATCTTATTTCTGGCGCCGAGTAGACTCCTGCGGCAGCGGCTGCAGTCGGTGTAACGGCGTGGTGATCGCATACAAAGTCGACTAATGTTGTGTCTGTTTCATGCCCAACCCCGGATATTGTAGGAATTGAGCACTGCGCAATTGCACGAACTAATTCCTCAGAGTTAAATTCCCATAAATCTTCATAACTTCCCCCACCCCGACAAACAATCAAAACGTCAACCTCACATCGTGCATCAGCGACCAAAACCGCCTCTGCAAGTTTTAGTCCTGAGCCAGCCCCTTGAACTGGAGAGTGATAGACAATAACGGAAACGCTAGGAGCTCGATCAGCCAGTGTTTTACAAACATCGCGAAGCGCCGCCGCGTCTTTTGAAGTAACCACTCCCACTTTTTTAGGGAATCGAGGTAGAGGCTTTTTCTTGTCGGGCTCAAACAAGCCTTCCTCAGTCAGAAGACTTTTTCGCTTTTCATATCTCTCGAATAATTGTCCGATTCCAGAACGCTGAATCAATTGGACGATCAATTGAAACTCACCACGCTTCTCGAACATTGAAGGAGAGGCCAACACCTCCACTTCAAGACCATTGTCGATCTCAAAACCAGCCCTTATGACTCGTGAGCGGAACAGTACACATCGGACTTGGCTGGAATTATCCTTGAGAGAAAAATAACAATGACCTGACGCCGCTCGCACAAAATTCGAAACTTCACCTTTAACCCAAATTTCTGGAAAGGTGGTTTCGATTAACGATTTGATGTTTTTAGTTAACTGCGAAACCGAAAGAACGCCGGTTTGACTATTATCCTTAATCATATAGACACTAAATATCCATTATGTGTGCAATTTGTGGAGTAGACACTTTAAGTAAACTATTGACATTCATCAGTTTTTTTTGTCAAGTAATCCACAAGCAAAACATTTTCGAAAAAAAATCATTTATAAACACGACCTTAGAATACCTTTATTCTTAAACGATTGATTTATATAAATATTTTAAAAAATTAAGTTCCATGCATTCACTATTCTGCTAAAAATAAGTCGTTAAACCACATTGCCAACGTTAATTACCCACAAAACTATCCACAGAGCGACTTACACTATGCTTTTAAGCCAATTTAAGCGCTTTTACCTGTGGTAGATCAAAAAAATATACGCTACAGAACTTGCTGGCAGTAACGCTGACGTTTAAAGTGTTGGACCGAGCAATCAACACCCAAGGGTATGCCGTGATCGAAATAATTAAAGCCGCCGGATGGCCAATTTGGCCAATTATCTT
>CBFIFN010000049.1:0-10358 GCA_965661885.1 uncultured Burkholderiales bacterium | reverse complement strand
CAATTGATCCTGGTAAACTTTTCGCTGCCACAGGTGGCGTACCAGTTGCACAAAGACCAATCCAACGTCAAAAATATAGAATTTCAGAGCTCAAGAGATGGAAGTCAGTCTTAAAGTCACCGATCGAAATAGATCCTCAATTTTTCCCTTATAACCCCGCCCTTATCTCCTTGGTGACGGTGGTAGTCGTGAATCAATTCGAAACTAGTAAAGCCATGGAAGTGATTTTGCGTTTCATGGAAGGCTGTTGGGTCGAAAATCGAGACATGGGATCACCCGATGAAATAAAAAGATCCATAGAGACATGCGGCTTGGATGGAACCTTAATCCTCCAAACCGCCTCAAAAGGGGATGCGTCAAAAGCTCTTGAAGAAAATACACAGCGAGCGATTGACGCCGACGTATTCGGCGTCCCCAGCTACGTCATTGAGGGAGAAGTTTACTGGGGTCAAGACCGACTAAACTTCCTTGAAAACCATTTATCAAGTTAAACTTTTTCTGCTGTAAATCCGCTTTTACTTAACGCTAAAATAATGTCTTCGATGTGCTGATGATCCCGGGTTTTCAATGAAAACTCAACGTCTACGCGCTGAATTGGTAGGGGAGTGAAGGTGCGTTGGAAATGTACTTCATCAATATTGGCGTTACACTCACCGAAAATTTGAGAAACAGCCGATAACGAGCCAGGCATATCGGTCATTTGAACATTTAAACGCACCAAACGACCAGCTCTCACCATACCCTTGTCAATGACAGCTGTTAGCGTTAGCGGGTCAACATTTCCACCACACAGAATGAGCCCCACCTTCTTCCCCTTAAGCAAACTCGCATTTTTTTTAAGTGCGGCCAAACCCGTCGCACCAGCTCCCTCAACTAAAGTTTTTTCAATTTCCAGTAATAAAATCATTGCCTCCTCAATATCATCCTCCTCGACGAGAAAAATATCGTCAACCGATTTGGCAACAATGTCAGACGTTAGCGTTCCCGGATTTTTTACAGCTATACCATCCGCAATCGTGGTCGCGCCGAAAGAAGGTTTCAATCCTTTAACATGTGCATACATAGAATTAAAATGTGTCGACTCAACGCCGTAAACCTTTATGTCAGGGTTGATTGCCTTCGCTGCGACCGCAATACCCGATATCAGACCACCTCCGCCAATGGGAACTAGTATGGCATCTAAATCCGGGGTGACCTCCAACATCTCCAACGCAATAGTACCTTGGCCTGCAATGACTTTTAAATCGTCATACGGGTGGATGTAAATCAATCCTTCTTCTTTTGCCAGCTTTAATGCATGTTCATTTGCAGCATCGAAATTTTCGCCGTGCAGTATTACCTCGGCACCCATTGCGCGCGTGTGAGTAACCTTAACTTGAGGAGCAATTTTCGGCATAACGATAACAGATCTAATTCCAAGCTTGTTTGCGTGATAAGCCAACCCCTGCGCGTGATTTCCCGCGGACGCTGCAATAACTCCTTTTGAGCGTTCCTTCTCGCTCATCGACAAAATACGATTCAAAGCACCTCGCTCCTTAAAAGAGCCTGTGAATTGATGATTCTCAAACTTTAAGTAAACGCGGCATGAAAAAAGTTTTGATAGCGTTATAGATTCAGCATACTGGGTGTTCTGCACCAATAAACCAATATTGTTTCGCGCTTGCTGAATATCTGAAAAAATTTGACTCATGGTCGCGTTATATAGTGAAGTTAATTAAGCGAGCATTATAATGGTCAACGTTACCAAATGTTATTACTAATTTTAATTACACGACTATGTTTTCAGGCGAATATGTATTTCTTGATCTAGAAACAACGGGAGCAACTGCTGGCACGGACAAGATCACCGAAATTGGGCTCATCACTGTAAAGGATGGACAATATCAAGATGAATGGCAGACACTGATCAATCCTCAAAAAAATATTCCATACAATATCCAGTTAATTACCGGTATCACAAATGAAATGATTGAGGGGTCACCGCAATTCAGTGAGGTATGCGATGATTTAATCAAGCGCCTTGAGGGCAAAACATTGGTCGCGCACAATGTTCGGTTCGACTACGCATTTCTAAAAAATGAATTTAAGTCGGTCAACATCAAATACTCACCAAAATTACTGTGTACGGTCAAACTCTCTAGATTACTCTATCCGAATGAGAGAAAACATGGGTTAGATAGCATAATAAAAAGACTACGACTGTCTTGCGGCCCTCGTCATCGAGCTATGACGGACACACAAGCAATATGGGATTTTGCACAACATATTCAAAAAAACTTTGAGTCTTCACTTATCAAGACATCAATCGATAAACTGCTTAAAGAACCCTCACTTCCAAAAGGAATCGACAAAGAACTAATTGACTCCATACCCTCCTGTCCTGGTATTTATATCTTCAAAGACGAAAATAATTGCACGTTATATGTAGGCAAAAGCAAAAATATTAGAACAAGGGTCAAGTCTCACTTCAGCGGAGACCACTCTAACAAGAAAGATTTAAAAATTAATCAAAATTTAACCAGCATCGAATGGTGTGAATCAGCTGGAGAGCTTGGTGCATTGTTACTCGAATCTCAGCTTGTGAAAACCTTAAGTCCAATATACAACCGGCAGCTGCGAGCACAGACAAATAGTTATACGATTTATTGGAATCCAGGTGAAGAACCACTTAACCCAGAAATCAAAGAACTCGCGGAATTTGATGATATCCCTTTTGGATCTATCTACGGGATTTTTGCGACAAAAAAACAGGCGACAAAGGCTCTCAAGGATTTAGCCAAACTTCATAATTTATGCATGAAAAAATTAAATCTAGAGTCAGGGACTGGATCATGTTTTTCACATCAAATAGGAAAATGTTTGGGTGCGTGCATCAATAAAGAATCTACAATGAACCACGCAATGCGATTATCCATGGCGATTAACAAACTACTTATCCCAGAATGGCCTTTTCGAGGAGAAGTACTATTTATCGAGCAAAATAAAAATAATGGAATGTTGGAGAAGCATACAGTTAAAAATTGGACCTATATCAAATACGAAATCGAAGGAAAAAAGTCCGATGCCAAATATCACTTGGTGCCGCCATCACATTTCGATCACGACATTTTTTATATCCTACGTAAATTAATCGCCAAGCCACCAGCGAACATGTCCATCATTCCTAATCAGTGACTGAACATTAAAAATATCGACGCCCGTTAGAGATGTTCTAAAAAACCAAGCATCGTCTCATTAAATTGTTGAGGTTGTTCCAAATTCGATAGGTGCGAAGCTCCCTCAATAACCGTTAAGCTCGAATTAGGAATCGCTGATTGCATCTCAGTCGACATAGACACTGGCGTACTGACGTCAGCGTCTCCGACAATGATCTTTGTAGGAACTCGAATGTCACTTAACTGATTCGTACAATTTATCTTCGAAATTGCATGACAACAACCTGCGTAACCGGTAACAGAAGATTGTCCGATGAGTTTCGCCACAAAATCAATCTCGGGGCGCGGCTGCGCCCGAAACGTTGCCGTAAACCACCTAGCTATCGTTGCTGAAACGAGCCCTTGCGTCCCGTCTCGCTTCGCAATAATGATCCGCTCCCTCCAAGCAGCCTGAACCTCAGGCGGCATACGGCTGGTGGTATCACACAACACCAATGAAGAAAGAGAGTCTGGATAATTGATGCCATATGTCATCCCAATCATTCCTCCCATTGACAAACCAATCCAATGAGGACGAACAATATCCAAGTTGTCGAGCAGCTCTTTCGCATCAGCGGCCAATAAATCAAGCGTATAGTCTCCTTCGGGCGCCTCACTTTGGCCATGGCCCCTTGTATCAAAGGCAACAACACGAAAGTTCGACCTTAAAGCATCTATTTGAGGCCCCCACATTGTTAAATCGCACAATAAAGAATGACTAAGGACTACCCAAGGGCCAGATTCGCCGAAAATTTCGTAATTGATTGTTATGCCATTAGCTTGTGTTTTCATTTTAATAAGACCCTTGTTAATTGAATGCCTCGAATCTAGCTTTTTTATGATCCAGCTACGTACATTTTTTTGATGTAAATGAAGTTAAACATAAGCTAGACTGAGAATTGTATATATTAGTCGATCATCAATATGGAGAAAGATCGTGAGATTAATCCAGTACAGGGGAAGAGACGGCGCAAGAAGAGTTGGCGCAGTAAGAGATGACGGTAGCGTTCAGGCCATCAAAGGTGTTACCTCGACCTATGAAGTCGCGTCACAGTCCATTAAGGAAGAGCGTTCTATTAAAAGCTTCGTAGATGACCGTATTGGCAGTGAGACGGACTCCATGAGACAGATCCTCTCAGATAAAAGAATCCATATTCCATTCCACCATCCAGACCCGTATCGCCAGCTTATTACTGGAACAGGACTATCTCATTTGGGTAGTGCAAGTGCGCGAAGCGCGATGCACGAGAAATTAGAACAAAATGAGTCATCGATGACCGATTCTATGAAAATGTTCAAATGGGGAGTAGACGGTGGGAAACCAAAGGCGAGCGAGATTGGTACGCAAGCAGAATGGTTTTATAAAGGTAATGGTGACTGGGTTGTAGATCCGGAGGCTCCCCTTACCTGGCCAAGCTTCGCGTTAGATGGTGGTGAAGAAATTGAACTTGTCGGCATTTATTTAATTGACCAAAAATCGACGGTCTGGCGCGTTGGTTACGCGTTAGCTAATGAGTATTCAGATCACGTCATGGAAAAGCAAAATTACTTGTACTTGGCTCACTCAAAATTAAGACAGTGCTCCTTTGGCCCAGAGCTGCTTATCGGGGAGCTTCCATCAGACGTCAAAGGTAGAGCTCGGCTTTTAAGATCCGACAAAGTAGTCTGGGAAGAGGATTGGGCCTCAGGTAATGGAAACATGTCACACTCCATTGCAAATCTGGAGCACCACCACTTTAAATATCCAGAGTTCAGAAAAAAAGGGGATGTCCACATTCATTTTTTCGGTGCTGCAGGCGGGAGCTTTACTAAGAATATTAAAACTCAAGACGGTGACATTTTTGAGATCGAATCTCCGATTTTCGGTGCACCGCTGAGAAACCCCGTACATAGAACTGCGCAAAAAGAGGAGAAGATATTCGTCAAACCTCTTTAGGATCCTACTAAATAACTTCTTCAGGGTTCGATGAGCAGTCATTACAACGTAATCACCGATTACATACTTATCTTTAAACATAGTAAACTAGGATATTAAAGATGTTTAAAATTAACTGGCCTAACCATGCCGAAATTTTATAAATAATTTACAAAAAAGTACCGAAATATTTAGTCTCTAACAAAACGTAAAAATAAGTACTCTACGCTATGAACCAAGAATTAATCAGCAACCTGAACGTCCGAACTCAACAGACTTTATCGACACCGCAAATAATTAAGCAAGAAATTCCGGTAGCCGAGAAAGCAATGACAACGATCATCAATGGGCGAAAATCGATTGAGGATATTTTAAATAGAGAGGACAAACGCCTTTTAGTTGTTGTCGGGCCATGCTCGATACATGATACAAAAGCAGCAATGGACTATGCAGAAAAACTTAAAGGCCTATCAAATAAAGTTGCCGAATCAATGATGCTAGTCATGCGCGTCTACTTCGAGAAACCCCGAACTACAGTCGGCTGGAAGGGACTTATTAATGACCCACATATGGACGAGTCTTTTGATATCGAAGAGGGCTTACGTATCGCTCGAAAATTATTGTTGGAGATTAATGAAATGGGTTTGCCGGCAGGAACAGAGGCGTTAGACCCTATCAGCCCACAGTATCTTGGTGATTTAATCTCATGGAGCGCCATTGGTGCCCGTACTACCGAATCGCAGACTCACCGAGAAATGGCCAGCGCACTCTCTTCTCCAGTTGGATTTAAAAACGGCACAGATGGAGGCCTTGCCGTTGCCATTAACGCACTTCACTCTGTTTCAAACCCTCACAGCTTTTTAGGGATCAACGGTGATGGGCAAGTGGCAATAACACATACCAGTGGGAATGGATATGGACACATAGTTCTGCGAGGCGGATCGAATGGTCCCAACTACGACTCCGTATCTATTTCTCTAGTGGAAAAAGAACTTAATCAAGCTAAACTGCCTTCAAATATCATTGTTGACTGTAGTCATGCTAATTCAAATAAAGACCACAATCTTCAGCCATTGGTTTTTAATGACTGTATCAGTCAGGTCGTGGATGGAAACCGGTCAATCATAGGTATGATGTTAGAGAGCAATATTGGACCCGGCAACCAGAAACTCACCGAGGATCTCAGTCAAATGCAGTACGGCGTTTCCATCACGGATGCGTGTGTCGATTGGTCTACAACCGAGAAGACATTACTAGACGCCAATGAGAAACTTCGGTCGGTACTGACTAAACGTTAATCCTGACAAGCAACCCAAAAAATCAAATCGTCAGTCTGGAGAAACATCCGCCATTCTTTTAATTGTGGAATAGCTAAGTGCAATTAAAGCAACCTCAAAGGGTAGAACCAGCCAAACTAATGTCGCGCCTAGGAACTCTGAAAGAGGGATTGCCGTGTTACTGAACCAGTTTATTCCAAGCGCAATCATTAGAGGAAAGACAACCGCGAGCAACATCAGAACCAGTCCGTTACCTTTGGTTGCTGACCAAGACCATTTCAGAGCATCAAAAACTCCAATCTCGGGATCCCTGCTGACCTCCGGAAAAACAAGAATTAATCTTGCTGCAACATAAACCGGTGGCAAGAAATTCAGCATTGCAAAGGCCCCTACGTTACCAATGACGCTAAAAATGCTAATTAAAGCTGTACTCGAAATAGCCAAAGCGAACATAAATATCATGCCCAGAGAAAACATCGCTAAAGTGAATTTGGTCTCCGACAATCCCCAAGAAATGGGTGAATGGTTAAGTGGCTCACATTCGAGCAATACGCGATAAGCTCTAACAGTTGCTACGACTGTGACAAAAAACATCGCTATTACGACAAAGTACACAACACCAAATCTTCCGTCTTTCAATTCCTCGATAGGAACCTCAGCGCCTCCACCAAACGGCGATCCAAAGGAATTGGCAAGTGACAAAGACATACCAATGAAGAAAGGCAACCACAACGACCGAGCAAGAACGAAACGTTTCTCGTAAGCAAAAATCGCCGAGCCAAAAATGAGCTTGAATAGAGGTAGTCGGTTGTTTATATTTTTCATCATACTTCTATAATTTTTAATAAGGTCTTCGCGCTTCGCGCATTAAATACCCGCGCACCATCCAAATAAAGCCTAACACTTGAAGACACAAAAAAATACTAAATGCCCGCACATACCCCTGTGGATTGTACCCACCATCGACAACGTCCCACTGATTCAAAATAATTCCGAACAGCCATTGTGACCCAAAAGCAACCATAAAAATCAGTAAATTTTGTGCTGTTGTCGCACGCCCTGTCAATTGAGTAGGAAAACTTTGTGAAATAATAGAAAACGCTAGGCTCCCAGAAGTCCCAAGCAAGCCCCACCCCACCCAGATAGCCCAAGACATTCGAGTAACCTCAAAAACTAATAGAAGCTGTAGTATCAGGTACGCGGTAGTCGCCCAAATCAGCACCACAATTGGTTGGATACCTCTTCGGCTCATTCGAGTTGCGAATGCACCCCAAAAAAGAAACCCGAACATCGTCGCCGCGCCTAACATTAAAAGATGGAGCGCGACGTTGGATCGCTCCAATCCGGCAACGTCAGACAACCAGGGCCCAGCCCATAATCCTTGGACGGACATATTAAATGCTTGTGGTAGTACCGATCCTAAAGCTATTTGCCAAAATATTGGCGACCGGTAAATGCCTAGTGCGCCAACAAACTGATCTTTGATCGATCCGATCTCGTAATTATTTGCTTTGTTAGGGGCAACAACAAAGACGATACCCGAAACAAGAATAGTCAAAATACATAGCACTCCAAAAATTTCTCTCCATCCGGTAAACGTCAATGCAAATTCAATGGGGGCTGTTGCAGAAATCGCACCAAGCCCACCAATAAACATAATTCTTCCAGTCATTTCAGGAAGTTTTTCTTTAGGAAACCACTGGGAAAAAATTTTGATGCTAGACATCAAACACGCTGCGACCCCGAAACCAATGAAAGCCCGACCTAAAAGAAGAGCTTGAAAACTATCTGCCTTTGAAAAAATGAATGCGCCAATAGAAGCTAAAATCAGTAGCGCGGCGTTCACTCGTCGAGGGCCAAACCGATCTAAAAAAACGCCTATAGGTATCTGAAGGCTTGCGAAAGTTAAAAAATAAACTGAGGTTAGCAATCCCAATTGGCTAGCAGTTAAATCAAATTCAGAAATAAGTTCAGGGGCGATGACTGCGTTAACAGATCGAAATAAGTACGACAAGAAATATCCGCAGGCAAACGGAATAAAAATCAGTAGTGCCTGACGCAGTGAAGTTGAGCTTACGTCGTAAGTAGGCGGCAACTGCTGGCCCAGCTTACCTTTTGATTTAATCGCCACCAACAGTCATTGATTCAACTAGTAAAGAACCAACCTGAAAAGACGAACGACTCAACACATCATTGCCGACGGCACTGATTGACTTAAACATTTCTTTAAGGTTTCCAGCAACAGTGACCTCCTGAACCGGAAAGGCGATCTCTCCATTTTCGACCCAAAACCCGGATGCGCCGCGCGAATAATCGCCAGTCACCATATTAGTGCCGTGACCAAGAAGATCTGTCACGAAAAAGCCAGTACCCATCATCTTAAGCAAATCACTAAAATCGTGTGTTGCGCCCGGCGAACGAACAAATAAGTTGTGTGAGCCCCCCGCATTGCCGGTTGTAATTAGCCCGAGTTTTCTGGCTGAGTAGGTACTCAGAAACAAACCATCCAATTTTCCGGCCGTTACAACTGACCTCTTTTTCGTTCTGACACCTTCATTGTCGAATGAAGCACTCGACAACCCCCGTTGAATGAAGGGATCTTCTTCAATTGATAAAAAATCGGGGAAAATGCTCTCACCAACCTTGCCCTCAAGAAATGATTGCTGTCGATATAAATTACCACCACTGACTGCTGACACAAAATGTCTTAAAACACCCGCCGAAATGGTCGACTCGAAAAGTACTGGTACTTTCGTTGTTCGAATTTTTTTAGCGCCAACTTTCTTCAACGCTCTTTTACCAGCAATTGCGCCGATTGTCTTTGCCGACTCCATATCGTCTGCACATCGCGCAGTGCTCCACCAACCGTCTCTTTGCATTTGGTCACCCTCACCAGCAGTTACCGAACAACTGATGTGATGACGAGTACTGGGATACCCCTGAATAAAATCATTCGAATTAGCATAAACAAACTGTCCCTCTTGCACCGATACGCTAGCACCCTCAGAATTTTTAATGTTTGAACTTACGTCAAAAGCGGCTTGCTCGCACTCACGTGCCAAAATGATGGCATCTTCCGTGGAAATATCCCACGGATGATAGACATCATGGTCGCCTAACTCAGTTGCAAGTTGATCTGGCTCAGCCAAACCAGAAAATGGATCTTCAGCAGTGAACTGGGCTATCGATAGAGAAGCCTTGACCGTGTCAGAAATAGCATCCTCACCAAGATCGGATGTGCTCGCGTAACCCTTACGTCGACCCACGTAAACTGTCACGCTCAAGCCTTTATCTCTGTTGTACTCAAGATTTTCAATCTCTCCTTTACGGACTGACACGCCACTGCCCAAACCTTCGTTTAAATCGACCTCAGCGGAGGTCGCGCCTAGATGTTTCGCCATCTCTAGGGTCTTTTGGGCAATTTCTTTAAATTGGTCTATGCTGTATGCAAATTTTTCTTGGGACATATTTTCGTTAACTCACCTTGCGACGATACTATTAGAGCATCGAATGATTTTTGTTATGCTTACTGATTGAGTTACGCATGATATCACCACATCAGATTATTCATTAGATTTATGGATTTATTACGACCAAGCAAAACGCGAAGAAAAAAAGAAATGGAAGAGCTACAAGAGATCGGTGCAGCCCTGGTAGCTCTACCACGAGATACGTTAAATAAATTTGATCTTCCGGATAATTTAAAACATGAAGTTCTTGAGGCTAAAAATATATCTCAAAATGGTGCCAAACGAAGGCAACTTCAATTTATCGGTAAAATAATGCGTAGCGTCGAAGTAGAACCAATCCGTGCACAATTAGAACAACTTAAAAAACCAAGCGCTGCAAGAGTCAAAAGGTTACACGAAACCGAGCATTGGCGAGAAAAAATTATAGATACTGAAGAAAATTTAAAGTACTTCATTGAACATTTCCCAATCAGCGATATTAATGAATTACGATTGTTAGTTA
>CBFIFN010000048.1:0-10674 GCA_965661885.1 uncultured Burkholderiales bacterium | reverse complement strand
ACATGAGTAGGTAACATTAAAAAATTATTGAACGGCTCACCACTCAGCGACTATCAGCCACAAAAGCATTCGCTCGCCTTAATTAGTGCTGGTAACAAGTATGCAGTGGCAGGCAAAAATACTTTTTACGCCAGTGGTAAATGGGTTTGGTATTGGAAGGACTATATTGATCGGAAACATATGGAAAAATATCGCGACTAAAAATGCTCACAAGAGAGTGTAGATTCTACCAACCAAACTAACTTAATTGACGTCATCGGCCTAAACCACAGAATCGCGTTTTGCTGAAACTTATTCCCAATATATTTCGCATCCGACATACTGATGTTTAGGATAAAAAATCCAAACTCAATCGGCCAATCCACACAGTCTGGAATACCCAACCCTGGTACATAGTTACGATTTTTGATGGAAAGATATCTAGATAACTGAGCACTCCTAAAATAATTTTCCCTCTCACTAAGCTTTATCGAGTACGGATTCTCGGCAGATATAAAAGCCCAACTCTTAACTCTCAGATTGCCAACAGCCAACCTTCGGTATTTTTTTTGGTCCCCAAGTCGCCAATCAATAGATTTTTTTTTCAATAATGCCCTATAAGTAGTTTGAGAATAAAAAGTCTCAAGACTCCTATTTATAGCCATAAAGGGTGGCAGAAGAATTGTTAATTAACTCTATACTTAATAATCGCATTACGATTAACTTCAATCCCAAGTCCTGGAGATTTAGGTATATCCACCATTGACTCTCTATTAAGCGTCAAAGCTCGGTCGACTAACTCGTTTCTGAATGGATGTGATGACCGGTCGTACTCGAGAATTGGTTGTCTTGGATATAGCGAGTGAACGGTATTGGGAAGTGCGGCTATTACCTGAAGGGAGGCGGCCTGCCCTATTCCAGATCCCCACACATGAGGGTTAACCTCTACGCCGTTTGCCTGCGCCAAAATCGCGACATGTTTTGCACCGGTAATTCCACCGCAAGACCCTATATCAGGTTGTACAATATCGACGGCATGACGGTTAATCAAATCACAAAATCCATACATTGAATGCTCATTCTCGCCACCAGCAATCGGTGTCGTTAATTTTTTTCGTAGCTCTACGTAGCCATCAATATCCTCAGGCGGGACTGGTTCTTCATACCAACGCAAGTCGAACTCATCAAGAACTCTCCCTAATCGCAAAGCTTCAGTTCGACCATATGCATGGTTCGTGTCGACCATGAGCTCCACGCCACGTCCATCGATGGCCTCTCGGATATGACCCATGACTCTCACGTCATCATCAACACCGAATCCTAATTTGATTTTCATACTCCTAAATCCAGCCTCTTCGTGAGCTATGGCTTCTTCGGCTAAACGCTCCCCTTCATTTCGTCCAGTCAAACGATAGAAACCAGTAGCATACGGCTGCACCACATCCCTGAACCGTCCCCCAAGTAACTGGCAAACAGGAACATCATAAAATTGACCAGCAATATCCCAGAGCGCTATATCAACACCACTGATCGCAGCCATTACCGAGCCCTTGCGGCCAAAGTCACGAGTCTGGTTGTACATCTTATTCCAAAGGACCTCCGTATCTGTAGGATTCTGGCCTAGCAGCATTGGTTTCAAAGAGTGTTCAATGGCCGATGCTGCGATTTGCGGGGATTCTAATCCCTGTGAAAAAGCTTCCCCCCAACCCACCAAACCGGAATCGGTCTGCACCTCGATAATAGTGGCCGACCTGACAGTTACCCACCCTTGTGAAAAAGCGAATGGTTGATCTAGTTGACTTTGTAGAATATGAACTTTTACGTCAGTGATTTTCATAAACCCCCTTTGTAAACTCAATACCTATTGAATGTTTGTTCATCAACATATGTTTAAATCACATGGAAATCAAGTTATTTGATCCGCACTTTAGGACTACTAATCTCAGCTTATCGTTTATTGATTTCAAACGAACAATGAAGGAACAAAGGTAGTAAGTTCCGATGTACTAACAATAAGGAAGTATTCGCGATTTACGATACTTGACCCCACCTTTAAATTTTTTCTTAAAATTCAATTAAAGGTACTGATGCGGCTCAGAAATCGATCAGATACAAACTTGAATGATCGATCGAACTGGACGAATGATGGCTTAGGTATCCAGGAAATGTTAATCAATCGCTCTCATTAGTGCGCGGCGTAGGCGCCTTAAAACCATCAATAAAGAACGAGACCTCATCCAGACGACTTTGCAAGTGATCACCTGCCTCAAACACCACCTCATAGGAAATGGATTCTCCGCGATCCGTAACGACGGCATTCGCAACCACGACCTCCGCTTCTCTGACGTTCTCCCCATCTACCCACGTGAGCACCGCATTTGGTGGGTCACCTCGGAATGTATCGCCTTCGCCCTCCCACATGGAGACAAACTCATAGGCATTCATATACCCGTGCAACCGGCGAGGTCTATCGGTGAATGCAAAGATATCTCTTGCTACGGGCATTACCAAGGTGATGTCTCTGGTCATCTCAGCGGTCTGTGAGGTATGTACGAATAACCACTCTGGGGCTTTGATGTCTTCAGCCAAGGCCATCGTGGCAAATAAGAATGTCGCAATCAAAGTCACAAGTGAGTGGACTGACCTCATTGAGATATATCCCCTGTAGCACATGGAAAACCTGCTCTAAGCGCCTGAACAATGACGTAGCGCCTTGGTCGAAATAGAATTTCAGGGTGAGTCTCAAGATACTCTAAAACCACTGCGTGTGTCGCATCCTGTATGTTTTCTTCGGGTATACAAAATAAACCGTTATTCCATCTAGCCCAAACATCATCAATGAAAGGCTGAGTTGCGTCTCGACCCTTAGGGTGCTGCATCATCTCAAGAAACTCATTACCGTCAGTCTCAGCGATGGACCAAGTAGGTGCTAATAATGTTATCCATAAAGCTATCTTCAAAAATCTCACAACCATTCCCCCTGAACATGGAACCCTATTGAAATCCTGGATCACCCCAAATCACAACACTAGATCTTGTTGACTGACAATCTGCTTGTGTTTGGGCTTGCGTCGCAATGCTATCACGACACGCAGGCAGCTTAGTGAACGCTAACTTTTAATCGTTCGATTGCCTCTCGATATTCCTGCTTAACTTGAGCCGGAAAAGTGTCGCTAAGACCTGATACCCAACCTTCCAAAAAAGCAACCCTCTCAGCTACCGACCATTGGACAAAAGGGAGAAACAGATGCTCAGCGAACTCCCAGTGATCCTCTAGTAAACGACTGTCGCCCTCAAATAAATTATTGTGCATTCCTGTCATCCTTCCAATCAAATAGCACCCATATTCTTTTCCTTTAGATGCCTCACTCTCGGCATACACCCAAATTAAATCACCTAGGGGTGTACCGCAGATACGTTGAAATCGGCTGGAAAGATTAGCTAGTGTTGCAATCCTATCTGGGGTTAAATTATGTGCCATCGAATTAATTTCCTTTAAGCTCAAAATATATAAAAAGATATCTCGTTAAAAAATTCCTGATGTTCCGAGATTTGCGACAAATAAAAAGTTTAATGGTGCTGTTGGGCAGAATCGAACTGCCGACCTACTGATTACGAATCAGTTGCTCTACCAACTGAGCTACAACAGCACAAATCAAACAAACTAAGTACTAAATTTTTTCGAACAAAAAATTTCCAAAATTGTTGGAACTACTTATGTTTAAACGCAGGCTTTCGCTTTTCAGCGAAAGCGGCCATACCCTCTTTTTGATCCTCAGTCGAAAAGGCTGAATGGAATAATCGACGTTCAAATCGAATGCCTTCGTGCAACGTCGTCTCATAAGCTCGATTAACGCTCTCCTTAGCCATCATAACTATTGGTTGACTTAAGTCTGCGATTTTTTTCGCCGTTGCAATCGCCTCATCAACCAATTCATTTAATGGAATAATTCGACTAACCAACCCACATCTCTCCGCCTCAGCAGCATCCATCATCCTTGATTGACCCAATAGCGCCATTTCCATCGCCTTAGATTTACCAACCGACCTCGGTAATCGTTGTGTTCCCCCCGCACCAGGGATAATTCCAAGATTAATTTCTGGCTGCCCAAACTTAGCGTTATCCGCTGCTAAAATAAAATCACACATCATTGCCAGCTCGCACCCACCGCCAAGCGCGTAACCTGCGACGGCCGCGATGACAGGTTTTCGGCAGCGAGATATCCGCTCCCACTCCGCGGTAATAAAATCAGACATGTAAACATCCATGTAGCTCTTTGTTTTCATCTCTTTAATATCCGCCCCGGCTGCGAACGCCTTCTCGCTACCAGTAACGACTAAACAGCCAATGTTTGCGTCAGCTTCCAAAACGTCGACAGCTGAAGACAATTCCCTCATTAAATCTGGCGATAACGCATTCAGGGCTTTGGGTCGATTTAGAGTAATTAGTGCAACAGCATCGCGTCTCTCAACTAGTATATTTTCGTAATCCATTACCGTTCCTTTCAATCAGATATGCGTTGCTCATCTCAAACTTTTGACGAAACGAAGCACAGCTAAAAAATAAAAAATAACCTAAAAAATGCTCAGAATCTCTTGAATCAAGAGACCAAAAACCTTAAATATTCCTTTTCAAAGAGCCCGGTACATGGAAAACCACTTTTTCCTTTATTCCCGAAGACTCTTTCACTACTCCCACGCCGAACTCTTTCAAACGCTCAACTACGGCGGACACTAAAACTTCTGGCGCAGATGCACCAGCTGTAACCCCGACCTTAGTGACCCCACTTAACCATTCTGATTTCAAATCGACTTCACTGTCGACCAAGTAGGAGCGCACGCCTTTTGTTTCTGCTACTTCTCTTAATCTATTGGAATTGGAACTATTAGAAGACCCAACCACAATGACAAGGTCACATCGCTCAGCTAACGTTTTCACGGCATCTTGCCGATTCTGCGTCGCGTAGCAAATATCCTCCTTGGTAGGCACTTTAATTTTGGGGTATTTTTCGATCAAAGCCGACACTATACGAGACGCATCATCCACACTCAGCGTCGTTTGAGTTACGTACGCTAACTTATCAGGACTCGTCACGACCAAATACTGGACATCAGCAACCGTCTCGACAAGAAAAATACCATTGTCTGCCTGACCCATCGTACCCTCCACCTCTGGGTGACCTTTGTGCCCAATCATAATGACTTCATAGCCATTTTTCCTGTTACGAATGACCTCAGCATGGACTTTGGAAACCAACGGACACGTCGCATCAAAAATCCGTAGCTTTCGTCGCTTCGCGTCTTTACGGACCTTTAGAGACACTCCGTGCGCACTATAGATCAGTGTAGATTTCTCTGGGACCTCATCTAAATCTTCAATAAATATCGCCCCTTTGGACTTCAAATCATCGACAACATATTTATTGTGCACAACTTCATGTTTAACATAGATTGGGGCGCCATATTTAGTGATCGCCCGCTCAACAATCTCTATTGCGCGATCTACTCCGGCACAGAAACCACGAGGATTAGCTAAATGCAGATCAATGTTTGGTGGGTTCGTCGTATTCATACTTATAACTCTTATGAGTATCTCGCTCGTTTTCTAAAAATACCATCGAACAGCAAAATAATTGCGCCGACAGATATGCACGAATCAGCTACGTTGAAAGCAGGCCAGCGAAAATCATGCCAATGGATCAAAATAAAGTCGATCACGGCACCAACCATAATACGATCAGTCAAGTTACCGATGGCACCCGAGAGAATTAAAACTAACCCTAAGGCCAAGAAACTATCTTTACTATTTCTATGCAACATGATCAGCAAAAGAACGACTGCAAAAATGGCAACAATAGTCAAAAACCACCTTTGCCAACCAGACGCATCAGCGAGAAAACTAAATGCGGCTCCCGGATTTAACGTGAACACTAATGCTAAAAAAGGTAATACTTCTTTAAAATCAAACGGACTCATGGATCTGACAATTAATTGCTTAGTTAATTGATCTAGAAAAACCAGTACTAATACCAAACCTAACCACTTTACGAATGCCGTCGTACTGCTCACCTTGACCTGATTAAACATATTGCCTTTGTTGACCGCCGCCCGCCAGATTATCGACACAGCGCCCGCAAATGGTCTCATGCTCTAGAACCGACCCTACGTCCGCTCGATAATGCCAACAACGTTCACATTTCTGATGCGAATTTTTACTCACTTCAACACCAAAATCTGAAGAACTCCCCTTGACCACATCAACCGATGAGGTCAAAAGCAAATAGCGTAAATCCGTACCCAAAGAGTTAAGCAAATCATAATCAGGACCCGAGGCTATAAGTGTCACATCAGCTTGAAGTGAGGACCCAATATCTCCTTTACTTCTGTGCTCTTCTAATTTTTTTTGAACGGTTGACCTCAGTCTTCTCAACTCATCCCACTTTGACAACACATCATGACCCGTTTCTGGAAACTGGTACCAAGTGTGGAGAAGCACCGAATCTTTTTCATCATTAACAAATGTCGACCAAGCTTCATCCGCAGTGAATGAAAGCACTGGAGCCATGAGACGCAGCAATGAGTGCGTTATATGCCACATGGCGTTTTGAGCCGACCTTCTTTCAAGCGATCGCTCACCGCTTGTATAGAGTCTATCCTTAAGAATGTCTAGATAAAATCCTCCAAGATCCTCCGAGCAGAATGTTTGAAATTTTTGCACCACGTAGTGAAATTCATACTCTTCGTAATCCTTCTCAACATTGTGTTGCAATCTCTGACTCATTTGAACTGCATATCGATCCACCTCAAGCCAATTGGCAGGCTTGATTCCGTCAACGTTCGGATCAAAATCACTCAAGTTCGCCAATAAAAACCTTAATGTATTTCGAATTCGTCGATAACTTTCGACGACCCGCTTCAAGATCTCGTCGGAAATTGTGAGCTCTGCCGAGTAATCTGTTGCGGCGACCCATAGTCTTAGCACATCAGCGCCGAGTGTGTCTGAGATTTTCTGCGGCGCGATAACGTTACCCACAGATTTCGACATTTTTCGGCCATCACCATCTACAACAAAACCATGAGTCAGGAGATTTTTGTAGGGAGCAAAACCATCAATGGCACACCCAGTTAATAAACTGGATTGAAACCAACCTCGATGCTGGTCCGAACCCTCTAAATATAAATCTGCTGGTTTTTCCAAATCATGTCTTCTCGAGAGAACACTCGCATGTGTTGTGCCTGAGTCGAACCAAACATCAAGAGTATCCCTTACTTTTTTCCAGTTCTTAGCGTCTTCGCCTAAAATTTCTTCAAGGTCGAGTTCGAACCATGCCTCTATCCCCTTTTCCTCCACTCGCTTTGCAACCACTTCCATAAGGTTTTGGGTATCAGGGTGTAACTCCTCAGTTTCCGCATGGACAATCAGCGACATCGGCGTCCCCCAACTTCTTTGGCGAGAGACACACCAATCTGGTCGATTATTAACCATTCCCTCCAAGCGAGCTCTCCCCCAGCTGGGGTAAAAAGCGGTGCTAGCAATCGCCCTGGCTGCGTGATCACGAATAGATGTCTCACCACTATCGAGACCAATAAACCACTGCTTAGTCGCGCGGAAAATAATAGGCGTCTTGTGCCTCCAACAGACCGGGTAGCTATGTTCGTAAGTGACCTCATGAAGCAATTTATGGTTCTCTCGCAGGACTTCAATGATTTTTTTATTTGCCTCCCAAACCAACATACCGCCTACTACGTTGACCGAATCATAAAATCTCCCATCATCGCCGACAGGATTGTCAACCTCTAGTCCGTAGCGCTGGCCAACCACGTAATCGTCGATTCCGTGAGCTGGTGCCGTATGAACCAAACCGGTTCCCGCGTCTAGGGTGACGTGATCTCCCGTAATAACTAATGATTGCCGGTCATAGAAAGGATGTTGAAGCCAAAGACCCTCCAGTTTTTCCCCAGTGAATGTCGAGATAATCTCATACTTTTCTATGCTGTAACGAAGGAGGCAGGATTCAACCAAGTCGCTCGCAACGATAAGCAATCCATCTGAAATACGCACTAAGGCGTACTCAATATCTTTTCCAACGGCGACTGCTCTGTTCGCCGGCAAGGTCCATGGAGTCGTGGTCCAAATAACCGCAAACACAGGTTCGTAAATGTGGGTAAACCCCATCATATCCGCAAAGACTTGCGTATCTAAAACAGAAAAACCAACATCAATCGCAGGTGATTTTTTATCCTCGTATTCCACCTCTGCATCAGCCAAAGCTGAGCCACAATCAAGACACCAATGCACTGGCTTGGCGCCCTCTTGCAAATAACCATGCTTATGAATTTTGGCAAGCGCTCGGATGGTATCCGCTTCAGCTTGGTACGCCATCGTTTTATAGGGATTTTCCCAATCTCCAAGAACGCCGAGACGGATAAAGTCTTTTCGTTGACGATCAACCTGCTTCTCAGCAAACTCCCGGCAAAGCGAACGAAATTTCGATGACTCTAATCCCTTCCCGTGCGCTTTCTCTACCTGATGCTCAATGGGTAACCCGTGGCAATCCCAACCGGGCACATAAGGCGCATCAAATCCTGCTAACGTTTTCGACTTGACAATGATATCTTTCAGAACTTTGTTAACGGCATGCCCAATATGAATATCACCGTTAGCATACGGAGGGCCGTCGTGCAAAATGAACTTAGGTCTGCCCTTGGATTCGTTACGAATTCTTCGATATAACCCATCAGCTTGCCACTGCTCCACCCAAAGCGGTTCGCGCTTAGCCAAGTTTCCACGCATCGGAAATGTCGTGTCAGGAAGATTTAATGTTTTCTTATATTCCATTTAGTTAAATTACAACCTTTAATCATGTTAATTTAGATGATCTCAGCTCAAATCTGTTACTTTTATCATCACTTAGTATTAAAAAATTGACGAGCTTGCCGCTCGTCTTCTTTCATCGCTTCAATGAGCTTATCTGTATTGTCAAATGTCTCTTGGTCGCGGAGTTTACTAATCACCTCTACGTAAAGCCTCTGACCGTAAAGATCTCCAGTATAGTCAAGGAGGTACACCTCAATGCAGACATGGCCATTCTTAGTCACCGTCGGTCGCTTACCAACACTAAGTAAAGCCGGTCTTTGATTAAATTCGGGACCATCAATATAAGCCGTGAATACTCCAGACAAGGGAAAGCTCGCCCTGCCGAAATGAATGTTTGCAGTTGGATACCCCAACGTTCTTCCAATTTGGTCACCCTGAACGACCCTACCACTGACATTGTAGCGTTTGCCCATCATTTCTTCCGCAAATTTCAGGTCCCCACTCGCCAAAGCGTCCCTAACTGCGGTACTGGAAACACGCTCTCCTGCAACTGTCACGCTTTGAGTGGCTTCTAACCCAAATTCACATTTAAGACTCTTTTCCATAAGCGTGTCGTAATCGCCACTTCGACGAAACCCAAATCTGAAGTCATCACCGATCAACAACCACTTAACACATAAACTGGATATTAAGACGTCATTGACGAAATCCTCCGCCAACATTAGTGAATATTTTTTATTGAATGGCAATACAACAACTTGCTCAATTCCTGCGTCAGAAAACGACATTATTTTCTCGCGACAACCATATAGCCTTGTCGGAGCTTCAAGCGGTGAAAAAAATTCTGCAGGATGCGGCTCGAAAATTATAACTGTCGAAATCAGGTTTCTCTCTTCAGCAACACTCACCAATCGCCTTAACATCGCTTGATGTCCCAGATGAACCCCATCAAAATTTCCAATCGTAAGCGCTCTGCCTTTCTTGCCTACTGGATTTTTGAGCCTAAGAACGTGCATGTATTTTAGTAAACTGTGGAACGTTAACAATACGTAATTCTAACCCCTTTTAGAGGTCATGAATGAGGCTAGCAAAAGATAAACAGTGCAATCCATCTAAAAAAGTGGTTAGAATCTATCAACTGGCCTATCGCCAGAGAACACAAACTTTCATCGCTTAGAAAGCTAATTCCGCGGACCATGAAATTACAACAACTCAGATTTGTTTGTGAAGTTGCAAAACAAGACCTAAACCTAACTAAAGCAGCGAACGAGCTTTATACGTCACAGCCCGGTATCAGCAAGCAAATTAAAGCTCTTGAAGAAGAACTGGGGGTAGACATTTTCATAAGAAGCGGTAAAAGATTTATCGGCATCACTGAGCCAGGACAAGAAATCATCAAAAAGTCTCAATCCGCACTAAGTGAATTAAATAATCTAAAACTCATAAGCAATGAATTTTCAAATGAAAACTCAGGAAGCTTAACCATTGCGACAACCCATACTCAAGCGCGTTATGCATTACCTAAGGTTATAAAAATATTTCGAGAAAAATACCCTGACGTTCGATTATTTATCTACCAAGGAAGTCCGTCCAATGTTGTCGAAATGGCTTGTTCTGGAGAAGCTGACATTACGATAGCGACAGAGGCCACATCCTTAACCAATGAATTGGTTATGTTGCCATGTTATGAATGGAATCGTTGTATTCTGACACCACCACGGCACCCACTACTTAAAAGTAAAAAAGTCACCTTGGAGGAAATTAGTCAATACCCGATTGTTACCTACGATTCAACTTTTATGGGTCGACCTGTCATTAAACAAGCCTTCGAAGCGCTGGGACTGGAGCCTAATGTAGTACTAACCGCTATAGATGCT
>CBFIFN010000047.1:0-10849 GCA_965661885.1 uncultured Burkholderiales bacterium | reverse complement strand
TACATGAAAAGGGAGTCACGAGATTGGACGTTGTGAACTTCATCGCTCACGGAATTGCGAAAGTTGGTGAATCCGAGGCTGATGAGTCGAAGGGCGACGAGACGAGCGACAGGCCCGACGGCGGCTCAGGCGAGAAAAATGATAGTGCATTGGCGAGTTATGCGGTTAATTTAAACGAGGTAGCGGTTGAGGGAAAAATTGATCCGCTGATCGGTAGAAATGCTGAGCTCGAAAGGGTTGTTCAGATTTTGTGTCGACGTAGGAAAAATAATCCGCTATTGGTAGGAGAGGCTGGCGTAGGAAAAACCGCTATCGCTGAGGGGTTAGCCAGGCGTATTGTAGAAGGAGAGATCCCTGAGATATTAGCAAAGGCCGAGGTTTTTTCTCTTGACATGGGGGCTTTGCTTGCTGGAACTAAATACCGTGGTGATTTTGAACAAAGACTAAAGGCTGTCCTTAAGCAGTTGGCGAAGCAACCCGACGCAATACTTTTTGTTGATGAGATCCATACCATAATCGGAGCTGGGGCGGCCTCAGGAGGAACTCTAGACGCTTCGAACTTGCTAAAGCCCGCACTTTCCTCTGGTCAGCTCCGGTGTATTGGTGCGACGACGTATAACGAGTACAGAGGGATTTTTGAAAAAGATCACGCGCTCTCCCGACGTTTTCAGAAAATCGATGTTGGAGAGCCCTCCGTGTCAGAAACAGTATCGATTCTCAGAGGGTTAAAATCCAGGTTCGAGGAGCATCACCAGGTTCGTTATACGGTAACTGCGCTTACTGCAGCTGCAGAACTATCGGCGAGATTTATTCATGACAGGCAGCTTCCGGACAAGGCAATTGACGTCATTGATGAGGCGGGTGCCGCACAACGTATTGCCGTGGGCAAGAAGAAGAAGAAAGTTATCGGGAAGCTGGAAATTGAGGGCATTGTTTCGAAGATAGCGAGAGTGCCATCGCAAAACGTATCAAACGACGACCGATCAAAACTCAAAACGCTAGACCGCGATCTCAATGCTGTAGTTTTCGGTCAAGAGCCAGCCATTGGTGCGCTGTCTTCAGCAATTAAAATGTCTCGAAGCGGACTGGGGAACCCCAGTAAGCCGGTAGGTGCGTTTTTGTTCAGCGGACCCACAGGTGTCGGTAAAACCGAGGTGGCCCGGCAACTAGCGTATACACTTGGTATTGAGCTTGTCCGATTTGACATGTCTGAGTACATGGAGCGACACGCGGTTTCTCGTCTAATTGGTGCCCCTCCTGGATATGTCGGCTTCGATCAAGGGGGGCTTCTTACCGAGGCGCTAGTAAAGCAACCCCATTGCGTTCTTCTTCTAGACGAGATTGAAAAAGCACACCCTGACATTTTTAATATTTTGTTGCAGGTGATGGATCATGGAACATTGACGGACAATAATGGCCGCCAGGCTGATTTTCGAAATGCCATAATTGTAATGACAACGAATGCCGGCGCTTCCGAAATTTCGAAAAATTCGATGGGGTTCACCGAAGCTGTTTCTGCTGGTGACGAGCTAGCAGAGATCAAACGGCAGTTTACCCCAGAGTTTAGAAATCGCCTTGACTCGATTGTTTCTTTCGCTCCGTTGTCCGCAGAAATTATTCTAAAAGTCGTGGATAAGTTTCTAATGGAATTGGAGCATCAGTTACAAGAGAAAAAAGTTGATGCGACCTTCAGTTTGAGGGTTCGTGAGTTCCTTGGTCGGGAAGGCTTCGACCCATTGATGGGTGCTCGTCCGATGGCTAGACTCATTCAGGATACTATCCGTCGCGCTCTTGCGGATGAACTTCTTTTTGGACAATTGTCCTCGGGAGGGGAGGTGACCCTAGATTTGGATGACGACGATAAGTTGCTTATCCAGATTGCGAATGATGAGTCAAAGCAAGCTGCTCCTGTTCAGACTGCGTGACGTTTTCTGAAGCCTGAGAGATGGATGGAGACGCTCAGCCTACAGATATCGGCCGAGAAGAGTCGGCTATCCACTCGCTCCATGATCCTGGATAGAGCCTAGAGTTTTTAATCCCAGCAACCTCCATGGCTAACATATTATGACAAGCAGTCACGCCCGAACCGCACTGATGAACTACTTGTTGGTCGGTTCTGTCATCAATTAGCTCCAAGAATGATTTTTTAAGAGTATTTGCGTTTTTAAACTTCCCATTATCATCAAGGTTTGTTTTGAAAAAACGATTTTTTGCCCCAGGGATATGCCCTGCAATGGGATCGATAGTTTCATTTTCGCCACGAAATCTGTCATTTGCTCGAGCATCTATTATTAGAACTTCATTATTTTTTATGTGCTTTAAAACATATTGAGAGTCAACCAGAATATTTTTCGGGTTCGGCTTAAAGTTGCCTTTTTTAGTTGCCTGTGCGGCCTCGCG
The DNA here is from genome assembly GCA_965661885.1 of uncultured Burkholderiales bacterium. Taxonomy (GTDB): domain Bacteria; phylum Pseudomonadota; class Gammaproteobacteria; order Burkholderiales; family Eutrophovitaceae; genus Eutrophovita. Next base: position 8,449 of record CBFIFN010000047.1, on the reverse strand, counting down.
GTCGAGGGCTCCTTTTGACTGAATCCAAGTTTGCACTCCGCCGTTAAGGACCGCTACTGCTTCGTGACCTAACCATTTCAGTAAGCACCAAAGTCTTGAAGCGTATACGCCTCCGGCGTCGTCGTAAGCAACTACTTGTGAAGAGTTATTTACTCCACAATTTTTTAGCCAGTCACTAAAAATTTGAATTTCTGGAAATGGGTGTCTTCCATTAAGGCCATTCGGTTTTTGCGAGAGATGTTCATCCATCGAGGCGTATACGGCATTTGGCAAATGATTGTCGTTGTAACTATTTATCCCAAAATTTAGCTCAGTGAGCGAATGGCGACAGTCAAAAATGATTGTATTCGGTCGGCCTATTACCCCGAGAAGTTCCTCTGCTTCAATAAGGATGGTGTACATAATCTTGGATTCTTGATTAAATTAGAAATAGAGTTTTAAAAAATCTAATGAGGAGCATTCATAATCTAGTATTATGCCCAACGCGTGCGATAATAACTACACTTATGGCAATTCAGCACTGAGCATACTATGACAAAAGCTAAAGCTATGACAAAAGCGAAAGAAAAATTGAGTTTCGAAACCGCATTGGCTGAATTAGAGTTAATCATCGAGAGAATGGAAGATGATGAGACGACCCTCGAGAATTCTATTTCTTATTATAAGAGGGGGGCTGAATTACTCCAGTTTTGCCAAAAAGAACTTGGTGACGCACAACGAGAGGTAAGCGTGGTCGAAGAGGGGATGTTGAAGAAATTTGAAGGTCTTGATGATTCGTAGCACATTTGATCAGTGGCGAAGTGACGTTGTAGCTCGAGTGAATAGTGGTCTGACTGATTGCTTACCTGATGAATCTGGAATCCCAAAAACACTGCATCAAGCGATGCACTACGCGATTAAAAGCCCGGGTAAACGCATTCGTGGTTTAATTGCGTGTGCCTCGGGGGATTTGTTTGCGGGCAATATGGCACAAGTGATACACGGGGCTGTTGCGATTGAACTCATACATGCATACTCGCTGATTCACGACGATTTACCGTCGATGGATAATGATGATTTAAGGAGAGGGCAACCTACTGTTCACGTTGCTTATGATGAGGCGACCGCTTTGCTCGTTGGAGATGCATTGCAACCGCTGGCGTACAACGTCCTCGCTAATCAGTCAAACAAGTTAAGCGCAGAAACGCGGCTGACGCAAATTGATTTGTTATCGGCGGCGTCTGGATCAAATGGTATGGTGGGTGGGCAGGCTATCGACTTAGCGCAAATCGGCACGACTATGAGCCAATCGGAATTGGAGCTCATGCATTCAAAGAAAACAGGAGCTTTGTTTATTGCTAGTGCTGAGATAGGGGCGATTTGTGGCCCGAAATATGACCAATATTTCGGAAAACAACTCAAGCTCTACGCGCAACAAATTGGACTGGGATTTCAAGTGGTTGACGACATCCTTGATGCCGTTTCGTCTACAGAGACTCTCGGAAAGTCCGTGGGAAAGGATCTTAGAGATAATAAACCCACTTACGTGACGTTATTGGGATTAAAACGAGCGAAGCAAGTTGCCAATGAGCTTGCTGAACTTGCTGAGCAAACTTTGCGCGAACTTCCTAGACAGGGCGGATATCTTAGTGATATCGCGAGCCTCATTTTCAATCGCGATTATTAAATAAATAACCAGTGGATATGTATAAAAAACTCAAAACGATTAACTCGCCACAGGATCTCAGAGCTCTAGAAAGGAAGGATTTAGATCAAGTGGCGGGTGAGTTGAGAGAGTACATCATCGAGAGCGTATCTAAAACCGGAGGTCATCTCGCATCTAATCTAGGCACGATAGAACTGACTATCGCGCTCCATTATATTTTTAATACGCCTTCGGATAAATTGGTCTGGGATGTCGGCCATCAGACTTATGCGCATAAAATTTTGACTGGAAGACGAGACCAAATGGGTTCGTTGAGACAATTTGGTGGGTTAGCAGGCTTTCCAAGTCGTGAGGAAAGTGAGTACGACAGCTTCGGTACGGCGCATTCCAGCACTTCGATTAGTGCGGCGCTAGGGATGGCTGTCAGCGCCCAGCTGCGTGGTGATGACCGCCGGGTTGTGGCGATTATCGGAGATGGGGCTATGTCTGCTGGAATGGCGTTTGAGGCTTTAAATAATGCGGGTGCGATGGACTCAAATATTCTAGTCATCCTAAATGATAATGATATGTCTATTTCTGAGAATGTGGGGGCTTTAAACAATTATCTCGCACGGCTCTTGTCGGGACGGTTTTACTCTGCAGCAAGGAAAGCTGGAGAAAAAGTATTTAAGAAAATACCGCCTGTCATTGAGTTAGCGCGCCGTGCTGAGGAGCATGTTAAAGGGATGGTGATGCCAGGGACTTTATTTGAGGAATTTGGATTTAATTATATTGGGCCGATTGATGGTCACGACATACATGCGCTTTGTGCCACGTTAGGTAATCTGAAAAAACTTGAGGGGCCACAGTTCCTTCATGTTGTTACACGAAAGGGTAAGGGGTATCAATTAGCAGAAGATGATGCGATTTTGTATCATGGGGTTGGAAAATTTGACCCCCCGTCGGGCATCAGAAAATCTACTAGTCAAAACAAAACATACACCCAAGTTTTTGGGGAATGGTTGTGCGATAAGGCGAGAGACGATGATAGATTAATTGGTATTACTCCTGCTATGAGGGAGGGCTCTGGCTTAGTTGAGTTTTCGCAAAAATATCCCGATCGTTATTTTGATGTCGGCATTGCAGAACAACATGCAGTGACCTTTGCAGGGGGGTTGGCTACCGAGGGGTTCAAGCCCGTGGTGGCTATTTATTCGACATTTCTGCAAAGAGCGTACGACCAACTCGTTCACGATATTTGTATACAAAATCTTGATGTGACTTTTGCCTTAGATCGAAGTGGGCTAGTCGGAGCTGATGGACCGACCCATCACGGCGCATTTGATTTAGCTTATTTACGTTGCATCCCTAATATGATCATCATGACGCCTAGCAATAAATCACAATGTACTGAAATGCTAACTATGGCTTATGAGCACGTTGGTCCCGCAGCTGTGCGCTATCCTCGAGGGGCGGCGATGAATATCGCCGAATGCGAAAAATCGCCTGTGAAATTCGGAAAGTCTCAGTTAGTAAGGCATAGTGAGTCCCGTGTGGCGATACTTGTCTTTGGGACACTTTTAAAAGTTGTTCTAGAAGTGGCTGAGCAAATTAACGCCACAGTGGTAGATATGAGATTTGTGAAACCTTTGGACGTGGATATGGTCCACAAAGTAGCTAGTACACATTCGGTACTTGTCACCGTTGAAGATGGCGTGGTTTTAGGCGGGGCAGGGACGGCAGTGTGCGAAGCGCTCTCAGGTGGACCTAACAGAGTGTTGAAGCTAGGTTTGCCTGACAGTTTTGTGTCTCACGGAGACGCCAATGTTCTATATTCTGACTGCAAGTTAGACGCGAAAGGCATTTTTGAGCAAATTAACGATTACACAAAGGCGCTTCAACCATAATATTAAATGTAAGCTTGGTTGAGGTATAATGAAGTTTACCTATTAAAAGCAAGGCGTTAGCAATGAATTCACCAACAGATTTAGTTATTCCGGACGTTCAAAGCTCGGCTGACATTCGACACTTGGCAATAGACAAGGTTGGGATTAAGGCCATTCAGCACCCCGTAAAGGTAGCCGATAAGTCCGAAGGCGTGCAACACACCATTGCGACATTCAACATGTATGTTGAGTTGCCGCACAATTTCAAGGGAACGCATATGTCGCGATTCGTTGAAATTTTAAATGAACAAGATCGAGAGATATCTGTAGAGTCGTTTGAGACCATATTGCGGACTATGTTAGACCGGCTGGAGTCTGATTCCGGATACATCGAAATGACATTCCCTTACTTTCTTGAAAAGGCAGCGCCAGTCTCTAAAGTTAAAAGTCTGTCTGACTATGAAGTGACGTTTAAAGGACAGGTCAAGAAGGGAGAATACAATCTTGAGATGAAGGTGGTTGTGCCTGTGACAAGTCTTTGTCCTTGTTCAAAAAAGATCTCAGAATATGGGGCGCACAATCAGCGATCACACGTTACTATTTCTGCGGTCACGACTTCGCACGTATGGATTGAGGAGTTAATTGCAGTCGCAGAGGAGCAGGCGTCTTGTGAAGTTTACGGACTGCTGAAACGTCCGGATGAAAAATACGTGACCGAAAAAGCATACGATAACCCGAAATTTGTAGAGGATATGGTGCGTGATGTCGCCACTGCGCTAAACGAGATTGAGAGTATCGAAAGTTACGTGGTGGAATCCGAAAATTTTGAGTCAATTCATAATCATTCTGCGTACGCGATGATAGTCAAGAATTAACGAAATGTTTAATTTCTTAATCTCTGAAATTTTTATACTGCAGAGGTACATCCTTAATTTCTTCTTTTAGCAAAGCGATGACGTCTTGCAAGACGTCGCGCTTGCTTCCTGAAAAACGCACGGTTTCGCCCTGAATAGACCCTTGTGCTTTTAGCTTATGGTCTTTGATGATCCTGATAATTCGCTTCCCAAGCTCCTTGTCTATTCCGGACAACACAGAAATAGTTTGTTTAACTTTGTCACCACTGATCTTCTCTAATTTCTCTTTAGTTAAAACTCTGGTGTCGATTTGTCTCTTTGCCATTTTGCCAATCAACACGTCGTATACTTGACTCATTTTAAACTCATCATCGGCATAAACAGTAATCTCCTCGCCATCTGACAGCTCTATTCTTGCGTCTGACCCTTTAAAGTCGAAACGATTCCTAATTTCTTTGTTGGTCTGGTCTACAGCATTTTTTAATTCAACCTTATCAGCCTCGGTCACAACATCAAATGACGGCATTCTTTTTCCTCATAAATTATTTTTGCTTTATTGTAAACGAGTCGACAGGAAGGCCAGTGCCATCGTCAAACTCAGCCGCAGCCTGGATGCTATTTCTCGCTACTGTCTCTGCATTTAATTTGGGTAAATCATAGTTCGACCAGAGGGCACCAAGTGCATAATCACTTCCGCTTCCATAGGCGTAAAATTGCGAGAACTCCTGCACTGTGCGATGCCCAGACACACCAAATATTCCATATTGATTTGCAATCAGCACGTCCATTCTAGAGGATTCAATTGCGTCTTCTTTATCTTCCTCCGGCATCAGAAAATATTTCTCTTTTAGTTTAGCGTGTAGTTGGTTCCAGGTTTTAAAAATCTCATCTACTGAACTCATCGAACTTGAGTGAGCTGAATCAAGAAAATATTCTTTTAAAATTAATTTGAACGTGGCGTTACCGGTCACTGCGATAAAGTTATCGTTCACTCTGATAATTTTTTCGGAGTTAACGATGTACTTTGCACTTTCTTTTCCCGAGCCCCACTTCGTAAGGGTATCTGCGGCAATCGCGATTTCTCCATTTTTTTTAACGACAGAAATCGTTGTCATTTTTTTAACTTGCTTAGTTGAGCCGTTTGTTTCGCGCCTATTCTCAGTCGCAAGGCATTAAGTTTAATAAAGCCCTCAGCATCTGCTTGATCGTAGGCGCCTTTATCGTCCTCAAAACTTGCAATACGTCCGTCAAATAATGAGTGTTTAGAGGACCTTCGACCCAGTACTTGGACGTTCCCTTTATAGAGCTTCAGCTCTACTTCGCCATTTACTGGCTTTTGTGATTCATCGATTAAATTCTGTATTAAAATTCTCTCGGGGCTGAACCAATAGCCGTTATATATCAGTCGAGCATATCGTGGCATCAGGTCATCTTTCAAAGCCAATACTTCTCGGTCAAGTGTGATGGATTCAATTGCTCTGTGGGCTTTGAGCATGATAGTGCCTCCGGGTGTCTCATAACATCCTCTAGATTTCATGCCGACATATCGATTTTCGACTAAATCTAGTCGCCCAATTCCATGTCTCCCACCTAACTCGTTCAGCTTATTGAGTACTTTAGCTGGAGATAGTTTTCTACCATTAACCGCAACAATATCTCCGTTCGCGTATTTGAGGCGGATATTTTCGCCTTTTGATGGTGCTTTTTCAGCGGATACGGTCATTCTCCACATCGAATCTTCTGGAGCCACATTCGGGTCCTCTAAAACGCCTCCCTCGTACGAGACGTGAAGAAGATTTGCATCCATAGAGTATGGCGCAGATCCTTTTTTCTTTTTAAAATCTACGGGAATGTCGTGTTTCTCAGCGTAAGCAATCAGCTTTTCTCTCGACAGTAAGTCCCATTCACGCCAGGGAGCAATTACTTTAACGTCTGGCATCAGTGCATAAGCCCCTAGCTCAAATCTAACTTGATCATTACCTTTACCTGTGGCGCCATGGGAAATTGCATCTGCGCCGGTTTGCCGTGCGATTTCTATAAGTCTTTTCGAAATCAATGGGCGCGCTATGGACGTGCCTAAGAGGTATTCCCCTTCGTAGACTGTATTCGCCCTGAACATCGGAAAAACGTAATCGCGAACAAATTCCTCTTTGAGATCTTCAATAAATATTTGCTTGACCCCGGCAGCTTTAGCTTTTTTTCTTGCCGGACCGACTTCCTCCTTTTGACCTAGGTCTGCCGTGAAGGTGACTACCTCGCAGGAGTAGGTCTCCTGAAGCCACTTGAGAATCACGGACGTATCTAATCCACCTGAATAGGCTAAGACAACTTTTTTTACTTTAGTCATAAGTTATTATTATCTTTCATAAGGTTATATTCTTCTTCCATCTGATTCACTTAACGGTTCACCGTTGCGCCATTCTCCCTCGAAGGTCTCCCCATTGGGTGATCTCGCTCGGCCCCAACCGTGTGGTCGTCCATCTGACCATTCCCCATCATATGCGCTGCCGTCAGGATTAACTTGCACACCTCTTCCATGCTGTCGACTGCGGATCCACTCGCCATCATACTGAGTGCCATCATGAGATGTGTAAACTCCGTTACCTTCAGCCCAGCCACCAACAATTTGGCCTGAGTAATACTCTTTGAGTTCGCCGTTTATGAACCATTTGAGTGTTCCTGTTCCATCAGCAAAACCGTCGCTACAATTCCCATCCCAGCTCACTGATTCACCCTGTTGAGGCATTGGGTTATAAACTTTACATCCATTCTCGTCTGTAATGGTCTGGATATTTTTATCGTTTACTGGTATTGCTTTTTCGTTATTTGCGACAACATTTGTTGGTTTAGTATCGTGGTGTGCGTTCGCAGAGTAAGCAATGAAGATAAGTGTCAGGGTAGGCACTAAAAATCTAAACATATCAAGTCCCTTTTTGAAAATATTATTAGATGAACAAATTTCAATTGCACGCACGTAGTCTAACCTCAGGCGTGTCTGTACTTTAGTAACTTGGCACCTTTAATCGAGGACCCCAAGCAATAAAAATTCCATTAAAGCTTTTTGAACATGTAAACGGTTTTCTGCTTCATCCCAAACTACACTTTGAATACCGTCAATAACCTCCGCAGACACTTCCTCGCCTCGGTGAGCCGGGAGACAATGCATAAATAATGAGTCCTTAGATGTGAGTGCCATCAAGGATTGGTCAACTTGCCAATCTTTGAATGCTTGTTCCCTAGACTTGCTCTCTTCTTCGAAACCCATACTGGCCCATACATCAGTCGTTACTAAGTCAGCATTTTCTACCGCCTCTTGCGGTACTGCAAAAAATTTCACATTTTCCGAAGTATCTAATTTTTCGGGAGCGTAATCAGGTGGTGATGAGATATTAAGGTTAAAGTTAAGGACGTTCGCTGCTTCAATCCAGCTATTACACATATTGTTCGCATCTCCAATCCAGGCAACGGTTGCTCCTTGTATGGATCCTTTTTTCTCGATGAAGGTGAAAACATCGGCTAACACTTGGCATGGGTGATGTTGGTTCGTTAATCCATTAATAATAGGTACACTGCTGTACTTCGCAAATGTTTCGATCATCTCTTGCTCGAATGTTCTGATCATTACTAAATCACACATCCTGGAAATGACTCGAGCAGAGTCTAGAATGGGCTCGCCTCGGCCAAGTTGAGAGTCCTTGGTGTTTAAATATACTGCGCTACCTCCAAGCTGGTTCATACCGAGTTCAAACGCCAGACGTGTCCGGGTGCTGCTTTTTTCGAAGATCATGACTAAGTGTCTGTCTTGAAGTGTTTCCCTTTTATTGAGAGTTTTGAACGCGGTTTTTACTTCTGTAGTTAAATTGAAAAGGTAGTCGAGTTCATTTTTGTCTAAATCAGCGAACCTAAGGAAGTGTTTCATAATTGTCATTTAGATCCTGCGAGAAATTCTTCGATTATTGTTGTTATGGTTGTGACAAGAAAGTTAATTTGGTCGGTGTCAAGAATTAATGGTGGCAGTAGACGAATTACCTTTTCGGCGGTTACGTTGAGTAATAATCCTGCATCTAGTGCGAGGTCAACAATGG
>CBFIFN010000046.1:0-10880 GCA_965661885.1 uncultured Burkholderiales bacterium | reverse complement strand
CTAAGCCCGCTGTCAACATAACGGGACCAATTTTCACAATTGAGTCAATGACAGCCTGCCGATTGGCCGCAATACTGTTCTCATCAGAAACGATACTCTTCGGATTAAACACGTACATGATCAATCGCGTAGTCGCCCAAAGAAAGAAAATCCATACTGGGATCAGCGATATGGCGCCGACACGAAGCACAGCAGCAACACCATCGCTAAGCTCACCAGTTTGGTACCCCTGGATAAGTCCCCAAACAACTGGAACCCCGAGCATAATCGGTGATAATTTTCCCAATATCCGACTTGCATCAAAAAACTTTGTCTTCGTGTACTGCGCGCCCCCAGGATGCGCAATATTATATTCCTCATAATACCGCTTCAATAACTGAACCGCATGGCCCGCTCCCACCGCAAGAACTAGGATAGGCGTCAAAGTATTGAATATATCCAAAGGAACTTTCGCTAAACCCATAAAACCTAACGCCCAGATCACCGCGATGATCGGGGTCACCAAGGGCAGTATTAAACCTTGTAGCGTTCTAAATGCCTCAAAATGAATGATCCCGATAATAATAATCGCTATCATCAGCAATAAAGGTGTTCGTTCCGCAAATTTTTCAATTAGAGCAATGAATGGCGGGTATCCGGTCACCTCTATGGTTACTGAATCATCGCGTTCTGAATCAACAGCTTCGTTAATACGATCAGACACATACGTGAATCCGACTCGACCCTCCTTCTTATCTTCAGCGGAGGCGTCCCTCACTTCAGCGAGTATGGTCAATGTTTTAAAGTCCTCAGACACAACCGAATTCATATACGCATCGTTGCGAATCAAGGCATCTTTCAATGCGGCTAAACCCTCAGGCGAGGTCGGCACTTCCTCCATCATTTGCTGTACTTGCATACCTTCAGCTGTACCTTTGATATCTTTTGCTCTACTTGCGGCTATGGATAACAGGTTTGTTTGGACTACGCGCGGCGTTTCACTAAGTTTTTGCGTAATACGTTGGACTTTCGCGAGCACATTAGGTTGAAAAACATCTCCCTCTTTTGGCGTAATTCCTATCACGGCTACGTACCTCGAACCAAAAACCTCCTCAACCTTTAGAGTAGTTGATACAAAGGGGTGGGATTGAGGAACGATCGTATTCGGGTCAATAATAACGGTTAAGTTACCGAGATTTTTTACAAAAAACCCTGTCAGCCCAAAGATGATAACGATTACAGCCCATCTGAAGCGCACTACCCAATCAATATAATTTCGCATTAAACTCTCGCTTTTTTACGGTTACATGTAAGGACTCAGGAAACCACACTGCGAAGTGTCGTGCGATTTATTCAGCCGAAATATAACACACCATGTTTTTAATTAATACTTGCAGTTATCATCGAACGTAACACTGGATCGACCCAACGCATTTTATGAACGCTGACCAAGCTCACCCGCGACTTAATTGTCGTCTGTGAATACAATCAGGCACAGAGTATACCTCATTTGTTAACTATGTAAACATCGCAGAATTATGCGTTACAATGTGGTATGGGTTATCACAAAACAAATTTAAAAGAACGTCTCACACAAATAGCCTGGGATATTTGTAACGAGCAGTCATGGAAACACGTCAATATGCGTGCTATCGGCAATATTGCAGGCGTTTCATCAACAGCTATTTATCGACATTTCACCAGTAAGAATGATCTAAAAGCCGCATTGATGGTTAGAGGCTATAAACTCTTATCCCAAGGAGTCAGCTTGCAAACTTCAAATGATTTTGCTGACTACGGCGCCCAGTACGTGCGATTTGGGTTACGCTATCCGTATATCTACGATCTGATGTTTGCAGACACCGATATAGATGTTAATCAGCACCCAACTCTAAAAACCATATCGAACGACGCGTGGGACGAAGTTGTGGACGGGATCAAACGCAATCTTCCCGACCTTCCCGAAACAGAAGTTCTAATGATCGCTTACAACACATGGGCTCGTGTTCACGGGCTCGTTGGGATTTTGCGACGACCTAACCTATGTGGCAATCAGAGTGAAACTCTAACTTGGATCGAAAACAATTTAGAGGAGTACCTCAAGAAGACCCGTAACGTGGACTTTACTGCCTAAAATATTAACCCTACTAACCAACCGGACCGCAAACTAAATCCTTACAATTGGCAATTTAGCGATCGATTAGGTGCGTCTTTTAACTTGTCGGATCGTTAACCAAACACATCCAGCGATAACAGGAATAGACAGTGCCTTAATCATGACTAGATCGACCCCCCAAACATCTAGAGGTAGCGATGTGCCTATGAATCCGACTAGCCCCACTCCATAATAAGTAACCGCAGCAATTGACAAACGCTCAACGGTTTGTTGCAACCTAAGTTGGATCTTTGCGCGATGATTCATTGAAATCAGCAAATCTTGATTCTGACGCTGAATAATCATTTCTGTCTGTGTTTGTAATAAATCACCGGCACGGCTAATACGCTCAGACAGCCGACGCAATCTTTCTGAAAAAGCGCGACAACTATCGATTGCGGGTAGCATCCGACGATTCAGAAAACCCTTTACCCCCTGAAAACCTTCAATTCGACTGACGCGCAGGCCATCCAGACGATTCTCAACGATGCTGTCGTAAGCCTTGGTAGCAGCCATTCGGTATGACGCATTTGAATAAATATTCTCTAAGTCTGCAGCCTGAGCTGACAGTTTTGAAAGCATATCCTCAACCCGACTCTCTGGCTGTTTAATTTGCTCGGCAAGATCATTTGTGATTTCACCGACATGTTTAGCAATTAAATCTAACTTCGCACCGTGTGCTCGCACGGTTGCAAAACCCAGTAGTGCCAGCAGTCTGTAAGTCTCTAGTTCAACAATGCGTTGAACAGCTCGTCCTAGTCGGCTAGCCACCATACTCGAGTTATATAAGGCAACTCGAGAGAATCCCGCCGAATCAATATCAAAGGCGAAATAGACCTGAGCTGCTCCATCACTGAATTGGTTTGCCGCAACTGCCCGGGCTTGCATCAGCTGAAGCATCTTATCTTCAGTCAATCCTACTGGAGGTACTCCGCCAACTTCTAACCATACTGCATGAAATATTTGTCCTGGTGATTGATGCGCCCACTCCAACGGCAAACCCACTCTGCGAGCATCGTATGCGTCTGGCAAAAGGCCCGACGAAACTGAATCAAACTTTTGAATAAAACTGATCGAAATAAACTCAGCATGCCTCTCAAAATCCAAAGAATAACTGCCGAGATTAAATGTAGCGAACTTACTATCAAGAGGAATGGTGGCGTGACCTTCTTCCTCTAGATACAGGTTCACATAATCCAGTATTGCTTCTGCATTACCATCAATAAGATAAACAAACCGGATGAATCGCCCGGCACCCGAAAAGTTATCAAATGTCCGAGCATGTAATTCGTCAGAAAGCGATCTTCGAAGTTCTATCGTATCCATTATCGCTCCTCTCAGTATAAATCCAAAGAATTTTTCCCTTCGTCATGACTCATTCGAAACCTTACGCTTTCGAGTAAATTATAGTACGATTTTTTTAGGGAGAGATTCATGAAACAGACTTAGCTCGCGCCTTGTGTAATTTCTCAAAACTATTCATCAAACGCTGATGCCTATCAAGCCCCTCTAGGTTCATGTTCGTTACTGTTAATCCAAAAAACCTAACGCCGCCATCGATCGAGCCAATAACGGCGTCCATTTGCTGCTGGCCAAACATATGACGAAAGTTATTTACATAGTCATCCAAATCTAGCTCTTCATGAAGAGTCACCTCCAGAACTGATTTTAGTGCCTGAAAAAACAGACCTCGATCAACGGTATTATCGTTGTATTGAAGCAAAGCACCAACCAGCTCACGTGACTCCTCAAGCTGTCCAAGCGCCAAATGAATCAGGAGTTTTAACTCTATGACAGTCAACTGCCCCCAAACGGTATTGTCATCAAACGCTACACCGATTAACGTAGAAACGTATGAATACTCATCAACCTCATTACTAGATAAGCGCTCTAGCAAAACCGACAAGCTCGAATCAGTCAAAGAATGAACATTTAAAATATCAGAGCGGAATATCAACGCTTCGTTCGTGTTATTCCAAATTAACTCCTCAAGCGGGTAGATCTCGGAATATCCAGGAACGAGAATTCTGCAAGCAATGGCGCCAAGCTGATCATATGTAGCCGAATAGACTTCCCAACCCTCACCACTGAGAATGTCGAATAATATTTGCGCCTCATCAAGAGTAGCGTTATCAGCGTTACTGGAAAAATCCCAGTCTACAAAATGATAGTTTGCGCTATCACTAAAAAATCGCCAGGAAACCACTCCGCTTGAATCAATAAAATGCTCAACGAAATTGTTTGGCTCAGTTAGCGCATGACCATTGAAAGTTGGTCTAGGCAAATCATTTAAACCCTCAAAACTCCGTCCTTGAAGCAATTCGGTAAGACTACGCTCAAGGGCTACTTGAAAACTTGGATGTGCACCAAAAGACGCATAGACCCCACCTGTACGAGGGTTCATCAAAGTTACACACATCACTGGATAAACACCTCCTAAAGAGGCGTCTTTTACCAAAATCGGAAACCCTTTTGACTCTAAATCTCTTATTCCTGCAACAATATCAGGATATTTTTCTAAGACCTCATTTGGGACATTCGGCAATGTAATTTCATTCTCGAGAATCTCTCGTTTAACGGCTCGTTCGAAAATTTCCGATAGGGCCTGCACCTGAGCTTCGGCTAGAGTGTTGCCCGCGCTCATGCCATTACTCGCGAATAAGTTCTCGAGTAAGTTGACGGGAAAGTACACCTCCTCCCCGTCTGATCGTCGGACAAATGGAATCGAACAAACCCCTCTTGACTCATTACCCGAGTTCACGTCAATCAAGTGCCTACTACGCAAATCTCCAGCCGCGTCATAAAGCGCCATACAATGATCATCCAGAATATCCGCTGGAACCATATCTTCGGCCAGGGGCTTGGACCAGCGCTCGTTTGGATAATGCACAAAATCTAGATTGCTAACGCTCTCGCCCCAAAAATACTCAGCATAGAAGTGGTTGTTGGCAAGTCTCTCGATGTACTCCCCAAGGGCCGATGCTAAAGCGCTTTCTTTCGTTGTGCCTTTACCGTTAGTGAAACACATCGGCGATTCAGCATCACGGATGTGCAAAGACCAAACATTGGGTACGATATTACGCCATGAGGCAATTTCAATCTTAATGCCTAAATCAGACAGAACCTTCGACATATTTTCAATCGTTTGTTCGACCGGAAGGTCTTTACCTGAAAGATATGTACTCTTTTTAGATGAAGAGCTTAAGCCAAGCAATAATTGACTGTCAGCACCCAGTTGGTCAATTTCTTCGACAATAAAACCGGGTCCCTCTTGTATTACTTTCTTAACACTACAACGTTCAATGGCACGTAGTATCCCTCGCCGGTCAACCTCAGCAATCTCAGGCGGCAGTTCAACTTGGATTTTAAAGTTTTGCTTATAGCGGTTTTCAGGATCAATGAGATTATTTTGTGACAGATGAATGTTGTCAGTTGAAATATTACGAGTTTCGCAATAAAGCTTTACAAAGTACCCTGCACACAAGGCTGAGGAAACTAGAAAATAATCGAATGGACTTGGCGCCGATCCATCACCCTTGTAACGAATAGGCTGGTCAGTTACGAGTGTAAAATCGTCGAACTTGGCCTCAAGACGAAGCTTATCCAGGAAATTAACTTTAATTTCCATAAGAGTCTAAGTAAAGACTAATACGAAAAATAATAAAATCCTATACCACCAGGCCAAACGCATTTACAGCAAGGATTCCAACGGTTAAAAGCACACTGGCCAGGTGTAAACGCTTAAAAGCTTTATCACGCCCCTCGTCGCGCGCGTTGTTCGTCATCGGAATCAATAGATACGCAAAAACAGCAAGCCCCACAGTGGCGCCCGAGATAATTGTAGCCTGTGCGTTTTGCGTCATAATTGCTGCGATATTAGCCATCACTCCAAGCGCTGCCAACAATATAAAAAACCGAGGAAATACTTTACGTAGAAAAACTGAGCTATCGGAACCAGAGAGCGCAGTGAAAACAGAGGGCGCCACAATCGCCGTTTGAAAAATGACTATTCCAACTGTCGCACCATTTATAAACAAAGATACATTACCCATTAATTTTTACCTTATTGGTTAAAAGTTCGCCCACAAGTTTGATGTGAGGCCTCACAAGAGTCGTGTCAATAGTACGATCGCTAAAACAACCCCAAGACTATATAGAGCAATTTTCCATAAGGAGAACTGCCGTTGACTCCAATCTATCCGATCATCTCTTTCCCGCTGGGTTTTAAATGCTTTAAAACGACCGATAAAAAGAAAAATGCCAAGCGAAAAGATGGCTAGTCCTCCAAAAATAACGGTATTGAAGTCCACTATCGGCTTCTCAGTTTTGCTAGTAGTCGCAACATTTCCAAGTAAAGCCAGATGAGTGTGACCATTAAAGAAAACGCGCCAAACCACTCCATATACTTCGGTGCTCCTTGCTCAGAGCCCTGTTCAATAAAGTCAAAATCTAAAACTAGATTGAGGGCGGCAATGGCTACAACAAACAAGCTAAACCCAATACCAAACAGACCGTTTGAGTGAATGAACCCAATACTAGAGCCAAACATGTTCATAACCATACTTACTAAGTACAACAAACCTATACCCATCGTCGCTGAAGTCACCATCAAACGAAAATTTTCAGTCGGCTTCACAATCCCCGTCTTGTATAGCAGTAATAGTGACGATAACGTACCTAATGTCAGACCAACCGCTTGAATAACAATGCCGTCGAATTGGGCTTCATACATGGCCGAAATGCCACCTAAAAACAACCCCTGCAACACTGCATAAATCGGAGCTGTTAACCCTGCCCAACTTTTTTTGAACATTGTTATCAAAGCGAAAATGAACCCTCCAATACCACCCACCAACATCATTGGCATCACGGTTGCTGAATCACCGCTTTGGAAGAATAAATTCCATGTCCAAGCTCCCGATAACACGACCAAAAGCAGCAAAATTGCCGTTCTGTTGACTGTTCCTTCCAGGGTCATAGTGCGCATGCTGCGAGCATTTTCTCCAGCGCCTCCTGCAGCCTCGCTAAAGGTCCCGGCATTTAATGTGGGGTTACCTGAACGACCGAATTTTTCTAGTGCGTTGTGTCTTGACATGATTAATGCATCCTTTCTTGGCTCACGTTGGCTTACCCTAAGTTGATAGTATACGAGCTTCTTAAGTTCATTTTATTCATTTCTTCATGTATTTCACGATGAGCGACTGAGTGTGAGCTTAAGATCAGGAAGGTGGCAGTTCCCACGAAAAATTAAAGGCTAATTTTAAGTTTTGATGACCAATTTCCCGAAATGCTTCTGACTTTTCAGTGCTACGAAAGCCTCAGGCGCAGAGTCAAAATTAAACTCCTGATCGATCACGGGTTTGATATTGAAATTATCGATAGCTCGGTTCATCTCTTGGAACATAGCTCGCGAGCCCACATAAATACCCTGAAGGCGAATAGATTTTCGCATAACTAATGTCGGATCTAAAACCCCCTCCGAGAGCACCCCAATCAGACATACAACACCTCCGACTTTGGTCGCCTCAATCGATCTAGTAACGGTACCCGAGCCACCTACCTCGACAGTCAGGTCAACGCCGACCCCATTGGTCAACTCAAGGATGGTGCTTTCCCAGTTAGGAAATTTTTTATAATTTATTAAGTGATGCGCTCCCATACTCTTCGCACGAGCCAGTTTTTCATCTGAAGAAGAAATAATGAATACCTCAGCCCCAACGGCAATTGCAAACTGCATCGCAAATATAGAAACACCACCTGTTCCTAGCAAGAGAACACGGTCTCCCTTCTGAATTCGCTTAACTCCAAATAAAGCATGCCAAGCCGTCAAAGCCGCACACGGCAGCGTCGAACCCTGAACTGCGGAATAATCCTTCGGTAGCGTAACCACGCCGTCAGCACTTAAAACTACCTCTTCCGCTAAAACCCCGTCAAGCGCACCTCCCAAAGCAGAGGTCATAGCCTCACGAGTAATCACATCATCTACCCAGGTACTAAAAAAGCAGGATGCAACTCGGTCGCCTTCTCGAAGGCCTTTAACACCTGCTCCCACCGCAGTGATTGTTCCGGAGCCGTCTGAGTTGGGCACACGCGGCAACTGCAGATTTCTCCCGATGGGATCCTCAATCATCAGCAAATCTCGATAGTTCAAGGATGAAGCCTCAATCCTTACTCTAACCTGACCTTGCGTCGGCGTTGGCATCTCGACATCCGTTAGACGTAATGCATTGATACCACCGCTTGAAACAATTTGCCACGCCTTCATAAAAACCCTCTAATAGTTAGTCGCTGCCAATTGTGAATCTAGTCGACAACAATCCCAAATTAGCGCCGCCACAACGGGCACTTATACTCCTTCGCCAATGTTTTTTTTAAGGACTGGAAGATCAGCGAATTCACCGGACCGTTTTTCTTTACGAGCTAACATGGCCTCAGAAATCTCATCATTTTGCAACATGGAAGCGTTCCACAAATTGATCCACTCAAGGCCTTCTTGGGTCGTGTGATCCCGGGAATAGGTAATCGCTCGCTTGCAACCGTAAACTGCCAACGGTGCGTTCTCGGCAATCTCAGCTGCAATTTTCATGACATCGGCTAACATAGCGTCATGCGTTTCATAAACCCGGTTGACAAGCCCCATCTCCATAGCCTCAGTTGCGCTGACCTTACGCCCTGTATAGGCCATTTCACGCACTAAACCCTCCGGCACAAGTTTAACAATACGCGGAAACGTACCAACATCAGCAGTCATGCCAATTTTTGTTTCAAATATCGTAAAGAACGCGTCTTGAGTGACGTACCGCATATCGCACGCAGTGACCATGTCAACGCCACCGCCTATGCATCCCCCCTGAATCGCCACGAGAACCGGAAGGCGACACTCCTCGAGTACTGAGAAGCTTGCCTGCATAACACTCAACATATTCATGAATTTGGCAGCGTCTTGGCGCCGACGAATTGAGTCGTTACTTTCATCCTTCACGCCACCAGACATAAACATGTCCACATCTAGCCCACCACAGAAATGTGGTCCACTTGAGGAAATGACGATAACCCTCGCTCGGACATTTGCGTCAATATCGTTAATAAGCACTGGCAATTCGTTCCAGAAAGCAGTGTTCATATTATTTCGCTTTTCTGGGCGCTTCATAACAACATGCGCGATGTTGTTACTTATTGAAACTTCAAAACATTCAAAATTCATAACGTGTGCGTCTACTCCAAAAAATTAAGTTTATTAATTTATTCCCTGTTTTATATTTGTTTGTCTCATAGGCCGACAAATCATTTTTAACTTATTTACATAATGATTACATTTTGGACTCCTGAGACACAGTTTACGCTAACCAGTATCTTGTTGGCCTCATTCAAATTTGCAGCAAGCTACTCTTGCGAAAAAGTTCTTAAAATACTGCTCTATGAGCTCACGATAAGTGTTGGAGACCCGATCTGGCTGCATGATACACTCATCAGATGACTAGTAATTCATATGCTAAACGAGTTTTTATTACGGGTGCTGCGGGCGGAATAGGCCGCAATTTAGTCGCTGCGTTTCTAGATGCCGAATGGTTTGTCAGTGCGGCGGATATTGACGAAAACGGACTTCGTGATCTTCAGGAATCGCATAAACATAAGTCTCTGACCACGATAAACTTAGATATTGCAAGCCCTTCTGCCTGTCAATCAGCAATAGATTCAACAGAGAGTCTGGATGTTCTTATCAATAATGCGGGGGCGTCCATGGGTCTGATTCGCGAGAATCATTTGGACGAATTAGTAAACATTGAAGAATTATCACCGGAAATTTGGGACCACTTCATCACAACAAACCTCTCCGGAGCATGGTACTTAACTCGAGCTGCACTTCCAATCATGAAAACAAAGGGTTGGGGACGTATCATAAACGTCACCACAAGTTTTTTTACTATGCTACGACCGATGTTTCATCCTTACGGGCCAGCAAAAGCAGGACTAGAAGCAATGTCAGCTGGCCACGCAGGCGAATTTAAGAAATACGGTATCACTGTAAACGTGGTCGTCCCTGGCGGCCCTTGTGATACATCCATGGTTCCCGAGGTCAATAATATCGATAGGGATTTGTTGATTCCTCCGGAAGCGATGGTCGCTCCTATTATGTGGCTGTCATCGGTTGACGCTGACGGTGTAACCGGAAAACGCTACATCGCAGCTCACTGGGACGTCAGTAAAAAGACCTCAGAGGCGCGCGCCCTCTCTGAGCAACCGATAGCGTGGCAAGAATTAGCGGATTCACCAGTGTGGCCTGGTGGAAGACCAGATTAAACCACAGGAGATAACATTTGAGACTCGAAAATAAAGTTGCATTAATCACCGGAGGTGGCGGAGGGATTGGTCGCGCCACGGCGGAACGCTTCGTGGAAGAAGGAGCAAAAGTAGTTATCGCTGAAATTGATCCCAAGGTTGGTAGGCCGGCAGCTGAGTCTGCACGCACCTTTGCGGGCAAAAATGGGGGAGATGCTTGCTTTATTCATACCGATGTCAGCGATGAAAAAAGTGTAAGAAATGTAATAGATCAAACTGTTCAAAAATATGGCCAACTCAACATATTGCACAATAATGCGGGAGGCTCGACGTTAGATGACGGACCAGTGACAACAGCCCCTATTGAGGAGTTTTGGCGATGCATCAAACTCGACCTATTTGGTACCTTTTTATGCTCTAAGTTCGGAATCCCCGAAATCATTCGTGCAGGAGGTGGGTCGGTGAT